>RZYG01000026.1 GCA_009930415.1 Spartobacteria bacterium | reverse complement strand
TGGAATTTCGGAGATCAGCCGTTCAGCATCGCCTTGTGGATCAAGCTGGAACAAATGCCCGTCGGAGAGCAGATGATCGTGGGCCATGACGAAGGCGGCGGGGAGCAAAACAAATGGGCCTTTGAATTTTGGCAGGGAAACCTTTGCTTCCACGTGAACTCGTCCCGCAGCGAGAGCTTTCGAATCGGGGCGATCCCTTGGCGCGGAGAGGTGGACCGCTGGCACCACTTGGCGGTGACGCGGGAGGGCTCGGATTTCCGCATTTACAAGGACGGGATTTGCGTCTCGGAGGCCCGGCATCTGCTGCCCGTCCCGAGCGCGAAAGCGCCGTTGACCATGGGCCAGGCGGAACGGCTGTTCGTGGAGGGCGCGTTGGACGAGGTGATGCTGTTCGACCGCGAATTGTCGGCGGACGAGGTCCAGGGACTGGCGGAACGCTAGGCCTGAGCCGGCGAATGGAGCGGGGGGGGCAAGTTCGGGGGTGGGCCTGGACTTCGAGGAAACTTAGGATGCGGATTCTGCGAGGCCCGCCAGGCGCAGCAGCGGTTGCACGGTGAGGTCCGTCACCCGCGCGACGTCGAAATGGATCCGGGCATCCGCGGCCGCGGCTTGGCCGCAGCGCGCGCGCAGCTCGGGGTCGCGGACGAAACGGGCCAGCTGGCGCCGGAACTCCGCCATGTCCGTCGGGGAAAACAGCAGGCCGTTGCGCTCTTCCGACACGACTTCGGAGACGCCGCCGAGGCGGGCGGCGAGGATCGGCAAGCCGCAGGCCATGGCGTGGACGAGGGCGCCGGTCATGTGGAAGTCGTCCGATTCGGCGCCGGTGCGCATGACGAGGCCGACGTCGCCCGCGTTGAGGGCGCGGCAGACGTCGGGCAAGGTCGGGAGCCAGCCGGTCAGCGTGCAGACGTCGTCCATCTGCAATTCCCGGACGAGGCGGCGCAGGCGGCCCATTTCGGGGCCGTCGCCCACGAGCAGGTAGCGCAGGCGGGGAAATTCCGCGCGCATCTCCGCGAGGGCGCGGAGGACGAAATCGTTGCCTTTGTTGGGGTGCAGGATGCCGTGGTGCACGAGCACGACGTCGTCGGGGCCGTAGCCGTATGGCCGGCGGGCCGCGGCGCGGTCCGCGGCCGGCAGGGGGCGGTAGAGAGCCAGGTCGCAGGGATCGTAGACGGGGTGGACGCGCGCGGGATCGATGCCGTGCCGGGCGAGGAAGGCGCGGGTCGCGCCGGCGCGGGTGAAGATCAGCGGCAGGCGTTTCCAGCTCCACAGGTCGAGGGAGCGGATGGCGCGGCCGAGGAAGGCCTTGGCCCCGGTGAAATAGATGTCTGCGAAGAAGTCGGCGACGGTGATCGCGACGTTGCGGCCGAAGAAGATTCGGGCCAGCAAGGCGGTGAAGGGAATGGTCTCGTCGATGTAGACCGCCCGGACGCCGCGCCGGCGACAATCCAGGGCGATGAACGGCAGGCCCAGGAGCCACAGCGCGGTCTTGACGAACTTGTCGCGGGTGCGCGTGCGGTCCACGCGGAAGGGCAGGTAGTGGAGGACGGCGTGGGCGCGGATGGCGTCCGGGAGCGGCGTGGCCGTCCGCAGGCCGTAGTAGTGAACTTCGGCGCGCGCGGCGAGCGCGGCGACGATTTGCGGCATGGCGTGGAACAGTTCGGCGTGGTCGGCGGGCCCGTAGCGGAACCAAAGCGCGATTTTCGGCCGGTCAGTCATCGCTGGAGAAAATGATGCGGCTGCCCTCGGTCCCGAAGCGGAAGCGGAGTTCGGCCAGATCGCGGAGTTCGGCGCGGATGGCGGCGTGCCGGTCCGGCGCGGCGCACAGGCAGAGGAAGCCGCGGCCGCCGGCCCCGAGCAACTTGCCGCCGCGCGCGCCGGCGGCGCGGGCGGCTTCGTAGGCCTGGTCGATCGCGGGCGTGCTGATGCCGGCGGAAAGCGAGCGCTTGAGCGCCCACGATTCGTGCAGCAGGTCGCCGAATTCCGCGAGCGGGGCCGCGCCGGCCAGGATCGTTTCGGCCTGGGCCACCATCTGGCGCATCGCGCGCAGGGCGGGGACGTTGTCGCCGGTGCGTTTTTCCTGCTCGCGCAGGATGGTTTCGGCGGAGCGTTCGGAGCCCAGATAGAACAGCAGCAGGTGGTCTTCGAGTTCGCGCACGCGGGCGGCGGAGAGATCGAGGCCGCGCACCCGCACGGGGCCGTCGGGCGGGAAGTCGATGCAGCGGAAACCGCCGTAGGCCGCTTCGTACTGGTCCTGCCAGCCGCCGGCGTCGCCGACGCGGTCGCGCTCGACGGCGATCGCCTGGCGGGCGAGTTCTTCCGGCGCGCAGCGCCGGCCGTTGAAGGCCTGCACGGCGTTGAGCAGGCCGACGGTGAAAGCAGAAGACGAGCCCAGCCCGGTTTGTCCGGGCAGATCGGCGGTGTGGGCGATTTCGATGCCTTCGCGCTGGTCGAGCAGCCGCAGGACTTCGCGGATCAGCGGATGCTGGAATTCTTCCGGCCGCCGCACGGATTCCGTGCGCGAATAGCTGGCGCGGAAGCGATGCTTGAACAGCGGCGCCAGGCGGTGGACGGACAGATAGCAGTACTGGTCGATGGTGGCGGCGAGGACGGCCCCGCCTTCTTGCCGGAAGAAGCCCGGGAAATCGGTGCCGCCGCCGAAGAAGCTGATCCGGAACGGGGTGCGGGAAATGATCATGGCAGGGTCAAGGCTCCGCTGTGGACTTCCCGGATGAAGCTCCGGAGGGTTTCGGCCGTGTCGGGCAACGACAGGAGTTGCCCGGCCCGGTCGACGTTCAATTCCGCGCGCGTCCGGGGCTGGCGGTCGGCGTCCGGCGGCAACGCGCGGCCGGCCCATTCCGCGATCCGGCGCACGGACACGGCGCCGCGGGCCGAGACGTTCAGGGGGGAGGCGGGCAGATCCGGCCGTTCGGCCAGGTCGAAGACCGCGCGCGCCAGATCGCGCACGTCCATGTATTGGAATTCCGAATCGGGGTGGACGAACAGGGGCCGGCCGGCGAGCAGGTCGTAGACCGCGTTTTTCCGCAGGCGGGGCCCGACGAATCCGCCCAGGCGCAGGATGAGGTGGCGCGGGGCGTAGTGGCGGACGAGCTGTTCGGCCAGCCATTTGTGGAAGCCGTAGCGGGACATCTCGGCGGGCGCCAGCGGGGCGTCTTCGGCGTTGCGCCGCGGATCGTCTTCATGGGGATAGACCGCACCGGAGGAAAGCTGGACGAACCGGCCGCAGCGGAAATCGTGCAGCGTGCGCAGGACCGCGGCGACGGACAGCTCGAAGCCGCGGACCGGATCCTGGTCGTCGATGAATTTGCGCGAATTGCCGGCGGCGTTGACGAGCAGGTCGGCGGTCGCGCCGCGGCAGGCGGCGACGTTGTCCAGATCCACGGCCGTCAGGGCGTAGCCGCGCGCGGCGGCCTCGGCCGCGATGGCCGAACCGATGAATCCTTGGGCGCCGACGACGAGGCAGGTTTTCACGCTAGAGCCGGACGGTCCCTTCCTGGCGGGCCTGCCGGAACCACTGGACGGTGCGCCGCAGGCCGTCTTCCAGCGCGGTGTCGCAGGAGAGCCCCAGCGCATGCAGGCGGGCCACGTCGAAAATCTTGTCCATTTGCCCGTCCGGCTGCGCGGCGTCCCAGACGATCTCGCCGGCGAACCCGGTGGTTTTCTTGACGGTTTCGGCCAATTCGCGGATGGAGATGCGGCGGCCCGCCGAGACGTTGATGGGTTCGCTGGAGTCGTAGTTCCGGACGAACCAGGGGACGGTGGCGGCCACGTCGCCGGCATAGACGAAATCGCGGGTGGGCCGGCCGGAGCCGAAGGCGGTGATCGTCCGGTCGCCGCGCTCCTGCGCTTCGACGTATTTCCGGACCAGGGCGGGAACGACGTGGGCTTCCTCGAGGTTGAAGTTGTCCCACTCGCCGTAGACGTTGCCGGGAATCAGCACGATGGAGTTGAATCCGTGCTGGACGCGGTAGGCCCAGGATTGGGTGACGAGCATTTTTTTCGCGACGGAATAGCCGGCGCTTTCGATTTGGGGGTAGCCGTTCCACATCTGGTCTTCGCCGATGGGCGAGCGGGCGTCGGCGGGATAGGAGCAGCCGCCCATGAAGGTGACGAGCTTCTTTACCCCCGCTTTCCAGGACTCGTGGAAGACGTGGAGGTTCATCGCCAAGTTGTCGTAGAAGAAGTCGGCGGGGCGCTTTTTGTTGGTGAGGATGCCGCCCGATTTGGCCGCCATGTGGACGACGCAGTCGGGCCGGATCTGGCGGAGCATGGCGGCGGGGGCGCCGGGTTCGAGCAGATCGAAGTCGCGGCGGCCCAGGCCGACCAGTTCGGCCTCGGGAAACGCCGCGCGCAGGCGCGGCAGGACGTGGTGTCCCAAAAAGCCCGTGCTGCCCGTCACGAGGATGCGCTGGAACGCCGGGCGTCCGTTCGAAGCTGGTTCCGGATTCGGTTTCATGTACGGACACCCATCCTAAGCCAGTTGGGGGGATGATGAAAACCCAAAAGGTGCGGGCCGGTTGCCGGAGGCCCGGTCAAGCCAGCCAGAGCCATGCCAAGGCGGTCGGCACCACCTGCATGGTCGCGTTGTCCCACCCGTGCGGCGAGACCGCTTCCGTCAGGGCGGAAAGGAGCGCGATGGCGGCGATCTTGATCCAACCGAACGATCCGAGCGCGAGCTGCGGCGAAGCGGCGACGGCCAGCGCCAGGGCGCAGGCCGACGCCAGGCCCACCGCGGCCGAGCCTTCGAGGCTGCGCGTCGCGGGCACCGCCGCGCGCGAAAACACGCGGTAGCGGTGCTTCCCGAACCGCGCGCCGACCGGCTCGCCGATCGCGTCGCCGAGGCCGGCCACGAGGAAACCCGCGATGGCCAGCGGTCCGAACAGCAGGCTGCTGGCGAGGCCGCCGACGAGGGTCGTGAAGTAGGGCACGAGGATGAAGTGGGTCCGGTGCGGCTCGTCTTTTTCCCGCGCCATCGCTTCGTAGAACAGGTTGCCGGGGCCGCGCCACACGGCGAAGAACACCGCCAGCGAGCACGTGGCGCCGAACAGGCAGACGGCCGGCGTGCCGCCGAGTCCCTGCAACGCCGCCACGGTCCCGAAGATCAGGAAATGGAACGTCTTGCGGGTATAACCCGTGCGCACGCCGCGCCGCTTCAGCCACCCGGCGAAGCCCAGCGCCGCGAAGGACCACGCCAGCCCCAGCGGTCCGCCGACCAGCAGCGCCGGAAGCGTGGGAAAATTCGCGACGAAGAATTCCGGCACGCGGGCGAGCAGGGCGTTCATGCCGACTCCGTCCGGGGATGCAGGACGTTTCCGCGCTTCTCGAAGCGCGCGGGCGGCGCGGCCTGCGCCGCCGCCCGGAGGAACTCGCGGAACGTCTGGCGGTCCGCCGGAGCGATTTCCGTCCGGTCGGGTTTGTCGCCGTTGTCCGCGCGCAGCCAGGTCCGATAGTCGCGGCAATCGCCCGAGGCGAACGACCACATCCAGCCGCGGACGCCGGCGACCCGCAAGCCGACGGCGAACGGCCGCAGCGAAAAGCGGCACAGCGCGAACGCGCCGGCCGCGAACGTGCCGCGGTCGAGCGCGGGCGCGAAGACGTCGAAGAGGATGTCCCGGGCCGACGTCATGACGTAGAACGCGGCGCCCGCCCGCAGGGACAGGAGGCCATATTCGCGGATCGCGCAGAGGCGGCAGGGCGCGGGCACCTCGGTCGTTGCGCCGGGCCGGAGATTTTCGATGAACGCGCAGTCGTGGTTGAACCGGCCCGAGGGGCAGGGCGGATCGAGGGGTTTGAGACAGAAGCCGACACCGACGACCGATCGCGCGCCGCCGAAGGCAACGGCGGGGCCGGGCACTTCGACGGGGCCGCCGACCCCGTCGAGCGCGGCGGCCGCGCGCACCGCCCGGGCCGTCTTCACCGGATGCGGCAGGGCGATCCGCCGGAAGAACTGCCAACCATATGCGCGGAACAGGCTGCGACCGCAGAAAGCCAGCAGGCTCGCCGGCGTCGGAATGGCTGGGTTCACCATGTCGTCAGGATAGGCGCAGGGGCGGGGCGGGGTCAACGCGGAACGGGCCGCGCGCTACGGAGGGGACGAACGCCGGGCCAGATGGTTCCGCAGGCGTGCGATCTTGTCTTCGAGCCGCTCCGCCGCCTGGGAAAGCGTCAGCAGGCGCCGCATCCGCGGCGTGCGGAACAGATCGACGTCGCCCGCGTTTTCGGCGCGCAGGATGTCGTTCACGGCAGCGATAGCCCGAAACAGCGCGCGTCGCGTCCGCAGCCAGCGGCAGGCGGCCATGAGCAACCCTGCCGCCGCGACGATCAGCCCAAAGCTGTTTTGCTCGATGAATTCGTTCATGGCGCGTTTCCCGGGGGTGGGCCGATCTTGCGCTGCGCGGGGAAAAAGGATTCATTTGTGGAACGCAAAAAGGCATAGTAGGCGGTCGCGAGGTGGAAATGAAGCAAATTTGGCGGACGATGGGGGTGGCAGGGCTGGTGGCGGCGGCGGCGGGGTGCGCGCCCCGGCCGGCGGGGGAACCGGTCACGGTCGCGGCGCTGGCGGAACGCCTGGCCGATCCGCTCTGGCTGGCGCGCCTGGACCAGCCGGACACGCGGATGCACACCTCCTACGACCGCACGGGCGGCAACGACGACTTCGGCACGTTCCTGCGCGATTCCAAGGAGCCCGGCTGGAAGGTGCTGGCGGACCTCAAGGGCCCCGGTTTTGTCTCCCGCGTCTGGTTCACCGGCGCCAAGGACGGCTATCCGCACCGGTTCCGGTTCTATTTCGACGGCGAGGAAACGCCGCGCCTGGAAGGCGACGTCAAGGAGCTGTTCGGCGGGGCCTTCGCGCCGTTCCTGGCCCCGCTGGCGGAATACAACAACTACTGCTGGTATTCGTTCGTCCCGTTGCCCTATGCCAAGAGCCTGCGCATCGAGTGCGAACGGGGTCCGGCCGGCGCGAAGCCCTATTACCAGATTTCCGAGTCGGCCCTGCCGCGCGGCGCGCCCGTCGAGACGTTCGCCTGGCCGTTGCCGGAGCGGGACGTCGCCGCGCTCGAACGAGCCCGCGCCGTCTGGGCGGACAACCGCCTGCCGGCGGCGGGCGAGAAAACCGAATTCGTCCTGGCGGACTGGAAAGACGCCGCGACGGTTTCCGGTCCCGGCGTCATCCACCGCCTGGAATTCGAACCGGACTGGAGCCAGATTCCCGAAGAGTCGCGCGACGCGGTCCTGCGCGACTGGATGGTCTCGATCCGCTGGGACGGCGCGACGAACGAAAGCGTGAAGGTGCCGCTGGGCGACTTCTGCGGCGTGCCGTGGCGGCGGGTCCGGGCGCGGTCGCTCTATTTCGGCATGGAAGGGGGCGCGCTGTTCTGCGCGTTTCCGATGCCGTTCGCGACATCCGCGGAAATCCGCCTGGAAGCCGGGCGCGTGGCGCCGGTGCCGGTGGCGATCCGCGCGTGGGTCGCGCCGCGGTCGGACGCCGCGGCGGACGCGCTGGGCTATTTCCACGCCAACTGGCGCCGCACGACGCCGACCGACGTCGGCCGGCCGCATCCGATCCTGCGCGTCCAAGGCAAGGGCAAGTTCGTCGGCTGCCTGCTCTCGGTCGTCACGCTCGACGGTTCCTACTGGGCGCTCGAAGGCGACGAAAGCATCCGCAAGGACGGCGAGAAGACGCCCGGCTGGCTGGGCACGGGCCTGGAGGACTATTTCAACGGCGGCTGGTACTACCAGAACGTGATGGCCGGCCCGACGCACGGCCTGTTCGTCAAGGAACCGTTCCGCGCCGTGCAGTACCGCGTGCACGCGATGGATCCGTCGCGGTTCGCCGAGTCGCTGGACGTGGAATTCGAGCGCGGGCCGGACCACGCCAGCCGGGCGTATTTCGAGAGCGTCGGCTGGGCCTATCTGGACCGGCCGCAAACGGCGGACACGCCGCGGCTGCGGCCGGAACACCGCGGCGCGCCGGGCGATCCGCGGCTGGACCCGATAGTACTGATGACGGCGCTGTGGAACCACGAGCGTTTCGGCGACTGGCAGGGCGCGCGCGACGAGCTGGCGGCCCGCCTGCGCCGCCACGGCGCGGCGTTGCCCGCGCCCGCCCGGCGCATGCTGGAATTCCGCCTCGCGCTGCTGGACGAGAAACTCGGCGGCCCGGATCCGCTGCCGAAGTATCTCGCGGATCCGGAAGAAGACGTCGTCCTGGCGGCCAAGATGATCCAGCGCCAGCGGATAGGGCAGGGGGTCCTGGCGGTGTTCTACGCCAACATGCCCGCGAAGCTGTTCCTCGACGGCCGCGAAGTCCTGCAGGCCGGCCAACCGGAGCGCCCGACCGCGGCGGCCTTCGAATTGGCCTCCGGCCCCCACGTGCTGGCGATCCAGACGCCCCCCCAGCGCTATCCCGACTGGGTCCAACTGGCGCTGCGCGGCAAGGACTGGTTTGCGGGCACGGACACGACCTGGAAATTCGCCTTCAATCCGCCCGGCGATTGGGCGGCACCGGACTACGACGATTCCGCTTGGCCGCCGCTGGCCGGCCCGGGCGTGAAAGGCCCGCCCGAAGAGCCCTATGTCTGGGTGGAGCCCGATCCGTTCCTCGGCATGCAATCCTTGGCTTTGGGCATCCGCCCGTTCGTGGATTGGCCGGCGCAGGGCGGCTCGGTGGTCTATCGAAAACTCATTGAAGTGCCCTGAGTTCGCGGATTTTCTTTTTTCGAAAATAGGTCTTGTGTACCCCATATATTAGGATTATATTAAGTCTAGATTAAGACAGCATTTCAGGAGATGACGTCATGGCAGAAGCGATATTGAAAATCGACCAGGAAGAGCGCAACGGCGTGCGCATTCTCCACGTGAGCGGGCCGTTGGATTCGGCGAATTACGACCAGTTCAAGGCGCAGATGGATCCGCTGATCGGCAAGTCCCGCGCGCGCGTCGTGCTGGACTGCCAGAACCTGACCTACGTGAACAGCCGCGGGCTGGCGTTGCTGATGCATTACCAGCGGGTGTCGAAGCTGGACTTTTCGTTCCTCGGCATCGCGGCCTTGCGGCCGCGGATCCTGAAGGGCATGGAAATGCTCGGGCTGGGCAAGTTCGTGACGTCGTACCCCACGCTGGAAGAAGCCCTCGACATGGCGGCGGCATCGTAGGCTGCGCGCCGTTTTGGGGCCGCCGCCGGAAATGGCGGCGGCCCGTTTTGCAATTTAGGGGTGACAACGCGGGCCCCTTTGACTAAGTTGAACACGCTGGCTGGCACCTTGAGGTCGGAGCCGACGTAAACGGGAGAAGTGGCATGGCGGACGCCGTTTTGACAACTCAGATCGAGAACCGCGATGGCGTGCAAGTGGTCCACTTGTCGGGGCCGCTGGATTCCATGACCCACGACGGGTTCAAGGATTTGATGGATCCGCTGGTCAACCAACCCCGCATCCGCATCGTGCTGGATTGCGAAACCCTGTCCTACGTGAACAGCAAAGGCCTCGCCCTGCTCGGGCGCTACCAGCGGATCGCGCTGCAGAACCTGTCCTTTTTCGGGATCGCGGCGCTCAACCGCCGGATCACCAAGACCATCGAACTGCTCGGCATGGGCAAGCTCGTGAAACTGTATCCAACCGTCGCGGAGGCCATGCAGGCGGCCGTGGCCGGTTGACCGCGCGGTCTCGGAGGGGGCCCATGCTCGCGCGCGACGATTTCTGGAAAACGGCGGGACTCTTTTTCGGCGGCTTGGCCGCGGCGGTCGCCTTGGCCGTCGGCGTGTTCGGGTGGCTTTCGTTCGCGGCCGATTCCGCGCCGGCGCCGGTCGCCGCGCCGGTCCTTTCCCGCCCCGTCGCGTCTCCGGCCCCCGCGCGGGCGCCCGCCGCGGCCGTCGTTCCGGCCGCGCCGCGCGCCGCCGCTCCCGCCATCGCCGCTCCTGCCGCCGCCGACCGGGAGCTCGAGCGCAAGCTGTTCCAGCTCGAAACGGACAACGTCAAATTGCGCGCCCGCCTCGACGACATGCTCAACTGGATCATCGACAACGTGCGCGGCACGTTTCCGCTGCCGGAGCGCCAGCTGGCCAACCTGCGCGTCGCGCCGGTGGACACCAACCTGGCCACCAGCGCCGACCTGGCCGAGATCCTGCGGCTCGACGACGAGGAAATCTTCCTGCTCGACAGCGCTTTTCTCGGCACGCGCGCGGTCCTGCGCGAAGTCGAAGCCGAGAAGATTTCCGTGGAGCGGCCCGCCGAGAAGCAGACGGTGCTGACCATCCCGCCCTATGCGGAAGAGGGCGAGCTGGTGCGCGAGGAGCTCTACGTCGAGCTCCGGCGCGCCCTCGGCGCCGGGCGCTTCGACCGCTTTTTGCAGATCGCGGCGACCGGTCTCGACGAATCGTTCGACTATTTCGGCGCCGCGGACCGGACCCTCGCGTTCGAGGAAGTCACCGACGCCGCCACCGGCGAATCCCAGCTCTACGTCCGCGACGAGCGCGTGCTGCCGAACCAAGACGATCCCCGCCGCCAGGACGTCACGGCCTCCGAGCGGATCGTCGCGGAGCTGCCCGCCGAATACGTCGCCTATTGGAACTGGCTGCCCGACTACGTGACCCGCTTCGCGCGCACCGTCCCATGAAAACGCCGCCGCTCCGCGCCGGCGATCCGGCCGAACCCGCCGCGCGCCGGCGGTTGGCGGACAAGGCCCGCCGCGTCCGCGGGCCGTCCCGATGGCGCATCGTCCTCCTGGTTTTCGCCGGCGTCGCCCTCGTCGCGCTCATGGCCGACCTGCGGAACTTCGCCCGCCGGGCCGCCGCGCGTCCGGGGAGCGTCGCGCGCGCGCGCCCCGGCCACGCGGCCGACGTCCTCGCCGGGCTGGACGATCCCCGCTACGAAGATCCGCGCGGCTATTTCAGCCTCGTGCCGCCGCGCCACTGGATCCGGCCGGCCGCGCCGCCCGCCGGTTTCTACGACGTGGTTTTCCAAGGCCCCTACGGCATGGATCTGGCCATCCAGGTGGTGGCCACCAACCAGACGTTCAACCAGTTGGTGGACAAGCTGCGGCAGGTGGAGCGCAATCTCGCCGCCGACACCCACATGGATTTCGCCTACGTCGGGCCGCACCGCGCCGTGAAGCGCTCCGTCCAGCTCTTCCGCAGCCGCGTGCTGATGCTCGATTTCCTGACCGGCGACCTCGCGCACCACGTGCAGTTCAGCACCCCGAGCGAACTCTACGACGAATACGAGCCCGTCTTCCTGCGCCTGATGGAAACCTACGCGCCGGGCACGATCCTGCGCGCGCCGCCCGCGGCGCCCTGATCGGGTCGCCGCAAAGTTTTTACGTTCGACGTAAAACGCGCCGAAAGTTTCTACGTTCCACGTAAACGTCCGCCCCGCGGCGGACTATTCGCCCGCGGGAAGTTCCTGCACCTGCTCGGGCACGAGCACGGGCGCGGCCGCGCCCTGGATCCAGTACTGGCGGCCTTTCACGAGCACCGTCTGGCCTTGCAGGCTGCGGAATTTGCTGGCTTCGCCGTAGACGTGGCAGAGGATCTGCCAGCGGTTGTCCAGCCAGCGCACCACGCGGTAGCGGGTGGGGGCTTCGTTGATCAGCGGCGCCGCGCGCAGCTCGCCCGTCACCTCGACCCACCGGCCCTGGCCTTCCAGCGGGATCAATTTGAGATCGGCGGGCGGCGGAACCGGGATCTCGCGCACGACGGCGTCCTTCTCCGGCACCGACGGCGCCACGATGGGCGTGGGCGGTTCGATCGGGGGCAGCGGCGCCACGACGGGCTCCGTCGGCTCTTCTCGGGCCGCGGCGGCGCGTTTTTTTGCCTTTTTCGAGGCTTTTTCGGCCTTTTTCGCCTCTTTTTCGGCTTTTTTGGCCTTTTCGGGGGCGATTTCGGCCGTTTTTTCGCCGGCGGAGCCTTTGGATGCCGTTTCGGAGAGCATCTCGACGTACTCGCGGCTGATCCAAAGCCGCGTGGAGGCCGGCGGGGCGATCTTGAGCCACTCCTGGATCTCTTCGCCGCGCGGTTCGACCGTCGCGCCTAGTTCGAGGGTGGCCACCACGTTGTAGTTGATGCCCGGCCCCGCGCGGACGTTCACGCGGTTGGCGCCGATGGTGTTCGCCGGCGCCTGGACGTAGGTCTTGGCCACCCACAGGTCCGCCGCGGCCGGGGCGGCCACTTCGACCCATTCGTCGCCGATCTCGTAGGCGGTCAGCCGTTCGTCGTAGGCGGCCTGCGCGACGACTTCGGCCGTCAGCAGGGCCTTGGCCCGCAGATTGACGCGGTCGGCCGTGACGCGCACCGGGGTTTGGGCGGAGAGGGGGGCCGCGGCCGCCGCGCACAGGGTCGCACCCATCAGCAAGGTCTGGATCGTGTTCATGGCCGGGAAGAATACGGAGCCCCCGCGCATTCGGCAATTCTGAATTATTGCGCCCCGCGCCCGTTTGGGGTAGAACCACCCATCATGTCAACCTCACCGAAACACAAGGGCCTGGGCCGGGGACTGGATGCGCTGATCAAGGGCGGGGCGACGCGCCCCGGCACGGCGCCGCCCAAGAAACCCGCCGCGCCGGCCGACAAGGCGGAGCCGGAAACGAAAGCCAAGGGCGCCGTCCATCTGGTGCCCGTCCACAAGATCCAGAAAGGCCCGTGGCAGCCCCGCCGCCACTTCGCCGAAGAGGCCTTGAAGGAACTGGCCGATTCCATCCGCGACAAGGGCGTGCTGGAGCCGGTGTGGCTGCGGCGGGCCGGCGAGATCTTCCACCTGATCGCCGGCGAGCGGCGCTTCCGCGCCGCGCAACTGGCCGGCCTGCCGGAAATCCCCGCGCTGCTGCACGAGGTCAGCGACCTCGAAGCGCGCGAAATGGCGCTGATCGAAAACCTCCAGCGCGCGGACCTCGATCTGATCGAAGAGGCCGAGGGCTATCGCGACCTGATGCGCGAGGCCGGCCTCACGCAGGAAGACGTCTCCAAGCGCATTGGCAAGGCCCGCGCCACGGTGGCGAACGCCTTGCGGCTGCTGGATCTGTCCGACGCCGTCAAGCGGGCGCTCTCCGAAGGCGCGCTCACCGCCGGCCATGCCAAGGTCCTGCTGGGCGTCGCCGCCGGCGACCGCGACCTGCTGGCCGCGCGGGCGATCGCGCAGGGCCTCTCCGTCCGCGCGCTCGAAAAACTCGTGGCCGATCTCGGCCGGCCCAAAATCGGCAAGAAAGCCGCCGCGCCGGAGAAAAGCGCCGCCCCCGGCGACGAAAAGAGCGCGCGCCAGCTCAAGTTCCTGGCCGACCGCATGCAGCAGGAACTCGGCACCAAGGTCGCGCTGGTTCCGGCGCGCCTGGCCCCCGACGGCAAACGCGAGATGGGCCGCATCGTCATCGAGTTCTTCGACAACGAGGACCTCTCGCGCCTGCTGGAGACGCTGAACCTCGGCGATCTGGCCTGAGTCGCGCGCGATGCCGGCGGGGTTCGACGAACGGCGGGAAGCGCAGGCGCGGGCCTACGACCGCAGCCAGGCGCTCCTGTTTTTGCTGCGCTTCGCCCTGCTGTTCGCCTTGGCCGCCGTCTTCTGGACGTCCGGCTGGTCGCGCGCGCTTGCGGACGGCCTGCGCGGCTGGCTGCCGCATCCGTTCGCGTGGCCGCTGGTGTGCGCGGGCGTCGCGGCGCTGGCCACCTTCGGCTACGAGGTCGCCCTGTTCCCCCTGTCGGTGCTGGCCGATTATACCCTGGAGCGCGCCCACGGCCGGCTGCACGCGGAGTTCGGCGCGTGGCTGCGGGGCTACGTCGTCACGCTGCTGCTGGAAACGGGGCTGATGGCGGCGGCGTTCACGGGGCTGTACGTGCTGATGCGGCTCTATCCCGTCTGGGGCTGGCTGGCGGCGACCGCCGCCTATGCGCTGCTGGTGCCGGGCCTGGGCGAGTGGGGCCCCTCGTGGCTGCTGCCGCGCGTGCGCCCGCCCGTGCCGGCCGAGGATCCCGAGCTCGCGCGCGAGCTGCGCCGGGTGGGGCAGGCCGCCGGCCTCGAGATCGCCGGCGCCGCCTGGTGGGATTTCGACCATCAGGACGAACTCGACGACGTCCGCCTGACGGGGTGGGGGCGCCGCCGCCGCGCGGTCTATTCGGCCGCGGCGTGGCGCGGCCTCGGCCGCCGCGAACAAGTGTTTTTGGCCGCGCGCCACGCGGCGTGGCACCGGCACGGTGCGGCCCTCGGCCTGATCGCGCTCCAGGTGGCGTTGACCGGCGGCGTTTTCTTCGGCGCAACGCGGCTGGTCGATGGCGCGGCCCGCGCGCGCGGCTTGCCGGGAGCCGTCGCGCCGGAAGCCTTGCCCTTCTGGGTCGTCGCCCTGTTCGGACTGGCCGCGCTGGCGGGCGTGGTCGTGCATGCCGCCGCGCGCCGCGGCGAACTGCGCGCCGACCGTTTCGCCCTGCGCCACGCGGGCGGCCGGGACGCGCTCGAAGCCTGCCTGCGCTACCGCTTCGCGCGCGCGCCCTTCGCGTGGGATGCGCCGTTCTGGCAGGTGGCCTTGCTGAGCAAGACGCCCACGCCCGCGCGGCGCCTCGCCCAGGCCCGCGCCTGCGATCGCACCCCGCCGGAATCCTGAACGCAGCCGCCCGGCTCGTGAAATCCGGCGCGCGGAGTTTGCGCTTGGCGCGCCCCGGGCGCGGTTGCTAGATTGCGCCGGCATGGAAGGCATTCGACGGAAGGATTCGGCATGAAGTGTTCAGTCTCGTACCGGGTGGCGGCATGTGGCGCGTTTCTGGCCGTGGCGGCCTGGGCCCAGCCACCCGTTGCGCCGTCCCGTCCGGTGGTGGCCCCCTCCCGGCCCATGGCCGCGCCCGCGCGGGCGGAAGCCGATGAACACGTCTGGTTCGACGGCGCGCCGAATGCCGCCGCCGCGAAACCCGCTGCGCCGGCGGCGAAAGCTCCGGCCCCGGCGTCCGCCGCCCGCGGCGCCGCCGCGCTGGCCAAAGCCGCCGTCGATCCCCTCGGCGGCCTGCTCGACGTCCAGGCCGACGATCTGGCCTACGATGCCGCCCGCCGCCTCGTCATCGCCAAGGGCAACGTCAAGGTCGCGCGCGGCACCGATTCCGTCTCCGCCGACTACGCCGAGGTGGACACCGCCGCCGAACAGGTCGCCGCGCGCGGCAACATCCGGATCGAATACCAGGGCAACGTCTGGGAGGGGCAGGAGGCCACCTACAATTTCAAGACCGGGCAGGGCGATTTCGGCGCGTTCGCGGCCTACGCGCCGCCGTACCACCTGACCGCCCGCGACGCGCGCCGCCTGTCGCTCAACCTCATGGAACTCGAGGGCCTCATGCTCACGACCTGCGAGCCCGACCGGCCCGAATATTCCATCCGCGCCGGCTCGGCCACCCTCGAGGACAACCGCTACCTGCGCGCCAAGAACGTCCGCTTCCAGCTCGGCCCCGTGCCGTTCTTCTGGATTCCGTACATGAGCGCCGACGTCGAGGAGCTGGCCAACTTCGAATTCACCCCCGGCGCCAGTTCCGAAATGGGCGTGTTCCTGCTCACGGCCTACAACTACCCCATCAACGACGTCTTCACGTCCCGCACCCATTTCGACCTGCGCGAAAAACGCGGCGTCGGCCTCGGCCAGGACGTGGAATGGCAGGACCCCGACGGAAGCGATTTCGCCGGCAAGCTGCGCCTCTACTACGCCAACGACCAGAAGCCCTGGCGCGACGACGCCCAGCGGCTCGAGCGCGAGGAACTCGTCGATGCCGACCGCTACTGGCTCCACCTCGACGACGTCCACAACTGGACCGACCGCGACTACCTCATCACCGAATTGAACTACGTCAGCGACCCCTGGCTGCTGCACGATTTCTTCGACGACGAATACCAGCGCAACGTCCAGCCCGAAAACCGCGTCACGCTCTCCCACCGCGGCGATCGCTACACCGCCGGCGTGCTGCTGAACATGCGCCTCAACGATTTCTACGGCAACGTCGACCGCCTGCCCGAAGTGTTCTTCGACGTCAACCGCCAGCAGATTTTCGAGACGCCGCTGTTCTACGAAGGCGAAAACGCCTTCGGTTATCTCGGCCGGGTCTATCCCGACGGCGCCGTCGAAGAGCGCTACAACGCCTTCCGGTTCGACACGAAGCACGCCGTCTACTGGCCTACCCGCCACTTCGGGTTCCTGAGCCTGATCCCGCGCGCCGGCTACCGCGGCACCTACTATTCCAAGACCCTGGAAACCACGTCCGTCACCAACGTCGTGGTCGTCACCAACGAGCTGGGCGCGGCCGTCGGCACCAGCAACCAGGTCACGCGGCTCCTCGACGACGGCGCCGCCGTCTGGCGCAGCCTGCCGGAACTGGGCGCCGAATCCTCCTTCACGGCCTTCGGCGAGCTCTACGACGGCCCCACCGGCATCGAGGAAGACGAAGACCTGCGCCACGTGCTCGAGCCCTACGCCGACTACACCCTGCGCTTCGAGCCCAACGTCCTGCCCGAGGAGCTCTGGCAGTTCGATTCCGTCGACGCCCTCGACGAGCGCAACGACCTGCGCCTGGGCTTGCGCAACTACCTGCAGACCCGCCGCCGCGGCGGCACCCACAACCTGATCTACGCCGACGTCTTCACCACGCTGGAACTCGACCCCGACGAGGCCGCCGGCGAGGACGCCTTCAACGCGGTCGGCTTCAAGACGGAGCTGCGCCCGTGGTCCTGGCTGTCGTGGGATTTCGACGGCACCTACGACGTGCAGACCAACGAACTCGTCCAGTTCGGCACCCAGATCGAAGTCCGCGGGCAAGACGTTTTCACCCTCGGCATGGATTATCGCTACCGGGTGGATTTCCGCGAATCCGTCGCCGGCGACCTGGTCGTCTTCCCCGAAGCGCGCTGGTCCGCCCGCCTCTACGCCCGCATGGATCTCGAAGAATCGAACGTGGAGGAGCATTCCTACTACGTCATCCACCGCACGCGCTGCCTCGGCCTCGGCCTCGGCGTGCGCATCCGGCCGGAGCAGGGGACCGACGGCGACGACGACTATTCGGTCTGGTTCCGGATCTGGCCGCTGGCCATTCCGTCGTTCGCCAGTTCCCTGGGCCGCTGAGCATGGACGTCCGCGGCCTCCAGCTCGTCACCGGCGGTGCCGGCTTCATCGGCTCCAACCTCGTCCGGCGCCTCGTGGAACTCGGCGCGCGCGTGCGCGTGTTCGACGATCTCTCCGCCGGCCATCTCGAAAACCTCGCCGGGCTGGAACCGTCCGTCGAATTCATCCGCGGCGACCTGCGCGACGCCGCGGCGGTGCGCGCCGCCGCGCAGGGCGCGGCCCACGTCTTCCACCTCGGTGCCCTCGCGTCCGTCCAGGCCTCCGTGGACGACCCCGCCGCCACCCACGAAATCAACGTCACCGGCACCCTGAACGTCCTGCTCGCCGCGCGCGCCGCCGGCGTCCGGCGCGTCGTCTTCTCCTCCTCCGCCTCCGTCTACGGCGATTCCCCGGAGATGCCCAAGCGCGAGGACATGCGGCCCGCGCCGCTCACGGGCTACGCCCTGTCCAAGCTCGCCGGCGAGCACTATGGGCGGATTTTCCACGGGCTCTACGGCCTGGAATGCTTTGCCCTGCGCTACTTCAACGTCTTCGGCCCGCGCCAGGACCCGGCCTCCCACTACGCCGCCGTCATCCCGCTGTTCATGCGCGCCTACGCCGCCGGCCGCCAGCCGACCATCTACGGCGACGGCGAACAGACCCGCGACTTCACCTACGTGGCCGACGTCGTCGCCGCCAACCTGGCCTGCCTCGACGCTCCCGCGACGGCCGCCGGCGGCGTCTACAACGTGGCCTACGGCGACCGCATTTCCGTCAACGACCTCGCGCGGCGGATCGCCGCGCTGGCCGGACAGCCCTTCGCGCCGACCTACGCCCCCGCGCGGCCCGGCGACGTCCGCGAATCCCAGGCCGATTCCTCTTTGGCCCGGCGCGTGCTGGGCTGGCAGCCCACCGGCGATTTCGCCGCCGGCCTGCGCGCCACCTACGACTGGTTCAAGTCCCGCTGAGACCCCGATGAACCCCGAATTCGGCATCGTGCTCACGACCGTGGCGACGCCGGACGACGCCCACCGCCTCGCCGACGGCCTGCTCGACAAGCGCCTCGCCGCCTGCGTGCAGATCCTGGCCATCCAGAGCGCCTACCGCTGGAAAGGGGAAATCCAGCGCGAGCCCGAGCACTTGCTGCTGATCAAGACCCGCGCCGCGCTCTGGCCCGAAGTCGAAGCCCACCTCCGCGCCCACCACCCCTACGAAGTCCCCGAGATCGTTTTCGTCCCCATCGCCGCCGGCTCTCCCGACTACCTCCGCTGGCTCGCCGCCGAAACCGAACCCCCGGCGGATCGCGGGTAGGGCGGGTTGGCCCAACCCGCCGTTGCGTCGGTTCGCAGGTGGGTCGGGTTGGCCCAACCCGCCGTTGCGTTTGCGCGCCGTCCGGCCAAAGGACTTGAACCGGTCTTGGAATCCCGGCATGGTCCCGCGATGGAAGCACCCCGTCCATCCTCGCCGGCGGCGGCCGTTGCGCCGGACCCGGCGCCCGCCGGCCGCGACGCCTACGTCGATCTCGTCCGCGGCCTGCTGCTGCTGTCCGTGATCCACATCCACACGGTCTATTGGTCGCTGGCCAAGTTCATTCCCGACGGCGTGCGCCACGCCGCCTACCTGGTGGACATCCCGCTGTTCTTCTTCCTGTCGGGCTATCTGTTCAAGAATCCGTCCTTCCTCGGCGCGTGGCGGAGCGTCTGGCGGCAATTCTCGCGGCTCTACGTCCAATATCTCGCCGTCACTTTCCTGGCGGCCGGCGGCATCCTCCTGTGGTTGCATTTCGGCGAGCACCGGATGGAGCCCCAGGTGGGCGCCGTGCTGTTCTCGACCTTCAAGGTGAACCTGCAGGGCCGGATGTGGGGCTACCTGAAGATGTACAACGGCAATCTCTGGTACGTCCGCACGTATTTTTCCCTGCTCGTGCTGGTGCCGTTTCTGTTGGGGCCGGCTTTCCTGCGGAAACGGCTGGGGCTGGTGCTGGCGTTTGCCTTTGCGGGCTACGTCCTGACCACCTACCACTACGAGACGCGGACGTTCCTGCTGGCGCCGGCGGGGCAGGTCCTGTTCTACGCCCTGTTTGTTCTCTTCGGGGCGTGGGTCCGGGCGCGGGAACCGAAGCTGCGCCGGCGCGACGTCGCCCTGTCGCTGGCGCTGAACCTGCTGCTGGCGGGACTGGTGTACCATTCCGACGGCAACCGCCTGATCCTCGAGCCGGCCAAGTTCCCGCCCACGGTGCCTTATCTCGTCTACACCCTGCCGCTGGTGCACCTGTTCCTGCTGGCCAAGCCATATGCCCCGCGCTTCCGGCTGAAAGGCTGGGCCCCCGTCGTCTGGGCGGGCCGGAACTCCTTCGTGGTCTACCTGGTCCAAGGCGCGGTCTGCTCCCTGCCGTATTTCTTCGTCCGGCATCTGGGCACGCAAGATCCGTGGGCGCTCTATGCGCTCGTGTTTACCTTCAACGTCGCCGTCACGTTCGCGCTCGCCGGGCTCTACGCCGCCGGCGCGGCCGCGGTTCGACGTTCTTTTCGCTTGCTCCGGAACGCGGACCGTCTATAGTGCCCCCTTGTTTGCCGCCTCAGGGCGGACGAGCACGGGGCGTGGCTCAGCCTGGTAGAGCGCTTGGTTCGGGACCAAGAAGTCGCTGGTTCAAATCCAGTCGCCCCGACCATCTTAATGGTCTTGGCTCCTGCATGGGCAGGGGCCTTTTTTTGTGTCTGCGACTCGTCGCGGGTTCCCCGCAAGAGGCGGACTTGCCTCCGGAGAAAAGATCGGCGGGGTTCTTCGCGACAACCCTGGCCTCCGAAGCCTCGGCGAAGGGGGCTGCCGCGCTCTCTTGCCCGCCTGCGGCGGGTCCGCGGGCTTCGGGTGGGGGCGCGCGCGTTTCCGGTTTTAAGTTTGCTGGGTTTTATTGCGCTTGGATATATCGATCAAGCCCATGAGTTGCTGAACGCTTTGGGCTACGCCACGCGCCAGCCAACAGCACCGGAAATATCTTTCCATGTTGGAGTCTGAATCAGGCTCTTGCGCGGAAATTTGTTCATCCACGATCTCGAGATAATTGGCCTGATCCTCACTCAACGACACGCCCGATGCGCGGTGCAGTTCCACAAGCGTCAGGCCAGATGGCGCTGCCTCCCCCCGAAACAGAAAGAACGCCTCGAACGATTTTTGAATAGCCCACTTGGAAACCAGCCCCGCTGCCCACTGCTGGCGACGGGAAATCATGTCCCAAGTTTCAATAGGAAGGGATTGCGCCACGACATTGCACTGACCGATTAGTTCCCAATGAGGAAGAGGCATGGTGGCTTCTCCTTATGACGGCAGAAGGGTATTCCAATGTATTTCGGGAGCAATGGGCCGGGCACCGGCGCGGAGTATGGCCGCATTGTCGGGATGATCAAAAGTGTAGAGCGGCTTGCCTGCGGCTAATTGCTCTTTGCAGAAAGCCTCCGTCTTGCCGCCCGGAACAGCATAGGCCACCACCAGAACCTGCGCCATATCGGCCACCCAGCGATTACGAATCAGGGCAGTTTTCGCCGTGGGGCGATCGATCTTTGTCGGAAACGGCGAAACCAGCACCAGCCGACCGCGCTCCACCGCATCCCGGTATTTCTTGGGAATGACCTTGAACATGCCGCGAGCGAGGCACCAGATGGCGGGATGGGTGCCGCGCAACAGGATCCGCAGGCATTCCTCCTCCATCGGGGAATGGAAGCCGCTTGCGACAATGACGCCTTCGTCCCGGAACTGCCGGCACAGGTCGTAGGTTTCCAGAATCAGCTTGCCGGGACACTTGATGGAACAGAACAGGCCGACCTTGGGC
>RZYG01000198.1 GCA_009930415.1 Spartobacteria bacterium | reverse complement strand
TCGCCTCGTTCGCGTAGGCGTCCACCTGCCGGACGACGCGGCCGGCGGCGTCGTAGGTCTGGACCAGCGGGACGTTGCCGCGCGGAAATGCGACGGACGCCAGCAGCGCGCCGTTGCCGTTGACGAAGGAGTTCGTCGGGTCGTAGGCGTAGGTTTCGGCCTGGCCGAGGGCGTTGGTGGCGGCGACGAGCTCGCCGTTGGGACCGTAGCCGAACCCGACCGCGCGCGTGCCGTCCGTCACCCGCACCAGGTTGCTGGCCGCGTTGTATTCGAAGCGCAGCTCGCGCCCGAGGCCGTCGGCCGCGTTCGTGGCCAGGCCGTCGGCGCGCCGGCCGATGAGGAGGGCGTTTCCGTTGCGGTCCGCGATTTCCTTCACCCCGGCGCGCTCGGCGTCGTCGAAGCGGTAGAGCAGGCCCTGGTCCGGATCGCAGAACCAGAGGTCCTCGCCGTCGGATTGCAGGGCGTAGGGCGTCAGCGGTTCGGGCAGGTTCAACTGCCAGGTGCCGTCGGACAGTTCCGTGAAGGGGACGACCTTGCCGCCGGCGAGGATCACGAAGAAGCTGCGGTCGGGGGCGGCGGGATCCTGGCGCACGAGCTGGACGTCGAAAGTATGCATCCAGCCCGGCCCCAGCGCGCTGCGGACGAGGTCCGTGCCGGGGTCGTCGAGGCGCGAGGCGTAGACGCGGGCGAACCGCAGCGGCAGGGGGCCGCCCAGATCGAAATCGATGGCCGGGTCGTAGACGAATTCGCCCGTGCGCGTATTGACGGGATCGCGGCCTTTGTGGGCCGAGCCGCTGGCCCGCGTGGTGTCGTTGTCCCGTCCGACCCAAACGGTCTGGATGACCGAGACCGTGCCGCTGGCGTCCGTGACGCTGGCGCGGTTGGCGATGCGCGTGCCGGGGGGCAGATCGGGTTTCAGGATCGTCGTGACGTAGGCATAGGTCGAGGCGCCGTTGGGCATGTCCTGGGTCCAGACGATCGTCCGGGCGCCGCTGCCGCCGCCGACGGGCGGGGGATCGGCGTCGGGGCCGTAGCCGTCGGTGACGGCCGGATCGCGCTCATCCATGAACGAGACCACCCCGGCGTCGTCGCCGGTGCGGGTCAAATCGATGTAGTAGGTCACGCTCGTCGGGGTGAGGGACTGGACGGTTTTCTCGATGCGCCAGCCGTTGGACTCGAAGACCTCGGCGCGGACGCCCCCGCTGCCGCCCAACAGTCCGCCCAGCGCGATCCACAACAGGGGCCGAGTCGTTTTCATGGCGTGCCTTTCGGATGGAGCGGAACCGCGTTCCCCGCCGGACTCCGCAAGGACCGGGAAACGCCGCCGGCTGGATTCTTTTTAGCACGCCGGAAACGGCGTGGGGAAAAGCTTTTTGCCCGAAATGCCGTTAAATTCTCGTCAGCGGCCCGCTCGAGATTGAACTGGATTTTCGGCGGGGAAGGGGGAAAATGGAGCGCGATTTTCCAAGGAAAGCGGGTTTGCCATGTTGAGTTTGATGTTTCTGGGCTGTTGCGCGCTGTTTTTCGCCGCCTACAAGATCTACGGCGGCTGGATGGAGCGCAAGCTGGACGCGATGGACGAGCGGCTGACGCCGGCGCACACGCTGCGCGACGGGGTGGACTACGAGCCGGCGCCGGACGCGGTGGTGTTCGGCCACCATTTCAGTTCCATCGCGGGGGCGGGGCCGATCGTGGGGCCGATCGCGGCGGCGCTGCTGTTCGGGTGGGGGCCGGCGCTGGTCTGGATCGTGCTGGGGGTGATCTTCGTCGGCGGCGTGCAGGACTACACCTCCATGATGGCCAGCCTGCGCAACAAGGGCCAGAGCTTGGCGCAGATCGGCCGCACCACCATGGGCCCGCTGACCTACCGGCTGTTCCTGCTGTTCATCCTGCTGGTGCTGATCTACGTCATCATCGTCTTTCTGGACATGACGGCGGCGACGTTCGCGCCGCTGACGGCCGGATGGGGCGCGGAGGATTCGGCGGCCGGGCGCGTCGGCGGCGTCGTGGCGACGGCGTCGGTGTTCTACATCGTGCTGGCGGTGTTCTTCGGCCGGATGCTGAACCGCTGGCGGGTGTCGCTGCGCAAGGCCACGCTGGTGGCGCTGCCGCTGGTGTTCGCCGGCCTGTGGCTGGGACAACTGCTGCCGCTGTCGCCCGCGGTCGTGCCGGCCGTGCTGGGCTCGGACAAGTATTTCTGGTCGCTCATTCTGCTCGGCTACAGCCTGGCCGCGTCGGTCCTGCCGGTGAACGCGCTGCTGCAGCCGCGGGATTATCTGTCTTCCTTCCTGCTCTACGCCTGCCTCCTCGGCGGGGCGCTCGGCCTGCTGGTGGGGTCCGCGACGGGCGGAGCCGAGATCGCCTGGCCGGTCGTCAAGGCCTGGAGCTCGCCCAACGACGGCTTCATCTATCCGGCGCTGTGCGTGATGATCGCCTGCGGCGCGGTGAGCGGCTTCCACGCCGTGCTGGCCAGCGGGACGACGTCGAAGCAACTGAACAAGGAAAGCTCCGCCAAGCGCGTGGGCCTCGGCGCGATGTTGGTGGAAGCGGTCCTGGCGCTGCTGGCGCTGGCGACGGTGATGACGCTCAAGGACGCGCCGCAGGGCGCGCCTCCGGCGATTTTCGCCGAAGGCCTTGAGCGGTTTTTCGCGCCGCTGGGCGTGGGCCAGGGCTGGATCCGGGCCTTCGCGATGCTGGCGGTGAGCACGTTCGTGCTGACGACGCTGGACACCTGCACGCGGCTGAGCCGCATCATGCTGCAGGAGCTGACGGGCATCGACGCCAAGACGGTTTCCCACCGGGTGCTGACGACGCTGCTCGTGCTGGCGCTGCCGGCGTTCGTCGTGTTCCGCGAAATCCCGGGGGCGGGCGGGGCGATGATGCCGGCCTGGAAGGCCATCTGGCCGGCGTTCGGCGCGACCAACCAATTGATGGGGGCGCTGGCGCTGCTGATGGTCCACGGCTGGCTGCGCCGGCAGGGCAAAACCGCCTGGTTCGTGTTCCTGCCGATGGTCTTCATGTTCGTCACGACCCTGCTGGCCTTGGGGCAGATCGTCTGGCGCAACTTCGCGCAGGGCGGCAGTCACCTGGTGGGCGGCCTGAGCGCGGTGCTGTTCGTCCTGGCCCTGGTCGTGCTGGCGGACGTCGCCGGCCGCGCCCTGCGGCACCGGTCGGCGGCGGCCTGACGTTGCGGTCGTTTTACCGGTAAAACGCGCGACATTTTACTTGCCTTGTCGAGCGATTTACCGGAGGATTTCGCCCGACAACCTCTCCAAGGAGCCCCGATGAAACGCAGGACCATCAAGGACATCGCCAAGGAAAGCGGATTTTCCCTCAGCACGGTTTCGCTGGTGTTGAACAACCATCCGCGCATCAGCCAGGCCACGCGCGACCGCGTCATGGCCGTGGTGAAGAAGTACAATTTCTTCCCGAACAGCGCCGCGCGCGGACTGGCGAGCAAGTCGAGCAAGACGCTCAGCGTGGTCGTGCCGAACCTCACGCGCGTGTTTTCCGACATCTATCTGGGCGAGCTGATCTCGGGCATCTACGAGCGGGCGACGTCGCAGGGCTACAAGATCCTGCTGGACATCGCGACCGCGCAGTTCATCAAGTCTCAGGAGTACGTCAAGCTGCTGGCGAGCCGCCGCGCGGACGGCATGCTGTTCATCGCGTCGGACATCCACGCCGATTATCTGAGCGTGTTCGAAGACAGCCCCTACAAGTTCCTGCTCGTGAACCACGTGTACCCCGGCAAGAAGCTCAACTACGTCAGCGTGGACTACGCGGCCTCGGCGCGTCTCGCCGCGGAGCACCTCCTCGGCCTCGGCCACCGCAAGATCGGCCTGATCGCCGGCACGAACACGTTCACCGGCCTGCAGTTCCGCGACGAGTTCATCAAGGTCTGCAAGGGCTGGCCCGCGGGCAGCGCGCAGGTCGCCTGGGTGGACGGCGGCGAAGAGTGGAGCCAGCGCGGCGGCTATGCCGCCGCCGCCAAGCTCATGGCCCAGACCCCCGACCTGACCGCCATCATGGCCGCCAACGACCGCATGGCCATCGGCGCCATGCGCTGGCTGGCCGACAACCGCCGCGACGTGCCCGAGGAGGTCTCCGTCATGGGCGTGGACGACATCCAGTTGGCGGCCTACGTCAACCCCGGCCTCTCGAGCATCCGCCACGACCTCTACCAGGTCGGCATCGAATCCTGCAACCGCATCCTTCAGCTCATCAAGGGCGAGATCGCGGACTGCAGCGACCTGCTGCCCACGTCGCTCGTCGTCCGCGGCTCCACCACGCGCGCCCGCGGCGGCAAGTAGGCGCCCGCGGTTTCCGCGCAGGCGAAAAAACCGGTCCCGGTTTTTACGTGGAACGTAAGAACTTTCGCGGCGGTTTACGTGGAACGTAAAAACTTTCAGCGGAATTTACGTGGAACGTAAAAACTTTGCGGGAAAATTACGTGGAACGTAAAAACTTTGGGCAATTTTTACGTACGACGTAAAACCGATGACCCGCGATTTGCGGCCGTGGGGGGCAGGAGGGACCGGGAGGGAATCGGTGTTCTCGAGCGTTTTTCAGAATACCGCAGCCACTGCGCCACCCCCCGACGGGGTCGGCGGGGGCTCCAAAGGCAAAGAGCCCGTGGCTGTTGGGAGCCGGGACGACCTCGTCCCGGTCGGATTCAGCGTAAGCGTGTGGCGGGGGACCTCCTTACTTGATTGATCAGGGCGGGGCATAGTCGTGGTCCAACAGAA
>RZYG01000197.1 GCA_009930415.1 Spartobacteria bacterium | reverse complement strand
ACGGTGAAGAGGGTGCCGATGCTGGCGCGGACGACGTTGGGATTGTTGACGTCCGTGCAGCGGTCGCACACGACCAGCGCGTCGGCGCCGGCGGCGTCGGCCGTGCGCAGCATGGTGCCGAGGTTGCCGGGCTTTTCGATGTGCTCGGCGACGACGACGAAGGGATTGGCGGGCAGCTTCAGGTCGGCCAGCGTGCGGCGGATCTGCGGGCAGAGGGCCAGCAGGCCTTCGGGCCGGTCACGGTAGGCGATCTTCATGAAGACCGGTTCGGTGCACTCGAACAGCGGCACGCCCAGCTCCGCGCAGCGGGCGACGATCGTGGGTTCGTTCTTCCCTTGGTAAAGCGCGGGGCAATAGAACAGCTTGCAAATGGGCACGTGGTTGTCGAGCGCGCGCTTGACCTCGCGGTAGCCCTCGACGATCAGCAGGGCGTTGTCGTCGCGGTGCGAGCGCTGCCGCAGCTTGACGACTTCCTTGATGCCGGCGTTCTGGAGGCTGGTGACGGGTTGGGGGAGGGAAGGCATAAGAGAAATCTCAATATCCAATGTTCAATATCCAATGTCCAATCATCAAATGAAATCCCGAATCCTTTTCCCTGTCTCCTGATTCCTGTCCCCTGAGTTCTGTTCCCTGTCTCCTGTTCCCTGTCTCCTGATTCCTGTCCCCTGACACCTGACCTCACGATTTCCATGATTTCTTGCGCGGGGAGAGGCCGACGAGGTCCACGGAGCGGGCCAGGCCGTAGAGGAAATAGAGGATGGTCAGGCGCAGAAAGAGGAGGGGCGAGTTGGCGCGGTCGGCGATGAGCGCGGCGGGGCCGGCGGCGACGAGGACGAGCGGCGCGGCCAGGAAGAGGTACCACGGGGAAAACAGCAGGCCCAGCGCGATCGCAAGCGGCACGAGGCACAGGGCGCCGAGGAACGCGAGGGAGAAGAAGATGGCGTTGGCACCGGCTTTGCCGCGCGAGCTTTTCAGGATCGTGCCGTAAGCCTTGCGGTTGGCGTGCCAGAGCTGCTGGCGATAATACTGGCGCAGGGTGGCGGGCTCGCCGAGGTGCGTGACGCGCAGGGCCGGCAGCGCGGCGACCTCGGCACCGGCCTGCGCCGCGCGGAAGGCGAAATCGGTGTCCTCGCCGGTGGTCAACGTTTCATCGAAGGCCGGCACGACGCCCAGCAGCGCGCGGTTGAAAAGCATGTTGCGCGTGGTGATGAGGCGGAACGCCTCGATCGTCACCGGTTCGCCGCCGCCGGCCGCCGCGGCCGGATTCTTGTGATGCCAATGGGCGTGCCAGGCGCGGTGGATCCAATTGCCGGCGGCGGGCGGCGCGACGGGATAGCCGATCAGGACGGGCGTCGGCTTGAGCAGCCACGGCGCGGCGTGGACCAGCCAATCCTTGTCGGGCATGCAGTCGCCGTCGAGGAAGGCGAGGGCGGTGCCGCGGGCGGCGCGCAGCGCGTGGTTGCGGCAAACGGGGATCGAGGCGCCCGGATGGACCTGGCATTCGTCGAAGCCGGCCTCGCGGGCGGCCTCGACGGTGCCGTCGCGGCTGCCGCCGTCGATCAGGATGGTTTCGAGGCTCCAGCCTTCGGGCAGGTGCAGGTGGTCCAGCGCCGTTTTCAGGCCGGCCACGTGCTGGACCTCGTTGAGGGCCACGACCATCACGGATAAAACGTGCTGCGCGCTCATGGCTTTTTCGGAAGTTGGTTGGCGGCCCACTGGGTTTGCGAAGCCATGCCCAGCAGGATCTGGACGTCCTTCTCGGTCAAGGTGCCGCGGGAGAGAATGCGGCGGATGCCGAGCATCATGTGGTCCGCCGTGTCGTTCGTCATGAAGCCGATGTCGAGCAGGGCCTTGCGCCACTTGGCGAACATGGCCTCGCGCATGGCGGAGGGGCATTCGGCCGAACGCTCCTGCGGCGGCTCGAACGTGCCGGAGGCGACGAACAGCTCGTAGGCGCAGACCATGACCGACATGGCGACGTTGAGCGATTTGTAGGCGTCCGACGACGGGATGCGGATGAACTGCGTGCAGAGCGCGAGATCTTCGAGGGAGAGGCCGTTGTCCTCCGAACCGAACAAGATGGCGACGGGGGTTTCGAGCGCGGCTTCAAGCAGGCGCGGAGCCCATTCGCGCGGGGTCTTGGAGTGGTCGCGGTAGAGCCCGCCGCGGTTCGACGTACCGGCGACGAGGCCGCAATCGGCGACGGCTTCGGCGGTGGTGTCGAAGACCCGGCGGTTGGCGAGGACGTCGCCCGCGTGGCAGGCCATCTGCTGGGCCTCTTCCATGTCCATGCCCGGTCGCGGATCCACCAGCACGAGCTGCGAAAGCCCCATGTTCTTCATGGCGCGGCAGACGGAGCCCACGTTGCCGCCGTAGACGGTGTTGACGAGGACGATCCGGATGTGGTCGAGCGGGGGCATCGGCAGGGATGATAGCGGATGGGGGGCGGAAAACAACCGAAACGACATGGACACGGCGGGGGGGCGAAGCGTACGATCCTCAATGGAAGGCCGATGGATTCGGCTTTCAACGCGGGTGGCGAGGTGTCCATGAATAACGTGCGGCGGTGGTTGTGGCTGGCGGGGGTGGTGGCCGGGTGGACCTTGGGCTGTCCGCCCGCGCAAGCGCAGTACTCCTTGGTTCTGACGAACGGCTACGGGGATTGGTACCGGATGAACCTGCTCCGGAATCGGGAAAACTACCAGGCCTACCGCGGCGTCTGCAGCTACCGCGGCTTCTCGCTCTCGGGCTGCTCGACCACGGGCGAGGTCGTGATGCTGCGGATCAAGGCAACCCCCTCGATGCCCGAGCATTCTTCCATCGTGTCCACGTCCCTGCGCTGGGGCACGACGATGTATTTCCTCAACGACGTCTTCCGGCCGCTGAGTTCCACGGTGATGGCGGGCTACGAGAACTGGTACCCCTTCGACATGAGCTGCAGCGTGGCGATGTACGTCGACAGCGGCGGGTTCGGCGCCGCGGGGATCGCCGCGCGCCTCGCGAAGGAATTGGCCCCGCCTGCGGACGAGGCGGAACCGGCGTTGGACGAACCGCGAATCCTGCGGGAAATCCTCGCCGAACCCGCGGCCGAACCCAAGGCGTTCAGTCTGGTGATGACCAATGGCTACGGGGACTGCTACCGCATGAACCTGCTGCGGGACCGGGAAAACTACCAGGCCTACCGCGGCGTCTGCAGCTATCGGGGCTTTTCGCTCTCGGGCTGCTCGACCACGGGCGAGGTCGTCATGCTGCGGATCAAAGCCACGCCCACCGGGCCCGAACATTATTCCATCCTGTCCACTTCGCTGCGCTGGGGCACGACGATGTACGTGCTCAACGACGTGTTCCGGCCGCTGAGCTCCACGGTGATGGCCGGCTACGAGAACTGGTATCCCTTCGATATGAGCTGCAGCGTGGCGATGTATATCCAAAGCGGCGGCTTCGGTGCCGCCGGGACGGAGCTGGCCCAGCCGAAAGCTTGGCCGGCGGTTCCCGCGGCGCGGCAGCTCAACGGCGCGAAAGCGGATGGCCCGATCCGCATCGGCGCGCTGGTGCCGCTGACCGGCGATCTGGAAGACATCGGCGCCTCCTACACCTCGGCCTACGGCAAGGCGCTGGCGGATCTGGCCGAGGTGCCGGGGATGCCGGCCATCGAGCTGCTGCTGGAGAACACCGATGCGGATCCGCTCCTGGCCGCGATGAAGCTGGAGGCGCTGTACGCCAACGGCGTGCAGGTCGTGCTGGGGCCGGAGAGCAGCGCCGAGTGCGACGCCCTGCGGCATCTGGCCACCAACGGCGTCGGGATGCTGCTGCTGTCCAGCTCGGCCACGGCGGTCCCGCTGGCGATCCCGGACGACAACCTGATGCGGCTGACGATGGATGACGCCCACCAGGCCCGCGAACTGGCGCGGCGCATCGCGGGCGACGGCATCACCCGCCTGGCCGTGCTGAAGCGGTCGGATATGTACGGCGACGGAATGCGCGAGGCCTTTCGCGAAGAATATGAAACCGTGCTGGGCAACACCGTGTTCTACAGCGAATACTATCCCCGGGCAACGGAGCTCTTCGGCGAAGTGATGTCGAACTTCAACGATACCGTGGCCGCCGAGATCGCCGCGTCGGGCGCGGAAAGCCTGGGCGTGCTGATCGTGGCCTTCGACGAAGGCGTGCGTTTGCTGGAAGCGGCCGGGGCGTTTCCGGCGCTGACCTCCGTGCGGTGGTACGGCACCGAAGGCATGGCCGGCAACGCGGCGCTATTGACCAATCCCACCGCGCGGGAGACGGCCCGCCTGACCCGGTTCGTCTGCTCCCAGCCCGCGGCCTGCACCAACGCGAAATACGCGGAGGTGGCCGACTGGATCCAGGCCCAGGTCGGCCATCCGCCGCGCACTTTCGCCGTGCTGTCCTACGACGCGCTGCGGCTGGCGGCCTTGGCGCTGCAACAGACGGGCGGCACCGGGACGGTCGCCGAGGTTCGGCAGGCTATCCGCGACCAGGCGGCGGCCACCGCGGGCGCCAGCGGCCCCATCGTCTTTAATGCGGCCGACGACCGCGACGGCGGCGACTACGAATTCCTCAAGATCGCCGACGCCGGCGGCTGGGAGGAGATTTTCTCCACCGCGCCGAACGCGCCGGTCATTTTGGCACCCGACAATTTGACGAGCAACCGGTTCGACGCCCGGTGGCGGTCCTGCGCCGGCGCGACGAATTACTGGCTCGACGTGGCGCTGGATGCCGAATTCACGAATTACGTGGCGGGCTACAGCAACGCGTCCGTCGG
>RZYG01000196.1 GCA_009930415.1 Spartobacteria bacterium | reverse complement strand
AATGCGTCGCCGTGCTCTGGTAGGCCGCGAAATCCATCAGCGCCTCCAGCTCGGCCGGCTTGGACATCTGGATCTTGAAGAACCACCCGTCGCCGTGGGGCGCTTGGTTCACCAGCGCCGGATTGTCCACGATCGCGTCGTTGACCGCGACCACCTCGCCCGAGACCGGCGCGTAGAAGTCCGCCGCGGCCTTGACCGATTCGATGACGGCGCAAGGCTTGCCCTGTTCCACCTGCGCGCCCACCTTCGGCAGCTCCACGAACACGATGTCGCTGATTTCCTTCTGGGCGTAATCGCTGATGCCGACCGCGGCCACGCCGCCCTCCGCGCAGGCCCATTCGTGGCTCTTGGCGAATTTGCATGCTTTCTCGTCGTACATGGGAACTCCTTTCAAAACAATCATGAGTCATTCAACCACAGAGAACACAGAGCGGCACAGAGTAAATCCGCCATTATTCTCTGTGCCCCTCTGTGCTCTCTGTGGTTAATCTTTTCCTGTTTTCAAACCGAATTCTTCCGGAACGGCCCGCGGACCGTCTCGGCCGGGACCGTTTTGCCGTGGATTTCGACTTCCACGCGCGTGCCGGCTTCCCAGGCGTCCGGCGCCAGATAGCCCACGCCGATGCCGGTGCCGAGGCTCGGGGCGAACGTGGCGCTGCACAGTTCGCCCACCTTCCGGCCCGCGCGGAGCACCGCGCAGCCGGCGCGCGGCACGCCGCGTTCCAGCAGGCGCACGCCCGTCAGTTTCTCCTTGAAGCCGGCTTCCTTGCGGCAAACCAGCGCCTCGCGCCCGACGAAATCGCCTTTCTGCAGCTTGACCACCCAGCCGCAGTTGGCCTCGTAGGGCGTGCGCGTCGCGTCGGCGTCCGCCCCGTAGAGCAGATAGCCCGATTCCAGCCGCAGGGTGTCGCGGCTGCCGAGCCCGCAGGGCACCAGCCCGTGCGGCCCGCCCTTGGCCATGAGGGCCTCCCAAAACGCCAAGGTGCCCGCCGGCGAGGCCGCGACTTCGAAACCGTCCTCGCCCGTGTAGCCCGTGCGCATCACGAAGGCGGTGGCGCCGGCCCAAGGCAGTTCGGCGATCCCGAACCGGGGCAGCGCCAAGGCCGCCGGAAAAATCTCGCCCACCAGCGCCGGGGCGGCGGGCCCCTGCACCGCCAGCATCCCGTAGCGGGCGCTGGCGTGGTCCAGTTCCACGGCGAAACCGGCCGCTTGCTTCTGGAACCAGGCAAAATCGTTTTCGGCCGTCGCCGCGTTCACGATCGCCAGGAACCGTTCCGGGCCGAGGCAGAAGGTGATCGCGTCGTCCAGGATCCCCCCGTCCTCCGCGAGGACGTGGGCATAGGTCCCCTTGCCCGGCTCCGCGCTCATGCGGTTGCAGTTCACCCGCTCCACGAACCGGTGGGCATCCGGCCCGGAAATGAAAACCTGCCCCATGTGGGAGACGTCGAACACCCCGCACGCCGTGCGCACGGCCCGGTGTTCCGCCAAAATGCCCGCGAACTGCACGGGCATTTCCCAGCCGTGGAAATCCACCATCCGGCCGCCGGCCTGCGCCAGGGCAGCGAACAGCGGAGTCCGTTTCAACGAGGATTCATTCACGGCGCGCCATCGTATCGCAAAACGGACGGTCCGCCAAGATTTTCGGCAGTACCAAGACCCCCACGGGCTTGCCCCGCGGGTGAATCAGGTCCGATTCACCGTCGAGCGCCGGAAACTCGTGAATTTCGCGCGGAATTCTCTGATTGTCGCGGGCGCACCCGTTTTTGTATGGTCTGCCGGTGGCCATGCAAGCCCCCCGGGACAATTTCGACGCGTTCTGCAGCCTTCTCGCCGGTTTCGCCGACGCGGCGGCGGCGTTTCTCGGCGTCATGCTGGCGACCTGGATCCGGTTCGATTCGGGGTTCATCCCGCTGCACCACAACGAGATTTTTCCGCCGCGCAGCATGTATTTGTCGGCCGCGGTCGCGCTGGCGCCGCTGCTGGTCGTGATTTTCAAGCAAATCGGCCTCTACGTGCGCCCGCAGCTCGGGCCGTTCGGCGACAAGTTGCCGCGCATCGTCCGGGGCGTCACGATCACGCTGGCGACGGCGCTGGCGCTGTCGTTCGTGGTGCGTCCCGCCGATTGGCCGCCCTATTCCCGCGCCGTGGCGTTCATCGCGTTCTTCACGGTCCTGCTGCTGGTGCTGGCCGAGCGGTTCGCCCTGTTCCGCATCGAAATGCACTGGGCGCGGCGCACCGCCCCGATCCGCCGCGTGTTGATCATCGGCGTGGACGAACTCGCCGCGCGCATCCGCCGCGCCCTCGAGCGCGAACCCCGCCTGCGCTCGCGCCTGGCCGGCTACCTCCTGCCCGCCGCGCCCGGCGGCCGCGAAATCCCCCTCTCCACCGCCATCACCCCCAAGCTCGTCAAGGGCCATATCGGCGAACTCGAAAAGGTCGTCGCCGAGGAAAAGATCGACGAAGTCATCCTCGCGGACATGAGCATTTCGCACAAGCGCCTCACGGAAATCCTCTTCCATTGCGAGCGCAACCTGATCCCCTTCCGCATGGTGCCCGACCTCTACGGCGTGCTGACGTCGCGCGTCACCGTCAACCACGTCTCCGACATCCCCCTGATCGGCATGGCGCACTGGCCGCTGGACGCCTTCTGGAACCGCGTCCTCAAGCGTCTCGAAGACGTCGCCGGCGCCCTCGTCGGCCTGCTGGTCTCGCTGCCGGTCGTGCTCGTCGCGGCGCCGTTGATCAAGCGCAGCTCCCCCGGCCCCGTCTTCTACCGCCAGGTCCGCTGCGGCATCGCCGGCAAGCCTTTCACCATCTTCAAGCTGCGCACCATGCCCATGGACGCCGAAGCCGAAACCGGCCCCGTCTGGGCCACCCCCGACGACCCCCGCCGCACCCGCGTCGGCGAATTTCTGCGCAAGTGGAACCTCGACGAGCTGCCCCAGTTCTGGAACGTCCTCGTGGGCGACATGTCGCTCGTCGGCCCCCGCCCCGAGCGCCCCCACTTCGTCGAGCAGTTCAAGAACGGCGTCGGCCACTACATGACCCGCCACGTCTCCCGCCCCGGCATGACCGGCTGGGCGCAGGTCAACGGCCTGCGCGGGGACACCTCCATCGAAGACCGCGTCCAGCACGACCTCTACTACCTCGAAAACTGGTCGCTTTCCTTCGACCTGAAGATCCTCATCCAGACCTTCTTCAACCGCCAGAACGCCTACTAGCGCCCGCCCCATGGCCAAGCCGCCCCCGAAAGTCTGCGTCCTCATCCCCGCCTACAACGAGGAAAAACGCGTCGGCGCCGTCGTGCGCGAAGTCCTGGAGTATTGCCCCGACGTGGTCGTCATCGACGACGGTTCGCCCGACGACACCGACAAGGTCGCCGCCGAGGCCGGCGCGACCGTGCTCGAGCACGTGCACAACCAAGGCAAAGGCGCCGCCTTGCAGACGGGCTTCGACTACGCCCGCGCGAACGGCTACGACCTGGCCCTCACCCTCGACGCCGACGGCCAGCACGCCCCCTCCGACATCCCCGCCTTCCTGCAAGCCTACGAGCGCACCCACAGCCCCGTGATCGTCGGCAACCGCATGGGCCACGTCCGCGACATGCCGTGGAACCGCCGCTTCGTGAACCGCTTCATGTCCGACCTGCTCTCCCGCGTCATGGGCCAGTACGTCCCCGACAGCCAGTGCGGCTACCGCCTCTACCACCGCTCCGCCTTCCCCGAAGGCCCCTACGACGCCCATTCCCAGCGCTTCGCCGCCGAATCCGAAATCCTCCTGCGCCTCGCCCTCCAGGGCCGCAAAATCGGCGCCGTGACCATCCAGACCATCTACGGCGACGAAACGTCCAAGGTGCGCCCCCTTGCCGACACCCTCCGCTTCTTCCGCATGCTCCACCGCTTCCGGAAAATCAAAAAGGAACACCTCGCCCGATGAAACGCCTTTGCGCCCTCGCCGTTGCCCTGCTCCCGGTCCTCGCCTGCGCCGTTCCGGAACCCGCGATCCTGGAACGCGCTTCCGCGGAATCCGCCGTCGAAGTGCCCCACGCAAGCACCGGCCGGAAAATCGCCGAGGCCCTGCGCGAAAAAGGCTTTTCCGCGGATGCCGCCATCGCCGCCATCTCGACCCTCCCCATCGTCGAGCTCCGCGGCGCGATCCCCGTCGGCCACGTGCTGCTGCCCGATACCGATCCGGCCACGCGCCTCGGGCGCGACGATCTCCGCCGCTCCGCGCGCATTTTCTTCTGGGCCGTGCTGGGCAACATGCTGCCCGTGCCGTTCATCCTCCTGCTGCTCGGGCCCGTTTCGAACCTCTGCATGAAGGTGCCCCTCGGCCAGACGTTCTTCGACTGGCTCTTCGCCCGCACCCGCCGCAAGACGGCCGACATCGAGAAATACGAGACCCTCGGCCTGACCGTCTTCGTGGCCATCCCCCTGCCCGTCACCGGCGCCTGGACCGGCGCCATGGCCGGCTGGCTGCTCGGCCTGAGTTTTCCCCACGCCCTGGTGTCCATCTTCCTGGGCGTCCTCATCGCCGGCGCCATCATGACGGCCCTGGCCCTCCTGGGCTGGATCGGCGCCGCCATCGCCGGCGTCGTCCTGATCGCCTTGGCGGTCGGCGCCCTCGCCCGCGCCCTCCGCAAGCCCGCCGCCTGAAACCGGCGCTTTTCAAAGTTTTTACGTTCCACGTAAAACTCGTTCAAAGTTTTGTAAGCGTCCGAAGAGCTACCGCACTGTTGCAGTGCGGGCGGCCAACCATTCGGCGGGGGTGTAGAGCGGGGCGGTCTGGTTGGTCATGGTGGGCAGG
>RZYG01000025.1 GCA_009930415.1 Spartobacteria bacterium | reverse complement strand
AAATCCTGTCCAATCCTGTCATCCTGTCTAAGCTCCTAAATTTTAAGAGCCTCTCTCACAGAGATTCACGGAGGTTCACAGAGGCGCTTTTCCTGTTTTGTTAAGGATGTCCGCCGAGACGATCCGCCGATACAACTCCCGCAGCTTCTCCGCGCTGGCCGGCCACGTGTGGCGCTCCAAAACCTGCTGGCGGCCGGTGGCGCCCATCCGCTGGCGCAGGGCGGGATTGTCGGCCAGTTTCTTCAGGCCGGCGGCGAACGCCGCGACGTCGCCGACGGGCACGACCAGGCCGGCGCCGTCGGCCACGAGGCGCGGCACCCAGGCGCAATCGGTCGTCAGCACCGGCAGCCCCGTGGCCATCGCCTCGAGCGCGGCGAAACAAAACGACTCGTAGTCGCTGGAAATCGCTTTCACGTCGGCGGCGGCATAGACGGCGGGCAATTCGGCATACGGCACTTCGCCGAGGAACAGGACTTTCTCCGCGAGGCCGAGGTCCGCCGCCTGCTGCTCGCAACGTTCCCGCAGGGGCCCGCTGCCGGCGAGCACCAGCCGCACAACGGGATGGTCCTGCGCCAGCTTGGCGAACGCGTCCAAGAGCAGCGCATGGTTCTTGAACGCCTGGAACCGCGCGACGTAGAGCGCCACGAACTCGTCGCGCCCGATGCCGTGCCGCGCCCGGAAATCCGAGGGTTGCGGCCGGAACAGGTCCGCATCCACGGCATTCGGAACGTCCACCACGTCCAAGCCCAACTCCCGCAGCTTCTGGATGCTGGTCCCGCTGGCGATCAGCGCGTCGGCCTGGTCGACGCCCCCGCGCGGATCGTAGTAGTTCGGCGCGGTCAGGCGCATGACGACCGGCGTTTCCACGCCGCGTTGCTTGAGCCAATGGACCAGATTGGGCAGTTCGCAGACCTGAACGACGTCGAATTCGGCCGCGTGCCGCGCGATCCAGCGCGCCGCGCGCCATTCGAAGATCTCGAACTCCAGTTGCCGCACGCGCCAGCCGCCCTTGACCTTGTCCCACGGGAACCGCCGCAGCCAGGGCGTGCGCAACGTGCGGGCGCCGGCGACCGGCAACGGCGCCGGCCGCAGCAGCGGCGCGCCGCACAGAAAGCCCACCTGCGCGCCCGCCTGGGCCAGATGGCGGGAAATTTCCAGATCGAACGTCTCCCCCCCGCCCCGCTCGAGGCCGGCCATGCGGTTGACGAACAGAACGCGCAACGGCGGGGATGGATCGGCTGCGGGCATGGAAATCCGGCGCGGAGCTACCGCTTCCGGCGGAGGACCGCATCCAGCAGCCAGCGTTTGGCCACCGTTTTCGTGAGATGGGTGACGGAGGGGCCGGCCGGCACGGCGGCCTCCGGTTTCTTGCGGGCCCAGGCCCAGTTGTCGCGGATGACGACGGTTTCGACGTCGGGATGCTGCGACACCGCCAGCGTGACGAGCCGCTCGACCTGCTTTTCCTTCCGGTATTCTTCCGGCTTGTCCTGCATTTCCGGCGCCTGGCTCCACCACGCGGATTTCTCGATGGAATACATGTAGTCGTCGAACAAGAACCACCCGCCCGGCTTGAGCAGCTTCATGGCCAGGAAAAACGCGCAGACGTCGGTTTCCCACGTATGGGCGCCGTCCAGGAAAATGAAATCGAAGCAGGGCTCGCACCGGTTGTCGGCCGTCTGCTTTTCGATGATTTTTTTCAGTTCCCAGGTGTAGGATATCCGGGAAAAGACGGGGGTGACGAACGCTTCCAGCCCGATTTTGGCCAAATGGTCCAGAATGTTGGGGTTTCCCTGATGATTGCGGACGGTTTCCAGGTCGAGGGAGGTCAAATGCCCGCCGCCGTTTTCCTGGAGCGCCGCCGCGATGACGCACGAAGTCTTGCCGTAAAGGAACCCCAGTTCGAGGCATTGGGCCGGGCGGGCCTCCCGCACCCAGTCATAGAGCACCCGGCACTGGCTTTCTTCGGTGCAAGGCAAATGACCCACGGCGTCGTAAACGGATTTGAATTTCATGCGCGATCCTTGTCTGTTCCGAATTGCAGAGGGCACCTTACCAGACCGTCGGCGCGCATTGGAATCCCTTTGTTCCATCCGGCCGGCGCGCGCAAAGGCGCATCTGCGCTTCGGTGCAAGAACCCCGCCTGAAGGCTGGACCACGAACGAAGCCGGTGTGTAGTCCACGCTTCAGCGTGCGGCTGTCCTTTTCAGCCGGAATCGGTGAAGAGTGCGCATCCAATTGCGGAGGCGCCCGGCGCGCAAAGGATCGGCGCGGGACGGGAGCCCCGCGCGGCGGGAGGCATGCACAGAACACGTCGGCCGTGGCGTCCCGGGGCTCGGGCGCGCCGACCCTTGGAAAAACGCTCCACCCGAAATCGGAACCTCGGCGGTTTTGGGCGTTGTGCCTCGGCGGGTCCGCCGGTATAGTGTCCCAACTGCGATTCAAACCGCGCCCGCGGCGGATTTCTTCAACAGGAGATGCGAGAATGACGGTGAACAAAGAAGCCTTGCCCGGACACGAAACCCAATCCAGCGAGATGAACTGCCCGAGCTGCGGCCGGTTCGTCGGCGCCGTGACCAAATGCCCGTACTGCGGCGGCAAAGTCGAAAAGCGCATGAGCCTGGTGGCCATCCGCTGGGCGGCCGTCCTGCTGGCGACCGTCGGGCTGTTCCTCCTCTTCCTCATGGCGAAGCACCGCAACATCCCCGTCGTCAAGCTGGGCGACGTGAAGCCAACGATGAACTTCGCGCAGATCCGCGTGGAGGGCGTGGCCGAAACCGATGCGCGCACCTTCCGCAGCGGCGGCGGCATGGGCTTCAATTTCTCCGACGGCACCGGCACGATCATGGTCTTTATCAGCCAGAAGCAGGCCCAGGACATGGTCGAACGCAACCTCGTGCCGAAGGCCGGCGACCAGGTCAGCTTCGCGGGCGGACTGAACATCTCCGACGACCGTTCCTCGATGCGGCTGCTGAGCGTGGACGAATTCCAGGTCGTCCGCGCGCCCGCGGCCGCCATGCGCCTGGCGGATCTCACGACCGAGCTGAAGGGCTCGTCGGTGACGGTCGAAGGCAAGGTCATGGATCTGTTTCCGCCCCCGGCGAATTCCAAGCGCCCCTACGCGCTGAAGCTGCAGGACGACTCGGGCGAGCAGACGGTCAACTTCTGGCAGGCCGAGTACGACCAGATCGCGAACAAGGACGTGCTGGTCGGCGCCTACGTCCGCGCGCGCCTGTCCGTGGCGGAATACCAGGACAAGCTGCAGCTCAAGCTGGTGTCCGGCCTCGATCTGGAAATCCTCGACGGCCCGCCCGCCGCGGCGACCTACGCCTCGCCCGCCCAGAAGGCGGCCGCGACCTTCCGGCAAACCGCCCCCGCCCCGCGCGACTTCTCGCGCGGCCGCTCGGTGGCCTCCACCAGCCTCTCCGTTTCCGCCGTCACCGCCGCCATGAAGGGCCAGACGGTGCGCGTGCGCGGCCGCGTGGATTCGGTCCGCCCGCCCAAGGAGGGCACGAAGCAACCCTTCGCGGTCGTTCTGAGCGACGGCGGCGCGAAGCTGCGCGCGACCTACTGGTCGAACGCGGACGCGGTGATCGCCGTCAAGCCCACGCCGGGCGCGCTCTTCGAGATGGAAGGCGTGGTCGACGTCTACCAGGACCGCCCCCAGCTGCAAGTCGAAAGCGGCTACAAGGTGAAGCTGGTGGACGATACGCCGGCCTCGGCCCCCGCGGTGGACGTGTCGCAAGCGGTGTCCGTTTCCTCCATCACCGCCGCGGAGCTGGGCCAGACCCGCACGGTGCGGGGCACGCTGGGCGCGCCGCGCGCCTTGCGCGGCGGCGTGACCTACGCGCTGACCGACGACACCGGCACGATCGATCTGGTCTTGTGGGAATCCATCATTCCCGCGGAAGTGCTCGACGCCCTCGGCGAGGGCGCCCAGGTCGCCGCCACCGGCGAAGTGAAGGAATACGAAGGCAAGCTGCAGATCACGGCGGCGGCCGGCCATTCCGCCATGGTCATTCCGTAATCCGGAGGGAGGCGCCGCCATGTCCGCATTTTGGATCGTTCTGCTGTCGGTCACCGCCGGGACGGTGATTTCGAGCGTGCTGGCCTGCCTGCCGGGCCTGCACATCTACAACGTGATGGGCGCGCTGGTGCTGGGCATCCTCGCGCTGGAGGGCTCGGTCCACGCCATTCCGGCGGACGTCTACCTGCCGGCCTTCACCGGCATGGTCGTCGGCTGGTCCATGCTCAACACGATTCCGGCCGTGCTGCTGGGCACGCCGGACGAGTCGGCCATGTTCACGGTGCTGCCCGGCCAGAAGTACCTGATGGCCGGCCGCGGCTTCGAAGGGACGATGATCACGGCCGTCGGCGGCCTCGCCGGCGCGTTCTTCCTCGTCTGCGTCATGGCGCCGCTGGCCCCGCGCTACCTGCCCGTCTCGCAGCAGGTCCTCAAGGGCCACATGCACTGGGTGCTGTGGGTCATCATCACCTTCATGCTCATGTCCGAGTGGCCCAAGGGCGGCAACCGCGGCAAGGCCGGCTGGGCGAAGTTCTACGACGCGTGGAAGACCCTGCTCGCCGGGCTGGCGACCTTCATCCTCGCGGGCCTGCTGGGGTTCATCCTGCTGACCCGCTCGCCGGTGAACCACGAAGTCGCCTTCCAGAACATCATGCCCGCGTTCGTGGGCCTGTTCGCGATTCCGTGGTGCCTGCTCAACATGATTTCGGCGGCCAACGTGCCCCCGCAGAAAACGGCCAAGAGCCTCGCCATCAACGGCGACGTCATCCTGCGCTCGGTCTGGTCGGGCGGCCTCGGCGGCGGCATCGCGGCCTATTTCCCGGTGGTGACCGGCGGCGTCGGCGGCATGCTCGCCGGCCACGCCACCGCCCAGCGCGACGAGCGCATCTTCATCATGGGCCAGGGCGTCTCCAAGTTCATCTACTACGTGGGCGCCTTCATGCTGATGTTCGTGCCGGGGCTGAACCTGACCCGCGGCGGCGGCGCCTGGATGGTCAAGGCCCTCTACACCCCCATGGGCGTGGCCGACTACTACCTCGTCCTCGGCAGCATCGCCATCGCCGCCGGCCTCTCCTACCTGATGATGGAGCCGCTGACCAAGCTGACGCTCAAATTCATCGACCGCTTCAACTACCGCCACGTCTCGACCTTCGCGCTGGCCATCATCCTCGTCATGGTCTACGCCGTCACCGGCTGGGTGGGCATGTTCATCGCGACCGTGGCGACGGGCATCGGCCTGCTGCCCGTCCTCTTCGGCTCGCGGCGGCTCAACTGCCTCGGCATCCTGCTGCTGCCCATCGCCTGCAACATGTCCGGCTTCGGCGAAACGATCACCGGCTGGCTCGGCCTCACCTGAACGCGAAAGGAGCAAGAAAATGAAAGGCTTTTCCCATTTCATGTCCGGCGTGGCGGTCGCCTCCTTCGGCCCCTGGGCCATCGACGCGGCGCTCAACGGCAACCCGCTCTTCTTCGTCCTCGGCGGCGCCTGCGGCATTCTGCCCGACACGCTCGACTTCAAGTTCTACCGCTTCTTCTACAACCACGACGTCTACGTCGAGCCCGATCCGAAGTCCCCGGATCCGCAGTACGTGGCCGACGAAGTGGCCCGTGCCATCGCCTTGGCCGTGGACGAGAAGCGCTACGTCAACCTCAAGCTCTCCTCCGTGCGCCTCGGCGCCGACTTCTGGCAGCAGTATTCCGTCACGTTCGACAACGAGAAGCTCGAAGTCGCCGTCAAGTTCGGCCCCGTGGTCAACACCGGCCAGGTGCCGGTCGAAGGCACGGCGAACCGCTATCCGACGGTCGCCCGCGCCAAGATCAAGGCCAAGGTCATCCAGACCTACGACGCGGCGCTGAAGGTGGACATCTTCGACGGCCCGACCGTCGGCCTCAAGCCGCTGGAAAACGGCGATCTCGACCTCGAATTCCTGCCGTGGCACCGCGAGTGGTCGCACTCCCTGACCGTCGGCGCCATGCTCGGCGCGCTGGTCGGCGCCGGCGTCTGGCTGGCGGCCGGCTGGACGCCCGCCTGGCAGAGCTTCGTCACCATCGCCGCCTGCTACGGCGTGCACGTCGTCGAAGACCAGCTCGGCCACATGGGCTCCAACATCTTCTACCCGCTCACCAAGCTGCGCACCCCCGGCCTGCACTGGATGCACTCCGGCGACGGCCTGCCCAACTTCCTGACCGTGTGGATCTCGTGCCTGCTGATCTTCTGGAACCTCTACCGCGGCCAGCCCGCCATGACCTACCACTTCGGCTTCGTCCATCTGATGATGGTCGGGCTGGTGCTGCCGGGCCTGGCCTTCGGCGCCCTGCGCTGGCTCCTCAACCGCGGCGCCAAGGTCGTCGTCGCCAAAGGCGACGACGCCGACGACGAGTGGAACGACTCCAAAGCCGCCGGCTGACGGGTTTTACGTGGAACGTAAAAGTTTTCCGCGATTTTTACGTAGAACGTAAAAACTTTCACGGACGGCGCCGGCGCCGCCCCCAATCCCCCCGACGAGGTCGTCGGGGGCTCCACAGACACGTGTCCCGTGCCTGTTTGGAGCCGGGACAGCCTGTCCGCCTTGGCGGAACCCCGTCCCGGTCGGATCCCCCGCAACGCGGCGCACGGGAATCAGGTCGGCGGGGCGGCTTCGAACCGGATGGCGGCGGCGCGGGCGTGGCCGTCGAGGCCCTCGACCCGCCCCATCGCCTCGATCAGCGGCAGGGTCTCGACGAGGTCGGCGCGCGTGAAGGCCACCACGCTGGTGCGCTTGCGGAAGGAATCGACCGTCAGCCCGGAGAAAAACGCCGCGGTGCCGCCCGTGGGCAGCACGTGGCTGGGGCCGGCGACGAAATCGCCCGCGCTCTCCGGCGTCCAGGCGCCGACGAACACCGCGCCCGCGTTCTTGACCTTCTGCAACCACCGCCGCGGTTCTTTCGTCATGATCTCGAAATGTTCCGGCGCGAACCGGTTGACGACGTCCATGCCCGTGTCGAGGTGGTCGGTCACGACGAAGAGCGCGCCGGCGGCGGCCGCGCGCTCGATGGCTTCGCGGCGCGAGAGCCCCGCGATCTGCCGTTCCATCTCCACCAGCACCTTGTTCGCCAGGCTCATGTAGGGCGTGACCAGCAAGGCCTTTTCGTGGCCGGTGCCATGCTCGAGCTGGGAAATCAGATCGGCGGCGACGTGCGCCGGCACGGCCGTTTCATCGGCCAGCACGGCGATCTCGCTGGGGCCGGCGACCATGTCGAGATCCACGTCGCCGTAGACCAGTTTCTTGGCCGCGGTGACGTAGGGCCCGCCGGGGCCGACGATCTTCTGCACCTTGCGGATCGTGGCGGTGCCGTAGGCCATGGCGCCGATGGCCTGGATGCCGCCAATGCGGTAGATTTCCGTCGCGCCGGCCACTTCCAGCGCGTGGAGCAGGAAGGGATCCACCCGCCCTTTCTTGTCGCACGGCGTGCAGGCGACGATCTCGGGCACGCCGGCGATCTTCGCGAGCGAGACGCTCATCAGGGCCGTCGAGGCCAGCGGGGCGGCCCCGCCGGGGACGTAGGCGCCCACGCGCGCCAGGGGCGTGAACTTTTCGCCCAGCACCCCGCCCTTCGGCGTCGCCATGCTCCAGTCCTTGCGCATGCCCGCCTTGCCGAAGCGCACGATGCGCGCGAAGACGTCGGACGCGCAGCGCTTGAACATCAAGTCCACCTGTTCCGAGGCGGCGATCCGCTCTTCCTTCGACACCGCGAACCGCCCCGGCGCCAGCTGGATGCCGTTGAATTCCTTGGTGTACTTTTGCACGGCCTTGTCGCCGGATTCGCGCACGTCCGCCAGGACGTTCCGGGCCGTCGACTCGGCTTCCGGATCGAACGCCGGCCGCGTCAAAAACGCCTCCAGCTCCGGCAAGACCTTGTGCGGGGTGTATTTCAGGATCGGGATGTTCAGGCTCATGGGCGCGGTCCTTTCAAAAACTCTTCACGTTCTCGTTCATGGCGCCGCACTTGCCGCATTCGGACATCGGGACGTTGCGGTGGTCCACGTAGACGTGGCCGCAGGCCGCGCAGCGGAAAATGAACGGCACGGCGCGGCGGCGCGGCATCCGCCGATATCGCCGCAGAGAATAATAGAGCGTGGCGGCGAATACCACCGAAAGATTCGCGACCAGAAAGGCCAGCATCCACTCCGGCAAGGTCAGCGGCATCATGGCGCGCCTCCGGCCGTCGCATCCGCCGGTCCTGGCGCGCTCCAGGTCGCGGAACCGGACCGGGGGGCGGAGGGTTCCAGCAGGCGCCAGCCGCTGGCGGAACGCGCCAGCCGCCGGTCCACGGCCGGTATCCCGCTGGCCTGGGCCAGCAGAACGGACGTCGGCACGCCGCGCTCGTCGAAGCGCAGTTCCATCCGGGCTTTCCAGGCCACGTTCGTCCAGGCGGGATAATCCAGATCGATGCCCGCGAACAGGCGCGACTCCCACCCAAGAGAAAAGGCCAGCCGCGGCGCGTCCTTGGGCCACGTGCGCGGCGGAAATACTTCCGCGACGGGGGCGACCGGTCCCGCCGGCGACGGCGGCGATGCGCCCTCCAGCGGCAGGAACGCCGGCGGGGTCGCCCCGTAGGCCGGCGCCGGCCGTTCGGTCTGGACCGGAGGCGCCAAATCGCTGCGGCCGGCACGCAGGGCGTGGCTGAAGCCCGCCGGAGTCGACAGAGCGAACGCCGCCGGCGTCCAGTGGGCGCGGACGTCCAGCGCCGGCGCGCCGGCGGCGGGCCACCACCAGGCCATCCGTCCCGGCGGATCGCGCGGCGGCGCCGCCGGCACCGGCGCGATCCGGAACAGCAGGGTCCACGCACCGAACCAGATCGCGGCAACCGCCGCGGCCCACCGCGCGCCCGGCCGGCAAAACCGCCGCCAGCGCCGAGCGGGATCTTCGGATGGACGCAAGCGGTGCACGGCGGGTCCGCCCCTACGGTGCCACCGGCGGCGGCCGCGTCGCCAGCACCACGTCGCGCAGGCCCGCCTCCGCCGCCAGCGCATACACTTCCATCAAGGTGCCGTAGGACGTCCCCTCGTCGGCCTCGATCAGCAGCGGCGCATCGGCGGCGGCGCGGCCGGCGCGGACCAGCGCGGGGCCGAGCGTCGCCAGCGCCATGCGCTCGTCGTTGAAAAACATCAGGCCGCCTTGGGCCAGCGTCAGCACCCGCGCGCCGTAGGGCGCGCCGTCCACGAAGGGCGCCTCCGGCAGGCGGACGCGCACGCCGGGCTGCAGCACGAAGCGGGACGAGGCATAGTGGAACAGGCCGACGAGCACCACCACGTTCAGGAGCGCCGTCACTTCGATCGGCCCCACCGCGCGGCGATAGCGCCCCGTGAAGCGCCGCCGCACGCTGCGGAACTGCATCTGGATGGACTGGTCGGGAATCCTCACGCCGGCGTTTCCCGGTTGCGCTTCCACTGCCGCATGAAGTTCTGCAGCGCCGAGGCCGACCGCTCCATGTCCAGCAAAATGGATTCCACGCGCGAGACGAGCAGGTTGTAGCCCGCGTAGGCCAGGATCGCGATCACCAGGCTCAGGGCGGTCGCGGACAGGGCGTTCCACAGGCCGCCCGTCAGGTCGGCCGATTGCACCAGCGGCGCGGCGCGGTGCGCCGCCAGCAACACGTCCATCATCCCCAGCACCGTTCCCAGCAGCCCGATCAGCGGCGTGATGCGCGCCAAGGTCGCCAGCCAACCCAGTCCGCGCTCCATGCGCGGGATTTCCTCGAGACCGGCGTCTTCGATGGCGCGGCCGATGCTCTCCAGGGTGTCGTCGTGGTGCAGCACCGCCGCCAGCGCCAGCCGCGCAACGGGCCCGGGCGCTTCCTCGCAGATCGCGGCGGCCTCGACGGGGTTGTCGCGGTTCAGGATGTTGTAGACGCCTTTGAGGAAGTCGTCCGCGGCGATCTGGGCCCGGTGCAGGTTGAACAGGCGCTCGAAGAACACCAGCGCCGCGAACAGGCCGCACGCCAGCAGGATCCAGATCACCGGTCCGCCATTGCCCATCAGGTTCAACATGTTTCTGCGCTCCGTCCGTGGGGGTCCCAAAAGGAACTGGAGGGTCAGTCTATGCCGCGACGGCGTCCGCGCTCAACCACAAAAAACGCCAGGCGGCGCCGCAGCGCCGCCCGGCCGGCATTCCATCGCCCGTCGGTCAGGGATTTGGCCGGATTTCGACGACTTCGGGCACGGCCCCGCGGCCATCGTCGGGGAAGACCACCCACAGGAAGTTCAGGGAGACGGGATTCGCCTCCAGATCTTCCGGCAGCGGTTGCCAAGTCTGGGCATCGAGGCTGGTCAGAACCTGCGCGTCGGCCAGCGAGGGTTCCGTCACGTCCACTTCCAGGCCGGAGAGCGTCAGCGTCGGGGCGTATTCGACCACGAGATAGCCGCCGCCGACCTTCTGGCCGATCCAGGCCGTCGCGTCGTCGCCGTCCACCGCGTTCCAGCCGGTTTCGTCTTCCGCGCCGTCGCTGGTCAGGACCAGCACGGGCGCGGGTTCCGCCGGAGCACCGGCGACGGCCGGCGGGGCGGCCAGGATGCGCCGAGCCGCGGGTGGCGTCCCCCAGACCTCGAGTTCGGCCAGGCAGACCGCGGCGTTGGCCGAATTGGACAAGCCCGTGAACCGCAGGTAGCGGAAGGCGCCGGCGGTCGCCGGCCATTCTTCCCAGCCGTGGTGCCGGCCGGTGCTCGCATCCGCCAGCAACGTCCAGGCAACGCCGTCCGCCGACGTCTCGAGGACGTATTGGTGGGCCCGGTACGTCCAATCCCAATTCAGCAGGCGCACGCACGCGACGTCCCGCGCCGCGCCCAGGTCCAGCGTCGTCGTTCCCGGCGGGTCGTTCGTCCAGACCGTGTAGCCGTACTGCGTCCCGACCGTGTGCGCTCCGTCGTTCAGGTAGGACAGGAAAAACGCCCGCCAGCCCGTCAGCGCGGCGCCGGCCGAGGCGAGCGCCAGATTCTCGCCGACGTCGTCTTCCAAGGCGGCCACCGCGACGTCGATGCTGGACATGCCCGGCGCCGAGACCCGGTAGATCGCGGTTTCGGCGACGGCGTTCGCGTCGTCCGCTTGCGCCAGCGTCACCCGCTGCCAGACGCTCCAGTTCGACGGCTTGAAGATAAGGTTGGTGCCTTCCTGCGCCTGCAGGCCCGAATCGCCGGCGACCCGTTCCACGCGGACCGCGACGTTCGAAGCCGGCACCTGCGCCAGCCGCACGAAGAACCGCCCTTCCCCGCCTTCGCGCACGAACACGTTCGTCTTCGACGTTTCCAGCGCGGGCGCGGCCGGGCGCGTGCCGTACACTTCCCATTCGGGCACGCACACGGCCGAATTCACGGAATTCTCCAGTCCGGTGAACCGCAAATAGCGCATCGGCGTTTCCGCGACCGGCCAGTCGTCCCACCCGCGGCAGGCCATGGCGCTGGCATCCGCCAGCACCGTCCAGGTTTCGCCGTCCGCCGAGGACTCCACGACGTAGCGGTGATCGCGGTAGGTCCAATCCCACGTCAGAATGCGCACGCGCGTCACGGTCGCGGTCGCTTGCAGGTCCAGGGTGATCGTTCCGGGCGGTTCGGTCGCCCAGGTCGTGAAGGCGTAGTTGGTGCTCGTCGCATGGACGCCGTCGATCGCGTCCGCCGGCCGGTAGCCGCGCGCGCCCGAGATGGTGGCGCCCGCCGTCGCCAGCGCCAGGTTTTCGCCGACCTCGTCGTCGAGCACCGTCGCCGTCAGGATCCGGCCCGTCGGACACAGTCCCGCGACGTGGAACTCCGCCGTTTCGCCGACGGCATCCGCATCTTCGCCGGCGACCAACGTCACCGGCTGCCAGACGTTCCAGTTCGACGGCTTGAACGTCAGCGACGCCTCGCTCGCCAGCGCGACGTTCGTGCTGCCGCCGACGCGGCTGACGACGACCGCGACGTTCGCCGTCGGCGCCATGCCCAGGCGCACGAAGAACCGGCCTTCGCCGCCCTCGCGCACGTTGACGTTCGTCTGGCTCAGCTGCACGCCCAGCCCCGCGCATGTCACGTCGAAGGTCACGGCCACGTCGTCTGCCGGGTTCCAGTTTTCATCGCCGGCCTGGGACGCGACGACGGTCACCGTGCCCGTACCGGTGAACGACAGGCGCAGGCCGGATTCGTCGAGCGTCGCCGGCCCGGCCGCCACCGCGTAGGTCACCGGCAACCCGCTGGACGCCTCGGCTTGCAGGTACGGGCGGTCCAGACGGGTCTGGGGCCCCGGATTCGGGAAGGCCAAGGTCTGATCGGCCTTTTCGATGACGAGCGTGTCTTCCGCGAACCCGTCGTAGTCCTCGTCGTCCACTTCGGCCTGGACGAGGTAGGTCCCGGCCGCCACCGGCAGCTCGGGTGCGGGAACCGAACCGCGGCGCCGCGCCGCGCCTTCGTAGACGACCGCGACCGGCAAGGCCGGCGGATCGGTTTCGACCGTGACGGCCTTGGGTTGGCCATCGTAGACCTGCCGGAGATCGCGCAGGATGATCGCCGCGGGTTTCGGCAGCCGCTTGCCGATCACTTCCCACTCCGACACGCAAACCAGTTGGTTCGCCGAATTCGCCAGGCCCGTGAAGCGCAAATAGCGCGCGGTCTGTTCGGGAATCTCCCACTCGTCCCAGCCGCAGCGGTCTTCGGCGCTCGCATCGACCAGCCGCGTCCAATTCGTCCCGTCCAAGGAGGAATCGATCGCATAGCGATGCAGCACCGGATACAGCCAATTCCAGTTCAGCACCCGGATCCGCGACACGGCGCTGGGCGCCTCCAGCGTCAGCGTCAGCGCGCCGGGCGGGTCGTTGGTCCAAACCACGCCGCCATAGTTGGCGGCGCTGACATGGACGCCGTCGATCGTCCGCCCGGCATTCAGGCCACCCGCGATCGCCGCGCCGTTGGTCGCCAGCGCCAAATTCACGCCGACGTCGTCGTCCAATTCCTTGGCCGAGACCGTCCGAGGCTCATGGCCCGGCACCGCCACCCGGAACGTCGCCGTGCCGCCGACCTGGTCGTCGTCGTTCGTCGCCGCCAGCGTGACCGGCTGCCACCACCCCCAGTTGGCTGGCCCGAACGCCAGCGCCGCGCCGCTTTTGACCCGCACGTCCGCATCGCCGCCGATCTGCGCGACGGTGACCACCCAATTCGAGGCCGGGGCGCCGTTGAGGCGGACGAAGAAGCGGCCTTCGCCGTTTTCGCGCACCTTGAGGGACTCCGCGCTGAGCGCGAACGCGGGCAGGACCTCGAACTCGCGCGTCACGACGGGCGCCGCGTTCCAGTTGTCGTCGCCCGCCTGGGACGCCGCGATGGCCACGCGGCCCGTTCCGGAAAAGGAAACGCTTGCGCCATCCGCGGCGAGGATCGCCGGGCCGAAACCGACCTCGAACACCACCGGCAAACCGCTGGAGGCCGCGGCGGACAGGGCCACGGTCTGGAATTCGGCGGGGTCCGCGATGGCGGCAAAATCGAGAATCTGATCGGCTTTGGCCACCGTCAGCGTACCGGAAGCAGAACCGGCATAGACGTCGTCGACCACGGTCGCCACGACGGCATAGGTCCCGGCGGCCGTCGGTGCCGTTGCGGAGCCGTCGTAGGTGATTTCAACCGCCAAGCCGGCCGGATCCGTGGTCGCGCTCGCATTCCGCGGCGCGCCGTCGTAGGTCTGCGCCAAATCCGCCAAGGTCACCGTCGCCGGCAGCTTGCAACCAGTCCATTCGACGTCGTCCAGGGTGACGGCACCGGCATTGACGTTGTTGGTGAACATCAGGACGAATTCGCCGCCCAAGTCCACCGGTCCGCTGGTCCAGGTCTGGACCGAGCCATCGCCGCCGGAGATCGTGCCGATCTGCGTGCCGTTCACCAGCACGCCGCAGGCCACGTTTTGATTGCCGGCCTTGCGGTATTTGAGCGAAATCGTCCCCACTCCGCCCGGGATGGCGCCCGAGCGGATGAAGGCGCCTTTGGCCTTGGCCAGCGTGGGCGACCGGCCCGCAATGCCGACATCGCCGCTGACCTGCGCATAGGACCAGACGGAGCCGTCTTGACCGAGAAACGCGCCGTTTTGATAGCCGCTGCCGACCGGCGCGAAGTTTTCGAACGTCTCCATCCCCACGGTCGGATCGCCGCCGCCGGCTTCCCGCACCACCAGCAAGCCGGAAGCCGAACCTTCGTAGCCCGGCTCGACGACCGTGGCCACCACCGCGTAGATGCCGGTCGCGACCGGGGCAACGGACGCACCGTCGTAGGTCACGGCCACGGCCAACCCGGCCGGATCCGTTGCGACCGTCACGGCGCGCGGCGTGCCGTCGTATTCCTGGAGCAAATCGTCCAGCGCGACGAGCGCCGGGGCCGCAACGACTTCGACGATGGGGCTGGCGTCCAGCGCGACGGAAGTTCCGCCGGCCTGCCGCGTCCGCGCCGCGAAAGAGTGCGCGCCGGTCGCGATCGGCGCGCCGGTGGCATAGGCCAGCCCGAATCCATTGCCGGTTCCCTTGGCTGCGGTGAACGCCACCGTCACCTGCCAGGGGCCGGATCCGGAAATCGAAGATACCGCGGCCGAAGCCGTGCCGGCCGTCGAACATACGTCCACGTAACCCGGCGCGGCAGGATCCGCCGCCTGCGGAGCGCTCCAGCCGGCGGGCACGGACAGCTCCAGTTGCGATCCTTCGCGGAACGCTCCGCGGTTCTCGTTGCGGAACTGGAATTCCAGGCGGTTGTCCGCGCTGGCCGCGGCGACGGTCGCCGGTGCAACGGACAGCGTGCCGTCGCCGTTCTTCGCCGTCGGCGCCGCGGCGGCCGAAAGCGGCAGGCACCATACGGAGACGATCCACAGCGCCTTGCGGCAGACGTCCGCGAATCGTGCATTTCGTGCTTGGAGACAGAATTCCATGTGACGCCAATTCCACAGAATGTGAACGACAACGTCAACGGATGTACGGTTAATTTACCGTAGGATGGTTGTTGTGTTTCCATTAAGCATTTACAAGGGTTATCTCGCCATATTACGAGCAGAGTTGTCCATTCTTGTTGTTTCAGCTATTGATAGAACGCACGGGCGTTCATCTTTCGCTAACCAAAACGAAATAAAGCCGGACGGCGCTTGCGCGCCGCCCGGCTTCGCCATCCGGCAGGATGGACGTTCGCCTTACGGATTCGGCCGGATCTCGATGATCTCGGGCACGGCGGCGGTGCCGTCGTCGGGGAAGATCACCCACAGGAAGTTCAGGGAGACCGGATTCTTCTCCAGGTTGTCCGGCAGCGGCTGCCAGTCCTGGGCGTCGAGGCTGGTCAGCACCTGCGCCTCGGCCAGCGCGCCTTCCGCCACGTCCACTTCCAGGCCGGAGAGCGTCAGCGTCGGAGCGTATTCCACCACGACGTAGCCGCCGCCGGCTTTCTGCCCGACCCAGGCGGTCGCGGCATCGCCATCCACGGCGTTCCAGCCGGTTTCATCCGCCGGCCCGTCGCTGGTCAGCACCGCGATCGGCTCGCTTCCCGCCGCCGCCGTCGCCTTCAGCGACCGCCGGCCCGCGGCGCGCGTGCCGATCACTTCCAGTTCGGAGATGCAGACCGCCGTATTGAAGGTATTGGTCAAGCCCGTGAAGCGCACGTACCGGACCGTCTCGTCGGCCACCGCCCAGTCGTCCCAGCCCTGCCGGTCCGAACCGCTCGCGTCCGCCAGCGCCGTCCAGGTTTCGCCGTCCGCCGAGCCTTCCACCACGTAGCGGTGGAACCGGCAGGTCCAGTCCCAGTTCAGCACCCGCACCCGCGACACCGTCGTCGCTTCTTGGAGGTCCAGCGTCATCGTTCCCGGCGGGTCGTTCGTCCAGATCGTGTAGCCGTACTGCGTTCCGACCGTGTGCGCCCCGTCGATCACGTAGCCCAGGTAGTAGGCCTTCCGTCCCGTGATCGTCGTGCCCGCCGACGCCAGCGCCAGATTGTCGCCGATGTCGTCGTCCAGCGCGGCCACCGACATCGTGCGCGGCAGCACGCCCGGCATCGAGACTTCCAGGGTCGCCGTTTCGGCGTCCGCGTTGGCGTCGTCCGCCTGCGTCAGCGTCACCTTCTGCCAGATGCTCCAGTTCGAGGGCTTGAACGTCAGGCTCGCGCCGCCCGCGACCACCAGGCTTTCGTCCCCGGCCGTCCGCGCCACGCTCACCACCACGTTCGCCGCCGGCTGGCTGGCCAGCCGCACGAAGAACCGGCCTTCGCCGCCCTCGCGCACGTTGACGTCGGTCTTCGACAGCTGGATGACTTCCGGCAGCGGCCGCGTCCCGTACACTTCCAGTTCCGGCACGCACACCCCCGCGTTCACGCTGTTCGTCAGCCCCGTGAACCGCAGATAGCGGATCGATTCGTCGGCCACCGGCCAGTCTTCCCAGCCCCGGTGCGCGCCCGCGCTGGCGTCCGCCAGCGTCGTCCAGCTCGCGCCGTCCGCCGACCATTCGATCGTGTAGCGGTGGTCCCGGTAGTTCCAGTCCCACGTCAGGATGCGCACGCGCGAGACCGTCATGGCCGTCTGCAGATCCACCGTGAGGGTGCCCGGCGGCACGCTCGTGAACGTCGTGAAGGCGTAGTTGGTGCTGACCGCGTGCACGCCGTCGATCAGGTCGGCCGTCCGGTAGCCCCGCACGCCCGCGACCGTCGCGCCGCCCGCGGCCAGCGCCAGGTTCTCGCCCACGTCGTCGTCGAGCACCGTCACGTCCACCAGCTCGTCGGCCACGCCCACCGTCGAGACCCGCAGCGTGGCCGTCTCGTTGACCGCGTCGGCGTCCGCGCCCGCCGTCACCGTGAGCGCCTGCCACGTGCTCCAGTCCGAGGGTTTGAAGGTCAGCGTCGTCGGGCCCGACAGCGCCACGTCCGCATCGCCCGCGTCCAGCTCGGCGTCGACCAGCACGTTGCCTTCCGGCGCGGAGGTCAGGCGGACGAACAGCCGGCCTTCGCCCGCTTCGCGCACGTTGACGTTCGCCGCCGAGAACTCCAGCGCGACCGGGTTGAGCCGGGTGCCGTACACTTCCCATTCCGGCAGGCAGAAGCCGGCGTTGACGCTGTTCGTCAGCCCCGTCAGCCGCAGGTAGCGCAGTTGCGCGCCGCCGGCGTTCCAGTCCTCCCACCCGCGGTGGTCCCCGGCGCTGGCGTCCACCAGCGTCGACCAGCTCGCGCCGTCCAGCGAGGACTCGATGGTATAGCGGTGGCTGCGGTAGTTCCAGTCCCAGGTCAGCAGCCGCACGCGCGCCACGGTCGTCGTCGCCTGCAGATCCAGCGTGAGGGTGCCCGGCGGCACGCTCGTGAACGTCGTGAACGCGTAGTTCGTGCTGGCCGCGTGCACGCCGTCGATGGCCTGGGCCGCCCGGTAGCCGCGCACGCCCGAGATCGACGCGCCCGCCGACGCCAGCGCCAGATTGTCGCCGATCTCGTCGTCCAGCGTGGCGGCGTCCACCGTCACGTCGTCCGCGCCGGCCAGCGCCAGCGTGAAGGTCGCCGACTCGCTGTCCGCGTTGGCATCTTCGGGCGCGGTCAGGGTCACCACCTGCCAGATGCTCCAATCCGACGACTTGAACGTCAGCGAGGTCGCCGCGCCGGAGATCGCGATGCTCGCGTCGCCCGCGCTGTGGCTCACGTCGACCTGGACGATCCCGCCCGGATCCTGGTTGAGGCGCACGAAGAAGCGGCCTTCGCCGTTTTCGCGCACGTTGACGGCCGTCTGGCTCGTCACCAGCCGGAGATGTTCCAGGGTGGTCGTATTGGCCACGGCGGAGTCGGCGCTGGCACAGCCGGCGCTTTCCGCACGGACGCGGAAATAATAGACGGTGCCTTCTTCGAGGCCCTCGACCAGTTGGCTGGTGCCGGCCACCGCGTAGTTGTCGTAGCCGGACACGAACGAGGGCGTCTTGTCGCCGGTGCAGACGTGGGCGTCGGGGGTCATGTCCGCGGCGTTGACCGTCGAGGCGGGAACGGTCCATTCGGCCGCCGTCCACGTGGCGTTCGGCTCGGCGACGTCGGCGTTGCGCACGGCGTTCCGGTCCAGATAATCCCAGGCGTAGCCGGTGCCGTCCTGGTCGATCACGCCATAGACGTCGACGATGGTTCCCATGGTCACGGCGTCGCCGCCCTGCACCAGGAAGTAGCCGTCGTCGCCGTTGCCGGAAACGATGCCGGAATACTGGTCGGCGGCCTTGCCGAAGGTGCTTTCATACGTGGTTTGGCTGTAGGCCACCACGAAGGTCCCGCCGGCGGGGATCACGCCGGTCAAGGGCGTGTTCGCCCACGTGCCGCCGTTCGCCTGCCGCCACAGGTACCACGGGCCGGCGCTGAAATCGATCGCGGCGCCGCTGGCGTTGTAGAGTTCGATGAACTTGGAGTTGGCGACGTCGTTCGGATCCGCCACCTCGGAGATGAACAGCGCGCCGTTGCCGCTGCTCTGGAAGTCCGCTTCCGTGCTGACGTCGAGGCGGTAGCCGGTGGCGCCGGTCACGGCATCCCAGCTCGCCACGAAGCTCGCGTAGTCCGGAACCGCGCCCAGATTCGTCGGGGCGTCCGGACCGTCGGTGTTGGCGCTGCCGGCGAGACCGGAAGAATAGAAGCCGTCCACGTACGACCACGCCTTGTAGTAGTACGGCGTGCAGGCTTCCAGATCCGCGTGCGTCTGCGGGGAAACGGCGCCGACGTAGAGCACCGTGCCGCCGGCCAGGGCTTCGCCCACGACCGGCGCGCCGGCCGGATCTTCGAAGACGCCGGTTTCGTTGACGACGATCACCACGTCGTTGCCCGCCGCGTTCGGCGTGAAGGACAATTCCACGGCGTCCATGCCGTCCGCGGTGGCCGCAAAAGCGGCCGGATCCGCCACCGCCACGATCAAGGTGTCCGTGTCCGTCCCCTGGTAGATGTCGTCCACGACCGTGGCGACCACTTCATAGCTGCCCGGATCGGTCGGCGGCGTGGCGCCGCCGGCGTAGGTGACGTCCACCGTCAGGCCTTCGGGAACCGTCGCGACGGTCGCGGCGCGCGCGGTGCCGTCGTAGGCCTGCGCCAGATCGCTCAGGGTCACGGTGGCCAAAGCCTTCGTCACGTTGAACGTGTTGGTCACGGGATCCGCCGGATCCCAGCCGCCGCCGCCCGCCTGGCTGGCCACGATGCTCACGTCGCCCGCGCCGGTGAAGGTCAGGGTGACGCCGTCCACGTCGAGCGTGGCCGGACCGGACAACACCGCGAACGAGACGTCCAGGCCGCTGGAGGCCGTGGCGGACAATTCAACCACGTTGGTCGTCGCCTGGTCGGAGATGGCCGGAAAATCGATCGTCTGGGGTCCGCCGATGGCTTCGAGCGTGGTCACGCTGGCCGTCGCCGAGTTTTCGCTCGGGCAGCCGCCTTCGCCTTCCGCGCGCACGCGGAAGTAATAGGTCACGTTGTCGTCCAAGCCTTCGACCAACTGGCTCGTGCCCGCCACCGCGAGGTTTTCATAGCCGGCCACGAATAAAGGCGTGGAGGACGCGCCTTCCAGCTTCACGTCGTCGAGGCGCATGGCCACGCTGCCGGACTTGACCCAGCGCAGGCTCAGGGTCGCGCTGTTCGCGCCCGGAGGCAACTCCACGCCCGAAACCAAATACCAACCGGTCGAGGCGCCTTCCGCCGGCAGACCGGTCACGGTGACTGGCGTCCAGGTCGAACCATCGGTCGAATATTCCACCGCGAACGTGGCGTTGGCGCTGGCGGATTCCTTGCGGTAGCCGAAGCTCAGGCTCAGGGCTCCGTAGCCGGACGCATCGATGCCCGCAATGCCGAAGCCGTATTCGCCCGCCGTACTGGGGAACCAGACGTTCGCCACGCCGGACGCCCCGATATAGCCGCTGGACGCGCTGGTGGCCCGAACGTCGCCCGGAGTGGCCGCCCCGCCGCCCGACATCGTGTAGACGTCGTTGTCGAAGCCGTCGGCCGCTTCGTGGTTGGCGATCGTGGTGGTGGTGCCGACCGTGCCCATCGATTCGGCGAAGAGGGTTTCGGGCGTATCGCCGGCGCTGGAGAACGACTCGCTGGTGCTGACGTCGAGGCGATAGCCCGTCGCGCGGTCGGAGGCCGTCCAGGCCGCGGTGAAGCCGGTCTCGTTGGTCTCGCTGGCGTAGACGCCCGTGGGGGCGACCGGCTCGCACGGCAGGGTGGCGCCCTGCGCGGTCACGCCGGCGGCGTAGTAGCCGTTGTTGACGGAGTAGAACTTGTAGTCGTAGGTCGAGTCTTCGCTCAGGCCGCTGTCCGTGGCCGAAGTGCCGGAGCCGACGTAGACGACGGTGCCGTCGCCCAAGGCGTCGGTGACCGCGTAGGCCGTGCCCTGCGCGGGCTCGGTCCAGGAAGCGGCGGCGGCCTTGCGCACCACCATCACGCCATGGCTCTGCGCGTTCAGCGTCCAGCCCAGGTCGAGGGCGCCCGTCGGATCCGCGCCGTTGGGCACGGCGGAAGGATCGGAGGCGTCGTTGAGCGCGCTGACGGCGAAATAGGCCGAGGCGAGATCCGCCGGCGGATAGAGCGTCGAATTGGTCCAGCCGTTGCCGGACTTGGAGGTGTAGTCGTCCTCGGCCGCGGCCCGGGCCTGGCAGATGACGTAGTAATTGGCCGGGGAAGTGAACTGGAATCCGCTCAGGTTGCGGCGCACGCGCTTGTTGGGCCAGTCGCCGTCCTGATACCAGCCCGCTTCGCCCCAGTTGTAGCCGGTGCCGTCCACGGCGGTGCCGAGGCCGATTTGCGCGTAGTTCCAGCTTTCCTGACCGATTTCGAAATTTACGTACCACTCGCCCAGCGTGTCGCCGAGGTAGTAACTGCCCATCGGGGCGCCGGCGCTCAGCGGGCTGATCCAGATGCCGGTGGCCGCCGCCGTGGTCGATTCGCTGGCCGCCGTGCCGAACGCGGTTTCCACGTTTGCCCCGTTGCGGGCCTTGACCTGGAAGGAATACTCGGTTTCGGGGGAAAGACCGGTGGCCGTGACCGTGCCCCAAGTGGCCGCGGCCTGCCAGACTTCCGCCGCGCCGAAGCTGCCGTTCGCCTGCAGATACTGGCTGTCGCCCGTGCGCTGGATCGCGAATTCGGTCGCCGCCGGATTGCCGTTCGCGTTGACCGCCACGTCGAGGGTCGTCGCCGTGGGATTGTCCACCGTCGGGGCCGCGGGCACGTTC
>RZYG01000195.1 GCA_009930415.1 Spartobacteria bacterium | reverse complement strand
GCGGGGTGGTTCCGGACAAGTCCCAACAGCCCGGCCCGCTCGGCGAGCGGGCCCTACCCTGGAACCGAACAGCCACCCGGCTCGGCGCGCCGGGCTACAGCGGGATGCGGATTTCGCTTGGCGTGCGGCGGCTCGACGCCGCCTTGGATCGGCACTGTAGGCCGGGGCAATGACCCGGCGGGGTGGTTCCGGACAAGTCCCAACAGCCCGGCCCGCTCGGCGAGCGGGCCCTTCGAGCCAACAGCCGCCCGGCTCGGCGCGCCGGGCTACAACGGAATGCAGATTTCGCTTGGAGTGCGGCGGCTCGACGCCGCCTTGGATTGGGCCTGTAGGCCGGGGCAATGACCCGGCGGGATGGTTCTGGGCAAAGCCGAACAGCCCGGCCCGCTCGGCGAGCGGGCCCTACCCTGGAACCGAACAGCCACCCGGCTCGGCGCGCCGGGCTACAACGGGATGCGGATTTCGCTTGGAGTGCGGCGGCTCGACGCCGCCTTGGATCGGCACTGTAGGCCAGGGCGTTGACCCGGCGGGGTGGTTCCGGACAAGTCTCAACAGCCCGGCCCGCTCGGCGAGCGGGCCCTTCGAGCCAACAGCCGCCCGGCTCGGCGCGCCGGGCTACAACGGACTGCGGATTTTGCTTGGCGTGCGGCGGCTCGACGCCGCCTTGGATTGGGCCTGTAGGCCGGGGCAATGACCCGGCGGGATGGTTCTGGGCAAAGCCGAACAGCCCGGCAGAAGCGAACAGCCCGGCCCGCTCGGCGAGCGGGCCCTACCCTCGAACCGAAGAGCCGAACGGCCGCCAAGGCGGATGCGGCGGCTATAGGGTCAACTGATAGCCGTACAACACGTCGGTCGTGAGGTAATTCACGCCGGTGCCGGTGCCGTTGTATTCGTAGACCTTGAAGTAGTACGTGGTGCTGGGCTGGAGGATTTGCAGCAGGAATCCAGTGCCGGTTCCGTCGTAGCAAATCTTATTGCCGTTGCCCTGGTCCGTGGCTCCCGAGAAGTCGGAACTCACGCCGGACGGGGCGACGGAATCGCTCGGCACCCAATCGGGCATCGAACCGGCCTTCACCACGACGATGCGGCGCGCGCCGTTGCCGGAGGACCAGTTGACGCCGATCTGGGTGGCGCTGACGTTGGCGAAGGCGATGGTGGTTGCATTCACGGTGGGTTCCGGGGCCAGCCCTTCGGGCGGCGGCGGCACGTTCGTCCAGCCCATCCAGCGGGTCGGGATGGCGTAGAAGTTCGTCGGCGTGTACGACCACGTCCACGTGTTGTCCAGCCCGCCGTTCTTGGAAACGATGACGATGACGTCGTTGGGCTTGAAGTAGCCCCACGGAACGTAGTCGTTCGTGCCGCCGCCCACGAACTGCCAGCGCTTCCAGTTTTCATAAGCGGGAACCGTGATGGTGGTGTCGTAGTACATCAGGCGGCCGTCCATCACGTCTTTGGTGGTCGTGTCGATCGTATAGATGACATCGCTGCTGCCTTCCGTTCCGCCTATGAATCCATTTTCGACGAATTTCATATTGAAAGGATGTGCGGCGACCGGCAAGCGGAGCGCCACCAGGTTGTAGACCAGGCTGGGAGGATAAGTCCTGCGATTGCCGCAATGGATCGTATGGCTGAAGCCGGCGGCATTGGTCGGGACCTGCGCGATGGCAGACCAGACCATGGCCGAAACCACGACGGGCCGGTTGCTCTCGTCGAGCCGGTTGTAGTCGAGAGCAGTGGTCGTGGCGTAGGTTTCCCAACTTGGATCCCCCGCCGGCGGCAGATGGATGGAGAAGCCGCGGTTGAAGAAGTCCGGCGGTTGCACGTCGTGGGTCACGACGGTGCCGGCGGAATTCTTCCAGTTGCCTTCGGTGTCCAGCCAGTACTGGGCCGAGGTCAGCGCGTTGGTTCCGGCCGAGTAGAACTCGACGACGGTCGAGCCGTTGGCCGGGTTCACCGCGGTGCCGCCGGGGAAGCTTTCGAGGCCGCCGAACATGCCGTAGAACGTGTTGGTGTACGGAATGCCGTGGAAGCCCACGACGTTGGGTCCGGGCGACAGGAGGACGTTGTGGAGGGCATAGACTTCTTCGCTGGCCAGCGGCCGCTGCGGGCGGCCGTTCGCGAACGTCTTCCAGCGGTCCTTGTAGGACGCGCGGTAGAAACGCACCTGGCCGCGGCCGCGGGCCTGCCCGCCATCGTCCACGAACCAGTTGGTGCGGACGGTGCCGAGCAGTTTCCACTCGTTGCTGATGCTTTCCTTGAAGGAGGGCGCATCCATGTAGATCAGGTCGTAATCCTTGGAGACGTTGACGTAGCGGTCGGCAACGCCGGTGCTGAGGGCGTTGGTATTGCCGGCGGCCAGCCAGGCGAGGCCGGCGGCGCGTTCGACCTCCGTCCGCTGCAGCGTGGGCGCGTTCGGGAAGTACGTTTCGGCTTCCGTCTTCGGCAGCGTCCAGCCGCGGGTCAGGGCGAACTTGATGGTGTTGTTGGTGGCCCAGCTGAAGACGCCCGCGCCGCCCTGGTTGCCGGCCTTGTCCACGCCGACGATGACGACGGCGTAGTCCTGGTCGAAGTCGAGGTCATACAGCCGGATCCGGTTGTTCGGCAGATTGGTCAGGGCGTTGTAGTTCGTGAGGCCTGTCGCGGACGGATCGAGGATGGTCGAATTCCAGGCCACGTTCGACCAAGCCAGATAGGCGTCGTTCGCGATGAAAGTCGAGTAGATATAGGCGCTGGCGTTGCCGGGGCCCGGATCGCCGTCCGGAACGACCGTGGCATCGAAGGTGCCGTAGTAGATCTTGTAGCTGCGCCACGGCGAGAGGATGTCGCGGTCGGTCGCGACCTTGGTCGGATGGTTGTCGTGGACCGGATCGTCGGGGCCGACGTTGAACGTGCTCCACTGCAGGTCGAACTGCGTGGTGGGATCGTCCACGGTTTCGGTCGAAGCCGTCAGCGGCTGGCTGGCGCCCACGGCGGTTGGCGGCGTCACGTCGTAGGCGATGTAGAACGGCTTGGCCTCGCCGGCCAGCCGGTCGAGAGCGCGGTTGTTGTCTGCATCCACGGCGAACAGGTACTGCGGATTGCTCAGCCCCTGGTTTTCGATGCCCGCGACGAATCGCATCGAAGGCAGGTTGGTGCCGATGTCGACGGACAGGCGCAGGCCATCCCAGTAGGTGGTATTGCCGCCGCCGTCGATCAGCGAGATCTTCAGCACTTCGGTGGTCTCGTCGCCGACGGCCACGGCCGGATCGAGCGCGAATTGCGTCCAGTTGGTGCCGGTCGGCACGAGACTGAGTGTCTCGGTATCCACCGGGGTCGCCAGATCGTTGGTGGCGAAGGCGTCGATCCGGAAGGTCGCGTTGGCCGCGCTGTCGGAGCGATACCAGCCGCTGGCCCCGACGATGGGCGCCACGGCCGCCAGATTGCGGAACTCGATGAGCTGGTAGGCGACGCCGGCGTTGACCTGCTTGAGGCTGTTGGTGCCTTCCCGGACGGCGCTGTCATCCAGCTGCAGCCACTGGATGGTGCTGTTGCCGTCCAGGGTCCAGCCCACGCCGTCCAACTCGAAGCCGCCATTGGCCAAGGCGCCGTTGGTGGTGGCCACGGGGTACGGGGTGCCGAGCGCGGCGCGGTTGGTGGGATTCATCCCGACCACGTTGTTCGTGGTCACGCGGTATTCGCCGATGCCGGCGACAGCGCGCTGCTTTTCGGTGGTGGTGTTCACGTTGGCTTCCTGGTCGTGGGCCACGTCGTCGAAGGTCACGAGGAATTCAGGCGTGTTGCTCCACGCGGCGGAGTAGCGGTCCGGCGGAGTCCCCGGAACGGCGATGCCGTTGACGTACACGTTGCCGACGGAACCCGGCGGCGTGACGTCGTTGTCCACGAGGTACATGGCGAGATCGCCGACCATCTGCAGGTCGTCTTCCGTCCGGTCGTCGTCGAAGTCCCAGACGCTGGCGCGCCCGAGGTATTCGCCCAGCATGACGTTGGTGTAGCTGGGCCGGGGCAGCGGCGCCTCGAATTCGCCTTCGGTTTCCAGCTTCACGTCGCCGTCGGCGAGCTCGTCCGCCGTGAAGGCAAAGGGCACGTTGGTGGCGAAGACGCCGTTGTCGGGCGCGTTCATCGAGTAGCGCGGGCGCTTGGCTTCGTCGACGGCGTTGGTCAACCAGATGCCGCTGTCGTCGTCCCAGGTGCTGCCCAGCAGCTTGTACGAGCCGCTGGTGAACTCTTCGTCCGTGACCTCGGTGATGCCGTTGGTGCCGACGCTGCCCTGCAGGAAGGTCAGGTTGTAGATGGACCAGAAGGTGCCGATGGAGTTCGTGTTGCCGCCCTTGCCGTAGATGCGGATTTGCGTGGTCTGCCCGGCCGGCAGGGTGATGGGCCCGTTGGTCGGCCAATCTTGGCTCCAGCCATACCACTGATTTGTCGTAATGGGAACATTCGTGTTACCCGTGAAGACATACGGGCCCCAGGTCTGGACGTGCACGTTGTCGACGTACTTGGCGATGGTGAAGTGCGTCGGCCCGTTGGTCTTGTTGATGTAGCTCTGGAACGAGACGTTCGTGATGCCCATGTCGGCATCGGGCGTCATTTCCACGTGCCAATACTTCGTGTTGGCCTGCCAGCCGCTCTGGCGCACCGCGTAATACCCGCCGGTGGGCGCGGTCGTGAACCGCGGGACCGTCGCCGCGCCGTTGTCGGTTTCGCACATGAGGCGGCCGATTTCGATGCTGGAGTCGGCCCGCGTGGGCAGGAGCGAATTGGTGGTGGTGAAGAGCCACTGGGCCAGGATGCCCATGCGCGGCTTCATGCTT
>RZYG01000024.1 GCA_009930415.1 Spartobacteria bacterium | reverse complement strand
AGACCTCAAGGATTTCGTGATCGTGCGGTCGGACGGTTCGCCGGTGTTCCACCTCGGCAACGTCGTGGACGACGTCACGATGGGCATCACCCACGTGATTCGCGGCGACGACCACGTGGAAAACACGTTCAAGCACGTGGCGATGTATCAGGCCATCGGGGCGCCGATGCCGAAGTTCGCGCACCTGCCGATGATCGTGAACGCGCAGGGCAAGCCGTATTCCAAGCGCGACGGCGCGGCCTACGTCGGCGAATTCCAGGAGCGGGGCTTTTTACCGGAGGCGCTGTTCAACTCGCTGGCGCTGCTGGGGTGGTCGCCGGGCGAGGATCTCGAGGTGATGTCGCGCGAGGACATGGTTAAACTGTTCACGCTCGACCGCGTGCGCAGCGCGCCCAGCCAGCTCGACATGACGAAGCTGCTGTGGATGAACGGCCAGCACCTGAAACGGCGCGGCGCGGACGAAATCGCCGCCGGCTGCGAAGCCGCCATGCGGCGCCAGGGCCTCTGGCGCGACGACGTCGATCCGGCCTATTTCCAGGCCGTCGTGGCCTGCATGGGCGAGCGCATCCGGCTGTATTCCGATCTGGGCGAGCAGGCGGCATTTTTCTTCAACGAGGACTTTCCGTACGACGAGAAGAGCGTGAAGAAGCGCCTCCTGAAAGAAGGCGCGCTGGACATCCTCCGCGAAGAGCTCGCGGCGCTGGAGGCGGTCGAGCCGTTCACGGCGGCGGCGACGGACGCGGCGCTGCACGCGCTGGGCGAACGCACCGGCCGGCAAATGGGCGACCTGGTGCATCCGGTGCGCGTGGCGGTCTCCGGCACGGGCGTGGGGCCGGGCCTCTTCGACATGCTGGCGACCATGGGCAAGGAACGCGTCTTGCGGCGCATCCGCCGGACGTTGCAGACGTACGGCGGATAAAGGAACCGGCGGCATGGCGCGGGCGCGGACCATTTTTACGTACAACGTAAAAACTTTGCGCGGATTTTACGTAGAACGTAAAAACTTTGCAGGCGTCCCGTTTCTGGCGGCGGCGCTGGTTCTGGGGGCGGCGGCGGGCTGCGCGAGCGTCAAGGCGAACCGGCTGGCGGTGCCGGATCCGGAACGCTGGACGACGACGGCCTCGGCGGCGGAGGTCGGAAACGGCCAGGAACTGGCGGTGGACGGGCGGACGAATACCTGGTGGCGCAGCGGCGACGAAGGGCCGCAGTGGATCCAAGTGGGTTGGCCGCGCCCGGCGCTGGTCTGCGGATTTTCGCTGCATTGGGGCCGGCCGCACGCGACGGCCTACGCGGTGGAAACGAGCCTCGACGGCGCGCAGTGGACCCTGGCGTTCGAGACGGAAAACGGGGATGGCCACTGGGATCAGGCCGCGTTTGAACCGATCATGGCGCGCCATCTGCGCTTGCGGGTGGCCCGGAGCGCGCTGGGCCGGCGCGTCGCGCTGGCCGAACTGGAAATCCAGGACGTGGAGGACCGGCCGCGCATGAGCGTGGATGGGCTGCCGGACCCGGCGGCGGCGGCGCTGCTGGACGGCGATGCGGAAACGAGCTGGCGGTGCGCGCGGGCGGCGGCGGACGTGGAACTGGATTTGCGCCGCGCGGAATCGATCGGCAGCCTGCGGGTGGATTGGGGTGCGGCGGGATATGCCTCGAACGTGGTGGTGGAGACGTCCGCCGACGGCACGAACTGGACGTCGTTCGGACGCATCCAGGTCCAGGCGGGGGATTTCGACGTGCTGATGCGCGACGAAGCCGCGGAGGCGCGGTTCGTGCGGCTGGCGTTTTCCGGCGCGTCGGCGCCGGACGGGTTCGAAGTGGCCGGGATTTCGCTGCGGGGCGAAGAAGGCACGGCGCAGCCGTGGGCGTTGCTGGAAGTGGCCGCGCAACATGCGCCGGAGGGGCTGTACCCGGACGTGCTCCGCCGCCGCCAGACGTATTGGACGGTGGCGGCCGGACCGCGGCCGGGCGATGCGGAGAGCCTTCTGGACGAGAGCGGCACGTTCGCGCCGCATGCGGACGCCGCCACGCTGACGCCCCTGCTGGCGGTCGGCGGCGAACTGCTCTCGGCGCAGCAGGCGGCGGAGCGGGACTACCGGCTGGGCGGCGCCGGGGCGCCGCTGCCGGAGACGACGTGGAAATTCGCTTCGGACCTGACGCTGCGGATCCGCGCGCTGGCGCGGTCGGGTGCGGCGGCGCCGACGACCTGGGTGAAATACGAATTGGCCAACGAATCGCTCATGGCGCAGACGGGGAGGTTGGTCTGGGCGGTGCGGCCGATCCGGCTGGCCGGGCCGGGACCGAACCGCAGCGGCTTGGCGCCGATCCACCGGATCCGCGCGGCGGAAGCCGGCGATTGGCAGGAAATCCGGGTGAACGACGTGCCGCTGTTCGCGGTGCCGCGCCGGGATCTGCCGTTCGGGGCCGCGTCGTTCGCGGACGGCGACGTGGTGGAAGGTTTTCGCCGCGGGGAAACGCCGGCGGCGCGGGCGGCGACGGACGGAAACGGATTGGCGTCGGCGGCCTGGTGGCTGGATTTCGCGTTGGAGCCGGGATCGCGGACGAGCGTGGTGGTGGTCGCGAACGCGCAGACGTCGATCCGGAGGCGTTTTCCGTGGGCGACGGATGGGGTGACGCCGGACGCGGTGGCCGAGGCGTTCGACCGGGACTGGGTGGATGCCGCCTGGACGTGGCGCAGCGAGACGAGCCGGTATTATCCGCGGATCGCGCGGCCGGAGGCGCTGGATGGCCTGCGGGCGCAGGTCGGCTGGCTGCTGGGTCGCCGCGCCGCCGACGGGGAAAACCTGGAGACGACGACCGGACGCGTGCCGGCGCTGCTGCGGGCCGGCCAACCGGACGTGGCCCGCGAGTGGATCGAACGGGTCGCGGCGGGCATCCGCACGAACGGCTGGGTACCGGACCGCCTGGCGCCCCGCGGCGCATCCGCCGAGGCGGAGTTCACCGGCCGCCATGCGCAGCAGGGGCAGTTCGCGTTCATGGTGATGGAATACCACCGCTTCACGCAAGACACGGCGTTTCTGCAGAAGCGTTACCCGCAGCTGGTCGCGGCCATGCGCGTTCTGGAGCGGCTGCGCGCCGATCTGGAAAAGACGGAATGGCAACTGGCGGCGGACGAGGCGGCCCTCGTGGAAGGATTGTTGCCGCCGACGCCCGCTCGGGACGGCGGCCGCGCGCTGCACCGCTATGCGGACCAGTACTGGGCGCTGCTGGGCTGGAAGGAAGTCCGCGCGGCGGCCGCGCTGCTGGGGCGCGACGACGACGCCGTCTGGGCGGACGCGAACTACCGCGCGCTCAAGTCGGCCGTGCGGCGCTCGCTGCGCGCGCGCATGGATCTGATGGATGCGTCATGGATCCCGGCGGCCGCCGAAGATGGCCGGCTCGACGCCGGTTCGGTCGCGCTGTTGTTCTGGCCCTGCGCGGAAACGGATTTGGTCGAGCCGCACGAGCTGCAAAGCAGTCTGGACGCGTTCTACGAAACGGTTCTCGCCCGCGGCGAACCGGACGGGGAACGGCTGGCGCCGGCGGACGACGCCGCGCTGCTGGGGCCGCTGGCCGCGATGGGGCGCGGCGATTACGCCCGGGAAGTGTTCGTGTCGCTGCTGGCCGCGCAACGCCCCCCCGGCTGGCAGTCGTGGCCGCGGGCCCGGAATGCCGATCCGCGCCAGCCGGGGCCGGTCGGCGACATGCCGGACCTGCGGGTGGCCGCCGCCTACGTGATGGGGACGCGCGGGTTGGCGGTCCGCGAAAACGGCAAGAAACTCGACCTGTTCTGCGGCGCGCCCGCCGAATGGCTGCAACATGGCGACGGATTCCAGGTGTACGGCATGCCGACGGCGTTCGGACCGCTGGATTTGGCCGGTTATTGGCAGAAAAAGCAGTTCACGGTGGACGTCGGCGGCGGCGCGCAGCCCTCGGGCGGGTATCGGGTCTGGTGGCCGCGCCAGGTGCGGCCGGAACGGGTGCTGGCCAACGGGGAGCGGGTGGCGGGGTTCGATGCCTTGGGGTGCGATCTGCCGCATGATTTCAAAGGCCGGCTCGAGGCTTTTATGCCCTATTCCGCGCCGTGGCCCCGGGAGCCTTGACGGGGCCGATCCGGGGCGGCGGCGGCCGGGACGTTAAAACTCTGTTTTCGAGCGGGTTTTTCTTGACGCAACTCCGCTAGGAGACCAAAGTTCCAATCGTCGATGGGCATTGTTCGCCCGGAGGGAAGGCGAGGTTGAAATGGATGAGAAAATGCAGAACCTGACCAAACGCAACCTGGCGATCCGGATCGCCGAGGAAACCAACCTGACCCAGCAGCAGGTCGTAGCGGTGATCCAAAAGACGTTGGACTCCATCGTGGACGCCTTGCGGGCGGGGCAGACGATCGAATTCCGCAAGTTCGGCGTGTTCGACGTGCGCGAACGCCGGCAGCGGATCGGCCGCAACCCGCACAAGCCCGACCAGGTCGTCGTGATTCCGAGCCGCAAGGTCGTGCGTTTCCGGCCCGGCAAGACGATGAAGGAAATGTTCAAGTAGGTCGTTTCCGGCCAGGCCGATTCTCTTTTTGATCGCGCGCAGTCGCGCGCCCGTGCAGGATTTTTGATGTCATCCGCCAACCAGCCCGTCCAGGGCATGTCCGATCTCGCCGCGCCCGAAGTCCGGCTTTGGCAGCGCTTGGAGCAGGTGGCGCGCGCGACGCTGGAGCTCTACGGTTTCGAAGAGCTGCGCACGCCGGTGGTGGAGTTCGAGGCGGTCTTCACCCGGTCGCTGGGCGAGACGACGGACGTCGTGCAGAAGGAAATGTACGTGTTCGAGAAGGGCGGCCGACGCCTGTGCCTGCGGCCCGAGGGCACGGCCGGCGTGATGCGCCACGCGGCGGGGCTGGGGGCGCAGGAAACCGACGGCGCGCGCTGGTACTACGTCGGACCGATGTTCCGCAGCGAGCGCCCGCAGGCCGGCCGCAAGCGGCAGTTCCACCAGATCGGCGTGGAGTGCCTCGAGCCGCCGTCGCCGCGGGTGGATGCCGAGATTTTGGCCCTGCAAGTGGATTTGCTGCGGGCCTGGGGACTGGGCGACTGCGAAGTGCGCCTGAACACGCGCGGCGAAATCGGCGGCCACGCCGCCGTCGCGGCGGGCTTGCGCGCGGCCCTGGCCGCGCGCGAAGCGGAGCTGTGCGAGGATTGCCGCCGGCGGATCAACGAGAACGTGCTGCGCGTGCTCGACTGCAAGAACGCGGCCTGCCAAGCCGTCGTGGCGACGGTGCCGCCGCCGACCGAATTCATGAGCGCGGCGTCGCGCGACTATCTGGCGCAGACGGCGGCGCATCTGGACGCGCTGGGGGTGAGCTACCGGATCGATCCGTTGCTGGTGCGCGGGCTGGATTACTACGAGCACACGGTGTGGGAGATCGCGAGCACGGCGCTGGGGGCGCAGAACGCCGTTGCCGGCGGCGGGCGCTATCGGATGCAGCTCGGCGGCCGGGAACTGGTCGGCGTGGGGTTCGCCATCGGCCTGGAACGCGTCGTCGGCGTCTTGCAGGCGTTGGGACGGGACCGGGACCTGATCGTGCCGCCGCCGCCGCTGGTCTGGCTGGTGGGGCTCGGCGACGCGGCGCTGGATCGCAATCTGGCGTTGATGCAGGACCTGCGCGCGGCGAAAATCGCCTGCCGGATGGCGACCGGCGGCAGCATGAAATCGCAGATGCGCGCGGCCAACAGGTCCGGTGCGGCCTTCGCGGTCATCCGCGGCGAAGACGAACTGGCGCAAGGCACCGCCGCGCTCAAGGACATGGTTTCCGGCGAACAGGTCATGCTGCCGCTCGACAAGCTGGTTGCGGAATTGACGACGCGGATAGGCGCGCAATAAGCGTTGCCTCCGGGAGGAATGGGGTTTTCCTGGCTGAGCGATAGTGTGCCATCCCGTGTATCCTGGTGCGACACAATGTCTCATCTGATGGCTTTTAGGGTTTTGGAGTCGCCGTGATAAATATGTGTATCATATTGAACAGCATAGTATTATAATTATTTCAGCTACATTGGCATGTTACCTGCTTTAATATTCGTCGAAGGGTTGTATCGCAACGCTGATTTAAGAAAGAAGAGGGTATCCAAATGGCAAAAGTCTTAGGCATCGATTTGGGAACGACGAATTCCTGCATGGCGGTCATGGAAGGCGGTCAGCCGACCGTGGTTCCGAACGCGGAAGGCGGGCGCACGACGCCGTCGATCGTGGCGTTCACGAAGAGCGGCGAGCGGTTGGTCGGCAGCGCCGCCAAGCGCCAGGCCGTGACGAATCCGAAGCACACGGTTTTCTCCATCAAGCGCTTCATGGGCCGCAAGTTCGACGAGATGCCGAACGAAATCAAGCGCATGCCCTACGAGGTGGTGCGCGCGCCCAACGGCGACGCCCACGTGAAGATCGGCGACAAGACCTATTCGCCGCCGGAAATTTCCTCGATGATCCTCCAGAAGATGAAGGCGGACGCCGAGGCGTATCTGGGCGAGACGATCACGCAGGCCGTCATCACCGTGCCGGCGTATTTCAACGACAGCCAGCGCCAGGCCACCAAGGACGCCGGCCGCATCGCCGGCCTCGACGTGCTGCGCATCATCAACGAGCCGACCGCGTCTTCGCTGGCCTACGGCCTCGACAAGAAGAAGGAAGAGAAGGTCGCCGTGTACGATCTCGGCGGCGGCACGTTCGACATCTCCGTGCTGGAGATCGGCGACGGCGTGTTCGAGGTGAAGGCCACCAACGGCGACACGCACCTGGGCGGCGACGACTTCGACCAGCGCATCATGGATTGGCTCGTGGCGGAGTTCAAGAAGGAGCAGGGCATCGACCTGTCCAAGGACGCGATGGCCCTCCAGCGCCTGAAGGAAGCCGCGGAAAAAGCCAAGTGCGAACTGTCGAGCTCCCAGAGCACCGACATCAACCTGCCGTTCATCACGGCCGACGCCAGCGGTCCGAAGCACCTGAACGTGGCCTTGAGCCGCGCGAAGCTCGAGCAGCTCGTCGGCGACCTGATCGACCGCAGCATGGCGCCGGTCGAGAACTGCCTGCGCGATTCCGGCCTGTCCAAGAGCCAGATCGACGAAGTCATCCTCGTCGGCGGCATGACCCGCATGCCGCGCGTGCAGCAGGACGTCGAAAAGCAGCTCGGCAAGGAGCCCCACAAGGGCGTGAATCCGGACGAAGTCGTGGCCGTCGGCGCCGCGATCCAGGGCGGCGTGCTCAAGGGCGAAGTCAAGGACGTGCTGCTGCTGGACGTGACCCCGCTGACGCTGGGCATCGAGACCCTCGGCGGCGTCAGCACCGCGCTGATCGAGCGCAACACGACGATTCCGACCCGCAAGAGCGAAATCTTCAGCACCGCCGCCGACAACCAGAACACCGTGGAAATCCACGTGCTCCAGGGCGAACGCAAGATGGCCGGCGACAACAAGAGCATCGGCAAGTTCCATCTCGACGGCATCCCGCCGGCCCCGCGCGGCATGCCGCAGATCGAAGTCACGTTCGACCTCGACGCCAACGGCATCCTCAAGGTCAGCGCCAAGGATCTCGGCACGGGCAAGGAACAGAAGATCACCATCACCGCCTCGAGCGGCCTGAGCAAGGACGAAGTCGAGAAGATGGTCAAGGACGCCGAAGCCCACGCCGGCGAGGACGCCAAGCGCCGCGAGGCGGTGGACGCCAAGAACCGCGCCGAAGCCATGGTCTACGAGACCGAAAAGTTCCTGAAGGACAACGGGGAGAAGATCCCCTCCGACAAGAAGCTGAAGGTCGAGAACGGCATCCAGGCCCTGAAGGACGCGCTGAAAGGCGGCGACGCCGACGCGATCAAGAAGGCCAGCGAGGCGCTGACGGCGGACATGCAGGCGGTTTCGGCCGACCTCTACGCCCAGGCCAAGCAGGCGGCCCCGGGCGCCGGCGCCGGCCAGCCCCCGCCGCCGCCCCCGCCGGGCGGCGAGGCGAAGGCCGACGGCGACGTCATGGACGCCGACTTCGAAATGGTCGACGACGACAAGAAGAATTCAAAATAAAGAAACAACGGCCGGCGCGGCGGCGAGGTCTGGCCTTGCCGCGGCGCCGGTCCCCATCCACAAAACAAGGAGACAAGGCAGATATGAAGATCCAACCATTGGGCGATCGCGTGCTGGTCGAACCCCAGAAGGAAGATGAAGTCAAGAAGGGGGGCATCATCATCCCCGACACCGCCAAGGAAAAGCCCCAGCAGGGCAAGGTCATCGCGATCGGCACCGGCAAGATCGACGACAGCGGCAAGAAGATCCCCTTCAACGTCAAGAAGGGCGACAAGGTCCTGATGCCGAAGTACGGCGGGACCGAAATCAAGTTGGACGGCAAGGAATACCAGATCATGCGCGAGGAAGACATCCTCGGCGTCCTGGAAGACTAATCAAGGAGAACCAAGAACATGTCCGCAAAACAGATTGCATATGATTCGGAAGCCCGCCAGCACGTGCTGCGGGGCATCGAAAAACTGAGCAAGGCGGTCAAGAGCACGCTGGGGCCGCGCGGCCGCACCGTCGTGATCGATAAGAAGTTCGGCAGCCCGACGATCACGAAGGACGGCGTGAGCGTCGCCAAGGAAATCGAGCTGGAGAACCCGTTCGAGAACATGGGCGCCCAGATGGTGCGCGAAGTCGCGAGCAAGACGAGCGACATCGCCGGCGACGGCACCACGACCGCCACCGTGCTGGTCGAGGCCATCTATCGCGAAGGCCTGAAGAACGTCACCGCCGGCGCCAGCCCGATGGAAATCCGCCGCGGCATCGACCTGGCCACCGAGGCCGTCGTGTCCGCGCTGGAGAAGCAAAGCAAGAAGGTGAAGGACAACGAGGAAATCGCCCAGGTCGGCACGATCTCCGCGAACGGCGAAACCACCATCGGCAAGATCATCGCCCAGGCGATGGACAAGGTGGGCAAGGACGGGACGATCACCGTCGAGGAAGCCAAGGGCATCGAGACCACGCTGGACGTGGTCGAAGGCATGCAGTTCGACAAGGGCTACCTGAGCCCGTACTTCGTGACGAAGGCCGAGACGATGGAAGTCCTGCTGGACGACGCCTACATCCTGCTGTTCGAGAAGAAGATCTCGAACCTGCAGGATCTGCTGCCCGTGCTGCAGAACGTGGCGAAGAGCGGCAAGCCCCTGCTGATCATCGCGGAAGACATCGAAGGCGAGGCGCTGGCCACGCTGGTGGTCAACAAGCTGCGCGGCACCCTCCAGGTGTGCGCGGTGAAGAGCCCCGGCTTCGGCGATCGCCGCAAGGCCATGATGGAAGACATCGCCGTCCTGACCGGCGGCAAGTTCATCAGCGAAGACCTCGGCCTCAAGCTCGAAAGCCTTTCGCTGGCGGACATGGGCCGCGCCAAGCGCATCACGATCGACAAGGAAAACACGACGATCGTGGAAGGCGCCGGCAAGACCAGCGATATCCAGGGCCGCATCGGCCAGATCCGCCGCCAGATCGAAGAGACGACCTCGGACTACGACCGCGAGAAGCTCCAGGAACGCCTGGCGAAACTTGCGGGCGGCGTGGCCGTCATCAACGTCGGGGCTTCCACCGAGACGGAAATGAAGGAAAAGAAGGCCCGCGTCGAAGACGCGCTGCACGCGACGCGCGCGGCGGTCGAGGAAGGCATCGTTCCGGGCGGCGGCGTCGCGCTGATCCGCGCGCAATCCGCGCTGGACGACGTCCGGGCCACGGGCGAATCCAAGATCGGCGTCGAAATCGTGCGGCGGGCCTGCGAAGCCCCGTTGCGCCAGCTGACGGAAAACGCCGGCGTGGACGGTTCGATCGTGGTGCAGGAAGTGCGCAACGGAAAGGGCGCCTACGGCTACGACGTGGCCAAGGGCAGCTACGGCGACATGATCAAGGCCGGCATCATCGATCCGACCAAGGTCACCCGCAGCGCGCTGCAGAACGCCGCGAGCATCGCGGGGCTGCTCCTCGTCACGGAGGCGATGATCGCCGAGATCCCGCAGAAGAAGGACGCGATGCCGCCGATGCCGGGCGGCGGCGGCATGGGCGGCATGGGCGACATGTACTAAGCCGGATCCGTCCGGTCTAGGCGGCGGGGCGCGCGCAGGCGCGCTCCGCCTTTTGCGCGTCTAGAGCAGTTTTCGTATTGCCGTAGCCATATTCCATCCCCCGACGGGGTCGTCGGGGGCTCCAATGGCATCGATTCTGTGGCTGTTTGGAGCCGGCACGACCTCGTGCCGGTCTTGTCTGGCGGCTACAGAATAGACGAAAACGCTCTAGTCCTCGTCTTCTTCCGGCTCGTCGGCGTCGGGCAGGGCGACGAGCCGGCCCCGCCGTCGCAAGAGGTTCGGCAGCCAGGCCAGGACCGCGAACAGGCCGGCCCCGGCGAACAGGATGGCCAGCACGCGCCAATCCATCTGGCCGCGGGCGATCTTGCCGGCGGCTTTGGCGGTCCAGAGCAGAGCCAGGACGTTGGGAACGACGCCCAACGTCGAGGCCGCGATATAGGGCCCGAAGGACAGGCTCGTGAGCCCATAGGCGTAATTGAGGACGCCGTAGGGATTGATGGGGAGCAGGCGCGAGAAGAAAACGAGCTTCCAGCCCTCGCCGCGCATGTTTTCCTCCAGCCGGCGGAAAAGCCGAGTATGGCCGATGCGGCGCTCGATCCAATCGCGGGCGAGGTAGCGGGCAATGAGAAAGGCGCCGGCCATGCCCAGCGCGAGCCCCGCCAGGCAGATCGGCAGGCCGCGCGTGATGCCGAAAAGCAGCGCGACGAGGATGCACACCAGCGTCGTCGGCAGGAACAGCAGGGTGAACAGGGCGTTGAGCGCGATGCACAGCAGCGGGGCCCAGGGCCCCGCGGCGCGCACGGCGGCCTGGACGTCGCTCCAGTCCAGCCGCTCGAAAGCGGCGGCGATTTCCCGGTGCTGGAGCGCCGCCAAGGCGGCTCCGGCCCCCAGCGCCAACGCGATCCAGGCCCGTTTGCGCTGGTAAATCGGTCGGCTCACGGGGCGTTGCCGGGCTGAACGACGGCGACCGCCTCGCCGGGGGCCGAAAAGATCGATTCGGCCGCGGCGCGCACGGCGTCGGGCGCCAGATCGTTCAGGCGTTCGGCCGTCGTCAGCGAATGGCGATAGCCCAGGCCGAGGAGCTCGTCGAGCGCGCATTGCTGGGCCATGCCCCCGTTGTTCTGAAGGGTGCGCGCCTGTTCGGCGACCAATTGCTCGACGGCGCGGGAAAATTCCTCCGGCCGCAGCCCGGTCCTGCGCAGGCGCTCGGTCTGGGCTTGGATTTGCGCTTCGACTTCTGGACAGCCTTCGGGCGTGGTGCCCGCATAGATCATGAACAGGCCGCCCACCGGTCCGGTGAAGTGCGTGGCCCCGACGTAGTAGGCCAGCCCCCGCTTGTCGCGCACTTCGATGAACAGATCGGACGAGAGCCCGCTCAAGGCATCCATCAGCACGGACACGGCATCCTCGCGCTCGTCGCCCGCGGCGATGCCCGGCCAGGCGCGGACCAGGACGGTTTGCTTGAACGACATTTGCTTTTCCGTGCGCACGGCTTGCGCCGGTGCCGGCGGCAACGCGGGCCACGCGGGCGGGGGCGTCGCCGGCAGATCGGCGAACGCGGCGGCGACCGCGGCCACGACGGCATCCTTCTTCACGTCGCCGAAAACGGCCAAGACGAGGTTGGAGGCCCCCAGCAGCTTGCGGTGGTGCGCCTGGACGTCGGCGCGGGCCAGCGCGGCGACGGTGGCGGGGTCGCCATGCGGCGCAAAGCGGTAGGGATGGCCGGGGAAAAAGGCGTCGCGCACCATCTGTTGGGCGTGGGTCATGGGTTTTTCCAGCGCGCGGCGGATGCCCGCCAACTGGAGCGCGCGCTGCTTCTCGAGCTCCTCTTCCGGGAATTGCGAGTCGAGCAGGCAGGCGGCGACGACGTCCAGCATGAGGGGCAGGTCTTCGGAGAGGCCCGCGGCGGACAAGCCGTAGCTGTTGCGGCCGGAGAAACTGCCGAGCGAGACCGCGCGCGACTCGAGAATCTCGGCCAATTCGGCGGCGGTATGCCGCGAGGTGCCGCGGGTGAGCAGATCGGCGGCGAGCTGCGAAACGCCGGCCTGGCCGTCGGTTTCGGCCAGCAGGCCGCCGCCGAGCACCGCGGCGACGTGGGCCATCGGCAGGCGGGAATCTTCGCGGACGATCAGGCGCAGGCCGTTGGGGAACACGTGGTCCTGCACGTGCAGATCGGCGGCGGCGGCGCGGTCCGCGCCGGCCGCGGCTTCGGTCGCAGGCGCCAGGATGGTCCAGGAGCCGTTTTCCGGGCGCAGATATTTCCGGGCCACGCGGGTCAGATCCTCGGGGGCGACTTGGCGGACCTGCTCCAGATAGATTTCGGTGTGGCGGGGATCGGCGGCATAGAATTCGCCGGAGGCCATCGCGGCGGCCTGGCCATCCATCGTCGCCAGTTCCTGGATGGCGCCGACGAGCACTTCGCGGCGGGCCTGCTCGATGCGGGCGGCCTCGAACGGCTCGGTTTGCCAACGCGCGACTTCCGCGCGCAGGGCGGCGACGACTTCGGCTTCTTTCTCAGGTTCGCACTCGGCATGGATGCCGAACAGGCCGGGATCCTTGGGCGTGTAGCTCCAGGCGTCCACGTCGAGCACGAGTTGGCGCTCTTCGCGCAGGCGCTTGACCAGCAGCGACGACCGGCCCGAACCCACGGCGGAGGCCAGGACGTCCAGCGCCGGCGTGTCGGGATCGGCCAGATCGGTGGCGTGGAAGACCCAGGTCAGGCGCGCGACCTCGTAGGCCCCGGTCTTGCGCTGGAACCGTTCGGCCAATTGCGGCGGTTCCGCCGGCACGAGCACCGGCGACCGCGGCGTGCGCGGGATCTTTTCGATCCGTTCGCGGATGGCGGCCTCCAGATCGGCGATCGGCACGTCGCCGGCGACGGCCAGGATCACGTTGTCGGGCGAGTAGTGGCGGCGGTGATAGGCGACGAGATCGTCGCGGTCCATGGTGGTCAGGACGTCGCGCCAGCCGATGATGGGCACGCGGTAGGGATGGACGCGGTAGGCGGTTTCCCACGTCAGGCGGTTCAGGACGCGGGCGGGATCGTCCTCGCCCATGTCCACTTCGCGCAGGATGACTTCGCGCTCGCGGGCCCATTCATCTTCCGGAAAGGAGGGGTGGAAGACGGCGTCCGCGAGCACGTCGAGTCCGACGAGCCAGCGTTCGGCCGGCAGGGTGGCATGGAACACGGTGCGGTCGTTGGACGTGTAGGCGTTGATTTCGCCGCCGGCGTCGGCGATTTCCTGCGAGACCTGGGCCGGGCCACGCGTCGGCGTGCCCTTGAACACCATGTGTTCGAGATAGTGCGAGAGGCCGCCGCCGAGGTTTTCCGCCTCGTGGATGGACCCCGCGCCAACCCAGAACTGGAGCGCCACCATGGGCGCGCTGCGGTCTTCCTTGAGCAGGACGACCAACCCGTTGTCCAGCACGAGGCGGCGGATGCCGGCATTGGCGGTTTTCAAGACGTCGACGGGATCCTGGGCCATGGCATGCTCCGAAAAGGGGACGGATAGGGCGGCGCAGAGCGCGACGCGCTGGAACCAACGATTCATGCGGCGTACCCTATCACGGGATCCGGCAAAAAGAAAACGTCCGAAAATCGGATTGCACTTGAGCCGGGCGGGTCCGGCGTGGATAGTGCCAGCCGCAGGAAGGGACGGCGTGCGCGGAACGTGGAAATCGTTGGGTTGGCTGGGTTGCGCACCGCTGCTGTGGGTTCTGGCCGCGGAAGGGCAGGCCTATCGCACGCCGGCCCGGGCCAGTTGGACGGAAGACCCCGCCACGACCGCCACGATCGCGTGGGACGTCCCGGAAGCCGGGCGCGGCACGGTCCGCTATGGCACGACGCCCCGCTTCTCGCATCTCGAACAGGACGGTGGGGGCACGTACCGGCACGCGATCGTCCTGCGCGGACTGGCGCCCGGCACGCGCTACTTCTACGAAGCGGCTTCCAGCGCCGGAGACGTCCAGACCGGGACCTTCCGGACCGCGCCTTCTCCGGGGCAGCCGTTGCATTTCGCGTTGCACGGGGATTTGCAGGGGGGGCTCGATGAAGCCGGCGCGCGAGGGGTGGCGGCGCGGATCGCGGAGGAAGATCCGGCGTTCGTCGTCGGGCTCGGCGATCTGGCCGATGAAGCCTACGGCGCTGCGGGGTTCGCCACCTGGGAGCCGTTTTTCCGGATCTGTTCCAACGAGCTGGCCCGGGCGGTGTTCATGCCCGCGCTGGGCAACCACGACGTCGCCCCGGACGTGGACTTCGCGCAGAGCCTGTGGCGGAGCCTGTTCCCGCTGCCGGAATCCGCGCGGATCGCCGGCCACTATTCCTTCGCGGCCGGCAACGCGCGGTTCATCGTGCTGAATACCGAGATCCCGGCCGCCGCGCTGACGGATTGGCTGGCGCGCGAGCTGCAGGCGGCGGCATTCGATCCGGCCGCCGTCTGGACGATGGTCGTGGGCCATCGGCCGCCGGTTTCGTTCGGCGAACGGGGCGGCGATGCATCCATCGCGACCCATTGGGCGCCGCTGTTGACGCGCTACGAGGCCGATTGGATGGTCAGCGGCCACAGCCACAACTACCAGCGCATGGCGCCGATCCGGGGCGTCCGTTATCTCGTGGCCGGGGGCGGCGGCGCGTGGCTGTACGCATCGGCGGCCGGTGAAGAGACCCATGCTTTCGCGACGACCTGCTACCACCACGTGTCGATCCACGTCACCAACGACGTCATGCAGATCCGCGGGATCCGCAGCGATGGCCTGGTCTTCGATTCGGAAATCGTCGCGAATCGCCGCCGGGTGCGGGTGGAACCGGCGTTTCCGTTGCGCGGGGAGATGGCGACCATCTCCTACCGCGCCGCGGAAGGCCCCTTGGCCGGCGCGAACCCGGTCCGGATCCACCTGGGGCAGGATGCGTTTGCCAATGCGTTCGCGGACGAACCCATGACGTGGAACGCCGCGAGCCGGCGTTGGGAATACGCGTTCACGGTGCCGGTTTCGGCCACGCAGCGCGTGGCGTTTGCGTTCCACGACGGAATCGGTAACTGGCACAACAATTTCGGCGAGGATTGGCAAGCGTTGCTTGCGCCGGCCGGTCGTCCCTCGAGCGATTCCAGCTTTGATGTAGCTATTGAATCTCGATAAGCAACGGCTCACCCGGAGGGTTCGCCCTACCCATGATCCTTAGTTGCAGGTTTAGGTTTTAGGTAGGGCGAGGCATCCTTGCCGAGCCGGGCTGTTCTGGGTGGCCGGTGTGGCTACGTGATTTCAGGAACCGCCCTAGGCCAAATCCGCGCCGAAACTGGTCATGTCCGCGAACACGGACAGATGCAGGCGGCGCAGGGTCAAAACGTGGCCGGCCGTGGCGCTCCGCAACGCGGCATCCCAGCGCGCGACGGCCGTGGCGGAACGCGCCGCCAGATCCCCGTTGGCGAAATAGCCCAGCGTGACGTGCGGCTCGTAGTCGGGATGGGGCCGCACGCCGAACCGGCGGCCGAAGGCTTCGGACAACGCGTCGCGGGCGGCGCGCAGCCGTTCCAGGCTTGCGCCGACGGCGTCATCCACCGGTTCCAGATGCGCCACCAGCGAGACGTTGCTCCAGTTCTCGATCCGCCCGCAGCGCAGGCGCAGGTCCCAATCCGGACAGGTCAGCAGTTCCGAGGCCTGGACGTCCCGGAACAGGTCTTCCGGAAACGGCTTGGCGGCGCCCGCCTGCAGGAAGCGTTCCCAGGTGGCGCGGAATTCGGGCGCGACCTCGGCCAGCTTGGCTTCGTTGACCCCGTCCCAGGCCGTGACGTGGAACGAGGCGGCCGGCAGCAGGCGCAGATAGAACCGCGCGATCAGCGCGTCGTTCTCCAGTTCCGCCAGGCCCGCGCGCAGCGCGCCAAGAAAGGCGTCGTCTTCCGGCGGATCGAACACGAGCGAAAATCCCCGGAACGGCGCCCAACGCGGCTCGAGTCCGGCAAGTTTGGGATTGGTGATGGGAATCATGGTTGCGGGAGTGCCCTCCGGCGGACGATCCAATTCGACAGGATGGCCCAACCGACGCCGATCAGCAAGGCTACAAGCGCAAACGAGGGCAAGAAAAGCGGGCGCGCCACCCAAGTGTTCTGGACGTCCACTTGGGGATGGGCGCCGACGAGGACGACGACGGCGAAGCAGAACCACGCGCCGAGCACCAGCAGGAGCGCGGCCTGCGCGCGGCGCTCCAGGCACCGCAGCGCCAGGATCGGCACCAGCGCGAGGGCGGCCAGCGGCGCGGTGAATTGCGCGGCCAGCAGCCGGGCGTACCAGGCCAGATCGCGGATGAAGATGCCGGGATGCGCGAACGGATCCAGCGGCACCAGCGCTTCGTATTGGCCGCGGCTCACGACGTGCCAGAAGCCTTCCCACGTGCGGGCATAGCCCATGTTCATCGGCGGATTGTGGTCGGAGGCGAAAGGCAGATAGACGTAGGGGGTCAATCCGGCGAGCAGGAGCAGCAGCAGGCCCGCGCTGGAACGCGTGGCGCGGAATGCGGCGAGAAACCCGGCGAGGGCGAGGGCGCCGCCCAGGACGCCGGCGCCGATGGCCGGCCGCAGGCGGCCCCATCTGAATTCCGCGAAAAGAAAACCGCCCAACAACAGCGCCGCGGCGGACATGCGCGCGAAATCCTTGAGCGACACGAATGCAGCGGCCAGCAGCAGAACGGGCAGGAAGAGGATCAACACCGGCGAGATGGAGAGGGCGAGTCCGGAGAGAAACGCGAGGAGATAGGGGGAACGTCGATCCGCGGCATCGATCCAGCGCAGCGCCAGCGCCAGCAGCGCAAGAAAGTAGAAGTTGGTCAGGGTGTGGGTTTCGGCGACGACGGCCTGCGACCAGAGAACCGGCGAACAGGCCCACAGCAATCCGGCGGCAATGCCGGAAACCGCGCACAAGGCGTCGGACGCCACGGCGGCGCGGGCGAGGCGGCCGGTCGTCGCGGCCAGCAGTCCGCACGCCATGGCGCCGAAGAACGCGGACATCCAGTTCACCGCCCAGGCGGGATTGGGATGGCCGTGGTATTGGGCATGGGGAAACAGGCCGATGAACCCCTTGGCCAGCAGCGTCCAGACGGGATAGCCCGGCGGCCGGGCGACGCCCAGATGATCGGCCGCCACGACCAGCGCCCCGGAATATTCCAGCGTGACCGTCGGCGCCAAGGTGGACCTGAAAACGACGAAGGCCAGAAACGCGGCGATGCCGGCCGCTTTCCATTCATCGGCCCCGAAAAAGCGCGTCCCGGTCATGAAAACAAGCTACGCCGATGGCGAAAGACGGTCAAGACGGGCCTCCGGCCGAGTTTTACGTACTACGTAATTTTTGCGCAAAGATTTTACGTTCCACGTAAAACTTTCGCAAAGTTAGGCCGCACCGGCCGATTTGGGGCCGTTGGGGGGGCGCGAGTCGCAACGGGGGACGAAACGGGGCGGGCGGGTCAGTCGGGGATGAAGAGTTTTTGGCCGACGCGGATGTTGTCGGGGCTCGACAGGCCGTTTTCTTCGACCAGGACGTTCATCCGGACGCCGTAGGCGGCCGCGATCTTGGAAAGGGATTCGCCGGGCTGCACGACGTGCTCGATGCCGCTCTGGGATCCGGACCGCGGACGGGACGGGCGCGAAGTCTGCACCGGGGCGGACGTCTTCAGGATCGTGGCGATCTTCTTGGAGAGGTCGTCGTAGATTTCCTTCTTGTCCTGCACGCGCGCGGCGTCGAGGGCGCGGATCTGGCGCTGGAGGTCTTCGAGCTGGGTTTGCAGGGACTGGACCTGCGCGGCGGAGGCGAACGCGGACTGGCCGGCCTGCGCGGACATCATCTCGCCCTGGAAGCGCCCGAACTCGGATTCGGAGGCGGACTGGCGGTCGTTGAGGCGGCGGAGTTCGCCGCGCAGGTACTCGACCTCGGCGCGGGTGGCCAGCGGCACGTCGTCGCCGGATTCGACCATCGTGGTGCAGCCGGACGCGGCGAGCAGCGCGGCGGCGAGGGGCAGGAGAACATAAATGGATTTCATGGCGGGCAGGATAAGGATTCCCCCCGCGGGGCGCAAGCAAATGCCGGCCGAAACCGGCGGCGGGAAAGATTGCCTTTGGCGGGGCGGTGCCGTAGGATGCGCGCTTCATATGCACGGATGGCGTTCCATCGGAAGGATTCTCGCGCTGGCGCTGGGCGTCGGGTTGGCGGTGCCGGCGGTGGCACCGGCCCAGGTCCGCACGCTCAAGGCGGTGGCCGTGGCCGGCAAGCGCTACGTGGCGCTGAAGGACCTGGCGGCGATGTACGGGCTGCCGCTGACGACGCCGGGGGGCAAGGCGCTGCTGATCCGAGGACAGTACACGAGTTTGCAGTTCACGGCGGATGGCCGCGAGGCCATGCTCAACGGCAGCAAGGTCTGGCTGCACGTGCCGGTCATCAAGGTCCGGGGCCACTGGTCGCTCAGCGATGCGGACGCGCAGTTCGTGGTGGATCCGCTGGTGCGGCCGTCGGCCTATCTGGGCGCGCGCGGGGCGCGCACGGTGGTGCTCGACGCCGGCCACGGCGGCAAGGATCCGGGCACGACGTCCCGCACCGGCTTGAAGGAAAAGGATCTGGTGCTGGACATCGCGCTGCGGGCGCGGGCGCATCTGGCGGCGGCGGGCCTGCGCGTGGTGCTGACGCGCGACCGCGACCGGTTCTGGGAGCTGGAAGACCGGCCGTATCTGGCGGCGCGCGGGGGCGGCGACGTGTTCGTGAGCCTGCACTTGAACGCGGCGGCTTCGCGGAGCGTGCAGGGCATCGAGACGTTCGTGACGGCGGCGGCGAACTATCCGCCCACGGCCGGCGGAACCGGCCGGTTCCCGGCCGTGCCGAACAACCAGTTCAACCACTCCAGCCACGTGCTGGGCAACCAGCTGCAGCGCGCGCTGGTCGGCATCACGCGCGCGGAAGACCGCGGGTTGAAGCATGCGCGGTTCGCCGTGCTGCGCAATTCCGCGATGCCGGCGGCCCTGGTGGAATGCGGCTTCCTGTCGAATGCGCAGGAGGCGCAGAAATTGGCGACGCCGTCCTACCGCGAAACGGCAGCGCTGGGAATCGCGCAGGGCATCCTGAACTATTTCGCGCTGGTGAACCGGGCGAAGGTGGAACTCGGCGCGCCGGTGCAACAGCGGCCGGCGCAGATGGCCGCGCCGCTGGCCCCGGCCCCGGCCCCGCCGCCGGTCGCGCCGGTGCCCATGGCGGCCCGCGCCGCGGCCACGTCGATCGTAGCGGCCGCGCCGGCGCCCTATGCCGCGCCGCCCGCCGTGCCGGTCTTGGTACAGGCGCCGTCGGGCGTTCCGGTCGCGGCCCCGCCGTCCGCCGCCGCGGTTCCACCCGTTGCGCCGGCTCCGGCAGCCGTGCCCGCGCCGGCTCCGGCGCCGGCAGTCCAGGCCCCGCCGCCCGCTCCGCCGCCCGCGCCGGCAACGGCCCGCCCGTTGCCGGCCATCGCTCCGCCGCCGTCGAAGCTTTTGAATCCCAATCTGGTCAACCGGTCGCCCTAGGGCGGCGGACCGGAACCGTCGCCCGAAAGAAGCGTCCGCATGAAAAAATCGAGCTTGGATTTCCTGAAGCGCCTGATGAACGCGATTTCGCCGTCGGGCTACGAGCTGGACGCCGTGCGGGTCTTCCGTCAGGAGGCCGAGTCCTTCGCGGCCGAGGTGCGCACGGACGTGCACGGCAACGTCGACGTGGTGGTGAATCCCGGCGGATCGCCGCGCGTGATGCTGGCGGGGCACTACGACGAGATCGGGTTCATCGTGACGCTGATCGATTCCCACGGCTATCTGTGGATTTCGCCCATCGGCGGCTGGGACGCGCAGATTCCCCAGGGCCAGCGCGTGGCGATCCGCACGGCCAAGGGCGTCGTGCCCGGCATCATCGGCAAGGTGCCTGTCCACGTGCAGAAGCCCGACGAGCGCAACCGCGTGACGCCGCTGACGGACCTGTGGGTAGACATTGGCGCGAAGAACCGCAAGGAAGCGGAAAAAATGGTGTCCGTGGGCGATCCGATGGTGATCGACCAAGGCGTGGCCGAACTTCCCAACGGGCGGCTGGCGGGGCGGGCGTTCGACGACCGCGCCGGCGCGTTCGTCGTGCTGGAAACGGCCCGCCGCCTGGCGGAAATGGCGCCCCAGGCCGAAATCCACGCCGTCGGCACGGTGCAGGAGGAAATCGGCAGCCGCGGCGCGACGACCTCCGCGTTCGGCATCGCGCCGGACGTGGGCATCGCCGTGGACGTGACGTTCGCGACGGACCACCCGATGATGGACGGCGCGGAAAAGCGCGAGGGCAAGGTCGCGCTCGGCGGCGGCCCGGTGCTGTCGCGCGGGGCGAACATCAACCCCGTGCTCTACGAACACCTCTTGGCGACGGCGAAGAAGCGCAAGATTCCCGTGCAGATCGTGGCCGACGGGCGCGCGACGCCCACGGACGCCGATCCCATCCAGCTTTCCCGCGCCGGCGTGGCCGCCGCGTTGGTGAGCATCCCGTTGCGCTACATGCACACGCCCAGCGAAATCGTCGCCGTGGACGATCTCGACCGGACGGTCGACCTGCTCGCGCACGCCATCGCGGCCATGAAGCCCGGGCAGAAGTGGATTCCGTTTTGAGAGAAAACAGATAACCGCAAATGCACGCAAATGGACGCAAATGGCTTAAGAGTTTGGGCTTCATTTGCGTGAATTCGCGTCTATTTGCGGTTGCCAGATCGAGGGATAAGCGATGATCAAAGTCAAGGTGGTCGGTTGCGGGGGATACGGCGGCGTGGGGATCGTGGAGCTGCTGTTGCGGCATCCCGAAGCGAAGATCCAGACGCTGGTGGCGGCGACGGAAACGGGCCTGCCGATGAGCGAGCTCTATCCGCACCTGAAGGGGTTCTGCGACCTGCCGATCCTGAAGCCCGACGATCCGGCGGCGCAGGAGCCGGCCGACGTGGTGTTCTTCTCGACGCCCGACGGCGTCGGCATGGTGCAGGCCCCGGCCGAGCTGGCCAAGGGCGCGCGCGTGATCGACTACAGCGGCGACTTCCGTTTCAACAACGTCGAGGATTACGCCGAATACGCCCGCCGCATCGGCCGCGATCCGGTCCACAAGACGCCGGAACTGCTGCCGCAGACCGTCTACGGCCTGCCCGAGCTGAACCGCAAGGCCTATTCGAAGAACCAGCGCCTGGTCGGCAAT
>RZYG01000194.1 GCA_009930415.1 Spartobacteria bacterium | reverse complement strand
TTCGACGGCGGGCTGGATCAGGCGGTCGACGAACGGCTGGGGCGCGAGGCCCGCGGCGACGACGAAGACGGCGAGCAGCGCCATGCCGGCGAGCATGGGCGCGGGCACTTCGCGGACCGCGGCGAATTCCGCGCGGCGCGGGCCGAGGAACATCGAGTGGAAGACCTTCACGAACGAAGCCAGGGTCAGGATGCTGACGATCATGGCGATGATCGAAAGGAACGGGGAGAAGCGGAAAACGGATTCGTAGATGAGCAGTTTCGAGGCGAAGCCGTTGAAGGGCGGGACGCCGGCGATGGCGAGCGCGCCGATCATGAAGCAGACCATCGTCCAGGGCATGTCGTGGCCGAGCCCGCCGAGCTTGTTGAGGTTGCGGGTGCCGGCGCGGTAGAAGACGGCGCCGGCGGTGAGGAACAGCAGGCCCTTGTACATCGCGTGGTTGATGATGTGGAACAGGCCGCCGGCCATGGCGGTCCGGCCGTATTTGGCGAGCGCGTCGGGGTTGCCGAGGACGGCGAGGCCGACGCCGACGCCGAGGAGCATGTAGCCGGTCTGCGAGACGGCGTGATAGGCCATCAGGCGCTTCACGTCCTTCTGGGGGATGGCCATGGTGACGCCGACGAACATCGAGAGCACGCCGAGGACGATCAGGAACCAGCCGAAGGTGGCCCAGCTCAGGAGCGGGCCGTAGAGGGTGAAGAGGATGCGGAACAGTCCGTAGAGGCTGGCCTGGCTGGAAACCACGAGGAAAGCGGTGACGGAGGAGGGCGCGGTGGTGTAGGCGTCCGGCGTCCAGAAGTGCATCGGGACGGCGCCGCACTTCATCGCCAGCGGCACGGCCAGCAGGACGAGCGCGAGCTTGTCGAGCGTCGTGAACTGCAAGCGGGAGGCCAGCGTGGCGAGATTCAAGGCGTTGTATTGGCCGATCAGGATGCCGATGGCGGTCAGCACGGCCAGCGCGCCCAGCGTGCTGAGCAGCGCGTACTTGAGGCCGGCTTCGACGGCGACGCCCTGGTCCACGCGGTAGGCCACGAGGGCGGCGCCGGCCAGCGAGCTGATTTCGAGGAACACGAAGAAGTTGAACAGATCGCCGGTGGAGACCATGCCGAGGACGCCGGCGACCAGCAGGAAGAGCATGGCGTAGAACGTCTCGAGGCCGGACTGCTTCGCTTCGGCGGCCAGCGAGTAGATCGTGATGCCCAGCGAGGAGAGCGAGGCGATGACGACCATGAGCGCGCTCAGCGCGTCCACCTGGAAAATGATGCGGATGGGAATCCCGCCCGAGTCCATGGGCAAGGGCACGTGGGGCGCGGCGGCGCCGAAGACGTAGAGGACGGTGCCGGTGGCCAGCACCTTCCACGCCAGCGCGAGGCCGACGGCGGAAGTGGCCAGGGCGCCGAGCAGGACCCAGGCGTTGCGGACCGCGCGGCCCGCGCCGCCGACGATCGGCATCAGGAAGGCCGCGAACAGGGGAACGGCGATCAACAGCGCCGGCAAATGCCGCATGACGAAGGTGTCCATCATCAACCTTTGAGCTTCTTGATTTTCTGGATGTCGGTGGTGCCGTACTTCTTGTAGATCACCATGGCGAACGACAACATCATGGCCGAGGTGGCCACGCCGATGACGATCGAGGTGAGCGTGAGGGCCTGCACGGTGGGCAAGGCCATCGGCCCCGCGGGGACGTTGGTGAAGATCGGCGCGACGCTGTCGTGGCGGTAGCCGGTGGCGACGAGGAAGAGGTTCACCGCCGACTCCATCAGGGACAGGCCCATCAGGATCTTCACGACGTTGCGCTTGGAGAGCATGACGGCCAGGCCGAGGACGATCAGGACGACCACGGTGAAGTAGGGCAGCGCGAGCAGGAGGCGCGAGGTCATGGCTTCTTCTCCTCCTTGATGCCGGAGAGCATGTACAGCAGGATGACGGTCAGGCCGCCGAGCACTTCGATGCCGACGCCGAAATTCAGCAGCGGCAGCAGGCCGGCGGTGTTGAGATCGCCGGCGTTGGGGCCGTGGGCGACGGCGGTCCGAAACAGCGCGCTGTCGGGCGCAAGCCAGTTGGCCATGAACGGCCGGCCGGCGAACAGGCCGCTGAAGCCGGCGCAGAGGAAAATCAGCAGGCCGGCGGCTTCGCAGGCCTTCATGGCGCCCTTGCGGATGCGGCCGGTCACGTCGTCGTAGCTGCGGGCGACGAGCAGCAGCGCCGTGCCGGTGGCCATGACGGCGCCGCCTTGGAAGCCGCCGCCGGGGGTCAGGTGGCCGTGGACGACGACGTAGAGCCCGAACACGAGGCAGAACGGGAAGAACAGGTCGGCGGTAGTCCGCACGATCTTAGTCATTTTCATATTCTTCGCCCTCCTTCAGCTTGCGGAACATCATGCCCACGCCGAGGACGGCGGTGAACAGGACGGTGGCTTCGCCGAGGGTGTCGAACCCGCGGAAATCGAAGACGATGGAGGTGACAACGTTGTTGGCCCCGGTCTGCGCCTGGGCGTTCCGGAGGAAATAGTCGTCCATGTCCGTCCGGGGCGGATCGCCGAAGGGCAGGTCGGCGGCGAGATACATCAGCCCGCCGAAAAACAGCAGCAGGATGGCGCTGAACAAGACGTGGCGCATCAGTTCTTCTCCTCGTGGCGCTGGGTGCCGCGGATGGCGATGATGAAGATGGCGGTGGTCAGGCCCGCGCCGATGCCGGCTTCGGCGATGGCGACGTCGGGGGCCTGGAGCAGATAGAACTCGAGGGACAGCAGGAGGCTGAAGGCCGCGAACGCGATGGCGGCGGCGAGCAGATCCTTGAAGGAGATGATCAGCACGGCCGTGACGACCAGGCCGAGCAGGACCAGCGCTTGCAGAAGCAGGAAGGGCGTCATTTGGCGGTTTCCTCCAGTCGGTCGCAGACGGCCTGCGCGGGTTTGTGGCCGCGCTTGTGGGCGGCGCGGGCGATAGCGTGGGCGCTGGTCGCGTTGGTGAAGGCCAGAACGACCACGGCCAGGACGGTGTGGAGCGCGAGGGTTTCGTACTGGCCCTCGGGATCTTTGAAGAACTCGCCGGCGGCGTAGAGCACGACGGCCAGCGAGGTGAAGATGGATCCGAAGGTGGTGGCCTTCGTGTCCGCGTGCAGGCGGGTATAGACGTCCGGGAAGCGCAGGATGCCGATCACGCCCAGCGCGTTGAAGGTCAGCCCGACGGCCAGCGAAATCCAGATGAGGGCGGAGAGGATCACAGCTCGCCTCCGAGGTATTTGGCGATGTAGAGCGTGCCGACGAACGCCAGCAGGGCGTAGATGATCGCGACGTCCACGAAGATGAACTGGCGGAAGACGACGGCCAGCACGATCATCGAAGCGACGACGAGGGTGTTGATGGCGTCCAGGGCCACGACGCGGTCGGCGGCGGTCGGGCCCTTGAAGAGCCGGACCATGGCCAGCAGCATCAGGGCCACCAGGACCAGGGCGGTGAAGATCCAGCGTGTCATTCGGCGATCCTCCTGACCCAGCGCGGGCAATCGAACAGCGCGAAGAGTTCGCGGACCTCGACGGTCTCGCGGCTTTCCATGCCGGCGGGGACGTTGATCATATGGACGTACAAATCGTTGGACTCCTCATCGACGTTCACCGTGAGGGTGCCGGGGGTGAGGGTGATGGAATTGGCCATCAGCAGCGTGCCCATGTCGGTTTGCATGCCGGTCTTGACGCGGACGATGCCGGGGCGGATGCGACCGGTGATGACGCGGTAGGCGACGTCGAGGTTGGCCTTGGCCATTTCAAGGAAGAACGGGCCGACGACATAGGCCACGGCCTGCAGCCAGCGGAGGGGGTTGGCGGCGGCGCGCCGGCGAGCGCTGGCGAAGTATTGCCGGGCGACGAAACCCACCGCGACCGCGACCACCACGGCGACAAGGAGTTCCTGAGCGGACCAGAGCCGCAGGACGGGGCCCGAACCCGCCGTCAGCAGCAGGTAGACCGCACCCGAAAACAGAGCCGTAACGATGAAAGACAGCATAATGTTCCTGATTTAGGCCAAACTGCAAAGACGCTATCACTTCGATCCTCGCGCTGGCGAGCAAAACTTCGCTTTTCGACGATCGATTCCGGACAGGGTAAATCGTTTTACTTCCAAATCAAGCCCTTTTCGCAAAAAAGTGAGGTCGGAATCTTCAATCCCAGATCTGGGGTTGGCCGGTGGCGGAGATCACGGCATGCCACAGGTCGCTCTCGACGTCGATTTTCTTGCGGCTGGCGACGGCCAGGGGGATGGGCACGTGGACGTAGACGCCGTTCCAATCGCCGACGATGAGGTCGGTCTTGCCGGCCATGGCCGCATGGACGGCGTGGCGGGCGTAGGCGTCGCACAGGCGCGCGTCCTGCGAGTTGGCGGGCACGGAACGGATGACGTAGGATGGATCGATGTACTTGAGGTTGACCTCGGTGCCCTTTTCCTTGAAGTAGGCCGCGATGCGGTCGCGCAGGAAGATGCCCACGTCGGCTTTCTTGCGGTTGCCGGATTTGTCTCGGCCGTCCTCTTGTTCGAGGAGATCCTGCCCGGCGCCCTCCGCGACGACGACGACGGCGTGGTGGCGCTCGACCATGCGCCGGTGCAGCGCGGCCAGGAAGCCTTTGGGTCCGTCCAGGCGCAGCGGCACTTCGGGAACCAGCACGAAATTGACTTCCTGCGAGGCCACGGCGGCGCCCGCGGCGATGAAGCCGGAATCGCGGCCCATCAGCTTGACGAGACCGATGCCGTTGGGCGCGCCCTTCGATTCGCAGTGCGCGCCGTCGAGGATGGCGCGCGCCGATTCGATGGCGCTGAAATAGCCGAACGTCTGGCGGACGTACTGGATGTCGTTGTCGATGGTCTTGGGCACGCCCACGACGGCGATCGG
>RZYG01000193.1 GCA_009930415.1 Spartobacteria bacterium | reverse complement strand
CTTGTCCAGTGGGTGAATCAGTTCCGGATCGCTTGTCCCGTGGGTGAAGAAGTTATATCCTCGGGGCATGGAATTCCCGCTCATTCCCCGCCTCTTCCTGTCTTGGACCGGCTGGCCGGCAGAAGGGGTTTTCCCTTCCCGTCCGGCCGCGCCGTTTTTCGATGCTCTGCGCGCGGCGTGGGCGGCGGATGGCCTGGAATTCCAGCACTGCGATTGGCGTTCGGAGGAAATCCAGATGGCGTTCCAGACGGGCCCGGACGTGTCGCCGGAGCTGTTTGCCGGGCGGGTCAAGGGGCGCTTGCAGCATGCGCTGCGTCAGGCGGAGACGCCGATTGGGTTCAGCCGGAAAACCGCCGTGCGCGCGCTGGGCGACAACGTGTCGGACGTGGTCGCGGGTTATCTGCGCCGGCAGACGGTGCGGGCGGCGCTGGTGGACGAGCGCTACCGCGCCACGCTGCGGGCGGCGGCGTTCGAGGATGCGGCGGTGGATCTGGCGGCGCCGGAGGAGACGTCGCGCGGGCGGTACTGGTTCAATCTGCATCTGGTGGCGACGACGGAGGGGCGGTTCCGGATCGGCCAGGAGGACTTTCTCGACAAGGTGCGCGCCGGGGTGTTCGCGTGGGCGCGGGAGACGGGCTGCGCGCTCAAGGCGTTTGCGCCGATGCCGGACCACGTGCACGTGGCGGCGCGGGGCCGGCCGGAGCAGACGCCGCGGGAGCTGGGAGAGGCGCTGTGGCGATGCCTGAACCGGGCGGCGGGATGCCGGTTGATGAGCGATCGGGTTTATGCGGGGACGTTTTCGGAATATGGGCGGGGAGTTCTCGGCTTGTCTTGAACTCATTCACCCACGGGATAAACCCGTGGGGGTCTCGATCCGGAACTGATTCACCCACGGGGCAAGCCCGTGGGGGTCTAAGAGCGGGATCGGAGACCCCCACGCCCTTGTGGCGTGGGTGAATCAGTTTTAGGGCAGCGGGCGGGTGATGCCCTGCCGCAGCGCAGGCAGGGTTTCGTCGCGGAGGGTGCCGGAGAGGTCGAAAAGCATGAAGCCGGGACAGCCGGCTTGGCGCAGCAGCGCGATCTGGCGCGCGACCTGGGCGGGATCGAGGCGCGATTCGTCGGCGGTGACGCCGATGCCGGGGAAGATGCGGCCGGCGGCGCCGGGATAGGAAACCTGCGTGCGCACGAGGCGGGCGAATTCGGCGGACGACTCGACGTAGTTCATCGGCGCCAGGAAGTCGACGGTGCCGGCGCGCAGCCAGTCGGGCCAGTACTGCGCGATGTTGCCGCCGTCGGGCGCGGCGGCGCCGTAGACGGCGGCGGACAGCTTCGCGTTGGGATTCGCGCGGCGCAGCGTGGCGTGGATGTCGGCCACGAGCCGGGTGACGTCGGCCGTGCGCCATTTGCGGAACTCGGCGTTGCGCTTGCCGCCGGCGAGGACGTCGGCCGGCCAGCGCTTGCACTTCTTGCGGGTGTCGGACTCGAAGCGCGCGCGGGTGGCCGGCGAGTAGCAGCTCAACGAATCGGGCAACCGGACGTAGTCGAGATGGAGGCCGTCGATGCCCGGATAATTCCGCGCGATTTCCTCGACGACGGCCAGCAGCAGCGCGCGGTTGGCGTTGTGGTGGGGATTGAGCCACGGGCGCGTGGCGCCGGTATCCGTGACTTGCAGGCGGCCTTCCTTCTTCATGCGCGCGACGAATTCGGGCGGCGCGCCGTCGAGTTTGCCCAGCACCATCCAGACGTGGTACTCGAGCCCCTTGGCCTTGGCGGCGGCGAGACCGGCGGCGATCTGGTCGCCGTAGAGGCGCAGGGTGGCGGAGGGGGGCAGGAACTTGGAGGGATAGTGCGCGCAGCCGCCCCAGACGACGTTTGCGAAGACGGCGGTGACGCCGTGGGCGGCGAGGAAATTCGCGGTGAAATTCCAGTCGCCGGGAATGAACCCGGTGCCGTCGTGGTCCCAGACGCCGACGAATTCGCCGGGGCGCGGCGGCTGGACGGCGGCGTCGGCGCGCAGCAGGAGCTGGCGCTGGCGGCGGGCCAGCAGCAGGGCCTTCTGGGGCTGGCCGCCGGCGAGGGCGGTATTGATTTGCGCGGAGAGCACGGCGGCCTGGTCGAGGAGCGCGCGGACGTCGCCGGGCCGCGCGGCGAGGGGCAACTGGCGGGCGATGCCCGCCAGCGCGCTGGCGATGCCGGCGTAGTCGTTGATGCGGCCGGCATCCTGCATGGCGCGGACGGCGGCGGGCGTCCACAGCGCCGGATCGAGCCGCGCGCACAGCGCGACGAGCAGGTCTTTCTTCGAGGGCAGGTCGTCGCCTTGCAGGACATGCGCCATCCAGAAGCCGCGGGGGGAGGCGACGAGCGCGGGTTCGGGCTGGCGGACGTCGCGGGCGTCGTGCCAGGTCGCGACGACCTGCGCGCCGGGGCCGGCGGGGAACGCGGGCATGAGGCTGGTGGAGTCCTGCCAGATGCGCGGCGGAACCAGTCCGCCCAGGGAGTCGGTGAAAACGAGGGACCGCCAGCGGCCGGGCCGGTCGGCCTTGATATACGGCCCGAGCCGGAAGCCCAGCGCGGCGGCCAGCGCCGGCGACGAACCGTAGAACACGCCCAGCTTGCCGCCGCGCGCGACGAAATCGGTCAGGGCCTTGAGCTGCGCGGGCGGCGGATTGGGATTGTAGGGCAGCAGCGCCACGCGGGCATCCTTGAGCGCGCCCTTGGGCAGGTCGTCGTCGGTGACGAGGGCATGGCCGAGGCCGGCCTCGATCAGCAGGCCGCTGACGCGCGCGGCGGTTTTTTCGGCGACGGCGCGCGCGCCGGCGTCGGGGCACGACGTCGTGCCGCGCACGACCACGAGCGCCGAGCCTTCGACGGTGGCGAGACGGCGGAACACCAGCGCGACGTCCGCCGGCGCGGCGCCTTTCCACGGCGAGAGGCGGAGGCCGTCGATGCGCTGCCAGCCGGCGGGCTGGCCTTCGGTCGTGAAGTCGCTCTTGTTGAAAACGAGGGTATGGAGCGCGGGGCCGCCGAGGGGCTGGTTGGCGACGTACCAGCCCGCGCCGCTCTTGAAGTACAGCCCCAGCGCGCGCACGGCGTCGGGCAGCGGGCAGGCGACGTCCAGCTCGAAGGCGACGGCCGCGGAGAGATCGAAATTCACGGCCTTGTCCCACGCGGCGCGGTCGACGTCCTGCGAAAAGGGCGCGGGAAACGCCAGACCGTTGGCCGTGGCCACCACCGCCGGCGATTTCAGGTAGGGCTTCCAGGCGCCGGCCGTGCCGGGGGCGAAATCCTCGACCAGCCGCGCGGCGGGGGCCGCAAGAGGTGCAGCGAGCAGCCCCGCGAGAACGGCGAAAATGACTAGAATACGGGACTGACCCCTTTTCGACCCCCACGACCTTGCGTCGTGGGTGAAGGAGGCCGGTCCGGCGAAGGCCGGGACCTGGTTCACCCACGGGACAAGCCCGTGGGGGTCCCGAGCCGGGAGGGCGGGAGTCCCGGCAAGCCCGTGGGGGTCCGAAGCTAGAATTTTACGTAGAACGTAAAAACTTTCGCGGAGTTTTACGTGGAACGTAAAAACTTTGGAACGGAGGGCCATGCCGCGGGTTCCCGCGCGGCTAGACGTTGGCGTGCTGGTTGCGGCGGACGACCTGGTAGCCCCGGATGAGCTCGGCGATGGCGCGCTGGATGGACACCTCGGTCCGGTAGCCGGTGGCTTCGATCTTGGCGTTGCTGACGACGTAATTCCGCTGGTCGGGATCCTTGCCGATCGGGGCTTCCATGATCGTGAAGTCGGGGATCTGCTTCTGGATTTCGAGGCAGAGCTCCATCTTGGAGAGGTTGGCGTCGGACAGGCCGACGTTGTAGGGCTGGCCTTGCATCGCGTCGAAGTGGTCGAGGGCGTGGCAGAAGGCGCGGGCGACGTCGCGGACGTGGACGTAGTTGCGCTTGAAGTGGGCTTCGAAGAGGACGACGAAGCGATCGACGACGGCGCGGTAGGTGAAGTCGTTGACGAGCAGGTCGAGGCGCATGCGCGGGCTGACGCCGCAGACGGTGGCGAGGCGCAGGGAGACCGCGCTGGCGGCGAGGAGGGCCTGTTCGAGTTCGACCTTGAGGACGCCGTAGAGGGAGATGGGCTTCATCGGCGTTTCTTCGGTGCAGGAAACGCAGCCTTGGCCCGTGCCGTAGCCGGAGTTGGTGGTGGGGGAGATGAAGCGCTGCGCTTTCGAGGCGTTTTTCAGCAGCATGAGGATGGCGTCGAGGTTGATGGAACGGGCCTCGATGGGCTTCTGGGCGCAGAGGGGGGCGCCGACGAGACAGGCCAGCGGCATGACCACGTCGGCCTTCTTCAGCAGCGGCAGCATGAGGCGCTCGTCGCGGACGTCGCCGCGGACGATGGCGAGCTTCTCGTCGGCGCAGCAGTCGAGAAGCGGGGTCTGGCCGTAGAGGAAGTTGTCGACGACGGTGACGGCGTGCCCGCGCGCGAGCAGGGTGGGCACGAGGATGGAGCCGAGGTAGCCGGCGCCGCCGGTGACGAGGACGTGGGGGGTGCTGTTCATGGTGCCCGAACCCTACCCGAAGGGGCGGGGCGGGTTCAATCCCGAAGAGCGGCGGCCCGCCCTTTCTCCGGCAGCAGCGCGGTCCAGGCCAGCCAGAAGCAGGCGCAGACGGGGCCGAAGGGCAGATAGCCGGCATAGCCGACGGCGGGCATGGCGAACAGATGGAAGCGGTCGACGTAGGGCACGGCGTAGGCCCAGCGCGGGGAACTGCCGGCGTTCCACAGCTCCCAGAAGAATCCGCAGATCAACGCGGCGAGGGCCAGCGAGACGACGGGCGTCCAGTCGCCGTTCCGGAGCGGGTCGAACGGCGATTCCACGCCGGCGAGCCCGAGGGC
>RZYG01000023.1 GCA_009930415.1 Spartobacteria bacterium | reverse complement strand
GGGCGGCTGAGCAAATGGCTGCGGATGCGCTCCGGACTGTCCGAGGCGGAGAGCCTGCTGGGACGGGGCTATTTCGCCTGCACTTCCGGCCACAACACGAAGGCCGACGTGACGGGCTATCTGGACAAGCAACCGGCGCATCACGGCTACGACCGGCGCGTGTTGCCGCCGGTGTTCGTGAAGGAGTGGGAGCCTGCGGAGGCTGACGAGGCGCGCCTGAATCCGGCGCACGCGGCGGCGCTGCTGCGGTTCCACGTGGTGCTGGCGGTGGCCAATCGCCACGGCGTGTTCGGAACGGAATCGGGAATGGCAGTGGCGGAAGATTGGCGGCGGCTTCAGGAAAGCCAGCGTTTTCAGCTCCTGAAGGTTTCGTTCGTGCCGGACCACGTTCATCTTGCCGTGCAGATCCATCCGGCGACGGCGCCGGTGGATCTGGTCGCAAAGCTGATGAACGCGGCCCAGGAGCGGCTGCTGCGGGATTTTCCGGAGCATCTGATCCAGGCGAAGCTGTCGCGCCTGTGGCCGGACGGGGCATACGTGGGAAGCTATGGCGACATCACGGCGGGGAGGGTTCAGGGGTATATGCGGAAGTGGGAGGCGGGGCAAGTCTTGTAGAGGCTTTCGCAACCTGAGCGACCACGGGGCAAACCCGTGGGATGCGAGCAGGGGAAAGCCCGGTGGATTTCGATCCGGGGCAAGGGCTGTAGCGGCGAAGCGCAACCTGAGCCACCACGGGGCAAGCCCGTGGGATACGAACCAAGAACGGGGCAAACCCGTGGGATGCGAACCGGCCGGAAATCCCCCGGGCTTGTCCCGGGGATGCTTAGGGTGCGCGCCGGAAGGGAGAGGCTTGTCCCGGCGCCAGGCTTGAAATAGAGTACGCGAATGACGGCGCAAATGGACTGGAGCAAATGGAAAACCGCCGCGGCGGTTTTGATGCTGTGTGCGCTTTGCTTTCTGGCCTTTGGCGGGGCGTTGCGTTGCGGGTTCGTGCATTACGACGACGATCAATACGTGGTGAACAATCCGCAGGTGCTGGCCGGCCTTTCGTGGTCCGGCGCGCGGTGGGCCTTCACGACCGGCCACGCCAGCAACTGGCATCCGCTGACCTGGCTTTCGCTCATGGTCGATACGGAGTGGTGCGGCGGCGCGGCGCGGGGCTACCATGCGACCAGCGTGTTCCTGCACGCCTTGAACGGGGTGCTGTTGTTTTTCGCGTGGCGGCGCTGGACGGGTCGATTTGGATTGCCGCTGGCGGCGGCGGCGCTCTGGGCGGTTCATCCGCTGCGGACGGAAAGCGTAGTGTGGATCTCGGAGCGCAAAGACGTGTTGGCGACGTTCTTCGGACTGTTGGCGCTGGGGGCGTACGGACGGAAAGCGTCGGAAAGAGGCACCCGGCCGGCAAGGGCAGTCCCTGGGGGGCACGCTTCCGAGTGCAAAACAAAGGCAATCGTTCTCGTAGCGCTGTTTTTCGCGTTGAGCCTGCTGGCCAAACCGGCATGGGTGACGTTGCCCTTCGTGCTGTTGCTGGTGGATGTCTGGCCGCTGGGCCGTTGGCGGAAGGAGTCGGCAGGGAAGCTGGTTGGGGAGAAAGCGCCGCTGTTTTTGCTTTCGGGTCTGTCGTGCGCGGCGACCCTGATCGTTCAGCAGGCGGGCGGCGCAATGCGGACGTTCGAGGGATACCCCTTGGACCTGCGCGTGGCGAACGCGGCCGTGGCGACGGTTCACTATTTGCGCGCGTGGGTCTGGCCGGTGGATTTGGCCGTTTTCTATCCGTATCCCGATGCCGGCCACTCGGCGGCAGCGGTTGGCGGTTCGCTGGCGGTCATATTCCTGTTGACCGCGGGAGCGGTGAGAATGGCACGGCGACAGCCCTGGGCCGGGGTGGGTTGGTTGTGGTTTCTGGGGACGCTGGTGCCGATGATCGGGCTGGTGCAAGTGGGCGGACAGGCGTGGGCAGACCGGTATTCCTATCTGCCGCACATCGGGTTGACGGTGGCCCTGGTGTGGGGGGTGGGGGAAATCGCCCGGGTCAACGCCCCGGGCTACAACAAAACCAAAGCATGTATTGGGCTGTTGATGCTGGGATTGGTTTTGGGCTTGGCGCTGTTGTCGCGGCGGCAAACGGCCGTTTGGCAGAACAGCGAGACTTTGTTTGCCCGCGCGCTGCAGGTGACGGAGCGGAATGCGATGGCGCATGGCGCGCTCGGGTTCGCCTATGCCCGGGAGGGGCGGAACAAAGAGGCGGTTGACCAGTTGAAACGAACCTTGGAAATCCAGCCGGACAATCTGCGGGCGCTGAACAACCTGGCCTGGATCCGGGCGACGGATCCGGAGGCCACCCCGCGGCAGGTGGAGGAAGCGGTCGAATTGGCCCAACGCGCGGCGGAACGGGTGCGGAAAGCCAAGGCGGCGGGGTTGGCCTTGGAGGCGGGCGTGGAGACCGCCGTGATGGACACCTTGGAAAAGGCGGAAAAACGGAGGATTTCGACCGCACCCTAGGCTTGCGGGAAGGCCAATGGGCGGATAGACTAATATAAATGATGCATCAAACGCGGCAATTGGGCTTGTGGATGGCCGTCTGGCTGGCGGCCGGGGCGGCCAGCGGGGCGATTTATGCGGACTTCTCGACGAGCCTGGGAACATTCACCGTGGAACTGGACGCGCTGAATGCGCCGCGCGCGGTGGCGAATTTCATGGGGCTTGCGGACGGGACGCAGACCTGGCGGGACCCGGTGACGGGTGTGGCGCGCGGCGGAGCGGCGGGGGATGCTTTCTACGATGGGTTGCAGTTCTATTCGACCGTAGGGGGATTTGCGCTGTTGGGTGGATTGCGTCCATATTCCGGAAGCGATGGCCATGAATATTGGGAGGGGCCGGGATATACGATCTTGGATGAAACGACCAACGGGGAGGGCCTGGTCCGCGGCGTTCTGGCGATGCCGGAATTCAAGGGGCCGCACAGCGGCGGCGGGGAACTGGCCCTCTTGCTGACCAACGCCCCCGATCTCTCCAGCGGATGGACGGGCTTCGGCGCGGTGACCGGGGCCGGGATGGCGGTGGTGCAGGCCGTGGTGAACTCGGTGACCGGCGGGAGCGGGCGGGTCGTTGCGCAAATCGCGATCCGGGACGAGGAGATGACGCCAGCAGAAACCGCCGCCCTGACCGCGGCGCAGGCTGAGTTGCCGATCGTGGAAGCGATGCCGCTGGGATTCAGCCGGGAAAGCAACGTGACGACCCGCGCGTCGTTTTGGTCGGCCGCCAAAAGCCGCGCCTGCCTGTCTGCGATTTCCAATCTGCCGGTCGGCGCTTGGTCGGTCCTGCCCGGCGATTGGAATACCGGGACGAACGAGGTGTGGATGGACATCCCGTTGGCGTTCATTCCCGGTGTCGCGACTCAACTGGGGTTCCTGTATGGCTCGCAGGCGGTCTATCCGAAGATGACGGCCAGCCTGTTTCCTGAAAAGATGCGGCTGGGCGCGGTCCACACCGAAATGGATATGCAGTATTGGCTGGATTTCGCTGGCGGGACGGGCATGTGGGCGCGGGTGGAAGGTGGCGTGCCCGTGCAGAACGGAACCGTTGACTATGTCGGGCAAGGGCTGGAGACGGCCAACAGCGTGCACCTGGTGATCTTCATCGGCTGGACGGCCTACCATTATTGGCTGGGTTTCGATGAAGCCGGGGCGACTTCCGGACGATTCTACTGCGAATGGTGGTTTATGAATGCGGAGTTGAGCGGAACGGACAACGGCACCTTTGCCTTCGAAGAAGGCTGGGGGAGCAAGAAGTCGGCACAGCCGGCGTGGAGCCGGGTAGTCAAGGCGACTCCCGCTCCACGGAAAGACCCGCCGGCCATGCGGTCAATGGCGGAGTGGGAAACCCTGCGCGCTTCGCAAAAAAGGGCGGACGTGGAGCGGGGCGGGCGAAATTGACCCGGTTGACTCTCCCGGAGGGTTGGCCTTGCCCGGGATGTGCCCGTTCGAATGCCTGCCGGTAGGGCCGTCCCGCCCGAGCCGCGCCGTCGCCGGCGTCACGGGGCATAGAGCAGGCGGTTGGAGGAATATTCCCGATAGGGCTCTTGTTTCTGAAAGAGCGCGATGCGTTTTTGGACACCGCGCAGCATATGGGGGGCATCGTTGGCGGGAGACAGCGCTAAGGCAGCGGCCAGCTGCGTTGCGGTTTGGAGGGCCGCGTCGAAATCGCCGGCATTGGCCTGGGCGACCGAGAGGGTGTCGAGGATGACGGGATGGTTGGGCGAGCCCGCAAGCGCCTGCCGGACCATTTGAAGGATTTCTTCCGGATCGGCCGGAGAGCCGGCCGTGGTGGCCAGTAGCCAGGCGATATTGTTGAGCAAGTCGGGGCGGGCGGGATAGGTGCGGACCAGCTCCCGGAAGAAGGGAAGGGCTTGAACGAAAAACCCCCGGTCCCAAAGCGTCGTATACGAAACGAAAAAATCCTCGGGCGCGAGTCGGGTTTTTCTCCGGAGCGACGCGATTTGGGAGGCATGGGCCAGGGCGGTTGCTTCGTCGCCCTGTTCGTGGGCCAGCAGCATGGCCAGCGCGTGGAGTTGTTCCCGCGACTTGGGTTCGAATACGCCGAGCCGCAGGGTTTCGTCCATGTAGCGCCGGGCCTCTTCGTGGCGCTGCGTCAAGAAGGCCAGAATCGCGAGATGACTTTCGTAGTCTCCGGGATTCGAGACGTTGTCGTGGGGGGGGTAGTGGGCCCGGGCGAATTTCCAAGCGGCCTCGGCTGATTGCAGCTGCGACAGGCACAGGATTTTGAGCGTCAGACCAAACGAGACGGTGGGTTGGAGCTGAAGAAGGCGGTCGGCCAGGCGGTCGGCGGCGGCGACATCCCCATGGATGAAGAATTCTCTGCGCGCTTGATAATTGATGGCGCCATAGTGTTCGGGCGATTGCCGGGCCACATGGTCAAATAAGCTTTTGTTGTCATGCCAAATCGGCAGCAGGCGGGTCGTCAGAACGGCCAATCCCGCGAGGATGAACCCGGCCAGGCTGGCGCGCACCGAACGGAAAAGCCAATCCGGCGCGGAGCGCCTGCGCGAGGCAAGCACGTTCAGCAACGCGATGGACAGGCCCATGGAAGGCAAGTAGGAATAACGGTCCGCGACGGGATAGACGCCGATCCAGACGATGCCGACGACGGGAAAAAGCAGCCCGAGAAACGCCAGCCAGCCCACCAGTTGGTTGGGGCTTTTCCGGCGCTGCGCCCAAAGCCAGACGCTGGTCGCGGCAAGAACGCCGATGGCCAGCAGAAAAGCATGGATGAAAAGCAACCCGCGGGGAACCATGGGAAACAGCCGGAACGGGAAGAAAAACTTTTCGAGGTAGAACAGGTAATTGGCGGGGATCCACAGGAGCCGGGCCTTGAGCGGCACGGCTGAAATGGCATCGGTCTGGGTGGAATACACGGCCAGCGAAGCGATGGCGGCGCAGAGAAAGAACGGGAGTTTTTCCAGGATCAGGCGCGGCGCCGCGCGACCGGCGGAAGGCCAGGCCAGTTCCATTCGTCTCAGCGGCCAAATATCCAGCAGCAGCAGCAGGCAGGGAAGGGTGACCAACATGGGTTTGACCAGAAGTCCGGAAATGAAAAACAAGAGCGCAGCCAGATAAAGGGGCCGGTTGAGGCGGGCGCGCGCGTTGGGTCCCGTCCCCGCGCCGGTCCGCCGGACCCAGGCCTGCCCGTATGCTCCCAGGCACAGAAGGGCAAAGAATCCGGACAGCACGTCCTTGCGTTCGGTGACCCAGGCGACCGATTCGACGCGCAGGGGGTGCAGCGCCCAGACCGCGGCGAAGAAGAAGGCGCGCCATGGTTTTCTGCAAAAGGCAAAAAGCAACAGGAAGAACAAGACGGAGTTGAGCGCATGGAAAAGCACGTTGGTGAAGTGGAACCCCCACGGATTCACGGGGGATGCGCCAAAGAATTTCAGGTCGAGCAGATAGGAAACCCAGAGCAGGGGCACGTACATGGTCTCGTCGCCATGGAGTCCGGTGAAGGCGCTGCGGATGGCCGTCCAGGAGAATCCGTTGAACAGGATGGGATTGTGGGTGATGAAGACCGGGTCGTCGAAATTGACCAATTCAAACGACAAGGATGGCGAAAACAGCGCGAACGTGGCGGCGAAAAGCAGCAGGGACAGCAGCGGGATCCGGAAGCGATTGGTTTTCATGGCGCGGCTTTCTTGTTCGTGACGGGCAGGTCCTTGCCAAACTGGGCGGCCAGCAGGCGGGAAAAGGCGTCCTCCCGATAGGGGCAATGGTTCCGGTAGAGGGCCATCCGGGCCTGAAGCCGTTCCTTCCATTGGGCGATTTCAGGATTGGCGGGGCTGGAAATCAGTTGGATGGCTTGCCGAATCGTCTCGCCGGCCGCCCCAAAATCGCCGGCATTCGCCTGGGCGGCGGCGAGGGTGTCCAAGGCGCCGGGATTGGGAGTAGGAAATGCCGCGCATACCTGTTGGGCGAGGGCCAGCACCTCGCCCGGCGGCGCGGGGGACCACTCGGCCGTGGCCAAGCCCCAAGCGATGTTGTTGAGAAGTCGGGTCTGATCCGGCGTGGCGGCGATCAGGCGCTGGAAATAGGCATAAGCGTCGGCCCGGTGGAATTCCGTCCATTGGTGGAGATAGTAGGGCAGCAGATCGGCAAACGCCAAAGCGGGCTTGTCGGCATAGGCCGGGAATCGGCGGGCGTGCTCCAGGGCGAGCGGAGTATCGCCTTTTTCGAAAGCGGCAACCATGATGAGGAGGTGGAGGTACGCGGGTTGTTCCCACTGGGCGGGAAGGCATTCCAGCGCGAGCGTGGCGAAGCGGATGGCGTCGTCGTATTGGCGAAGCATCAGCGAATAGCGGGCGATGTCCCAGGCGACGGCATGGCGGGCATATGGATTGGGTGAGCTTGGCGCTTGCCGCAGAAACGCCTGGGCGGCGGCCGGCCCCTGCAGCGCCGCGAGGCAGCGGGCTTTCCCGCCCAGCACTTCGTGATTGAACGAACCGGATCGAATGATCCGGTCGAAACCCGCCTGGGCGCCTTTGAAATCGCCAGCGGTTCGTATCAAATAGGACGAGCGCATCCCCAGCGCAGATGGATTGTCGGGGAAAACCGACAGGATATGCGCGTGCAGGGAGGCCGGTCCACGCCAGGCGGGCAACAGGCGGAGCGTGGTCCCGGCCAAGGCGACCAGAACGCCCGCCGAAACCAAGATGCGAAACAGGCGTCCGGCCCCTTGGCGTCGACCCTCTCTACTGGGCCAGGCGGAAAGAAGAGCGATGGATAGTCCGATGGCGGGCAGATAGGTGAATCGGTCGGCGATGGACTGGGCTCCGAAACGCACGAGCCCGATCGCGGGCACGAGAAAGCCGATAAAAAAGAACCAGCCGACCAGGCGTTCCGGCCGTCGCCAACGGGAAATCCAGATCCAAACGGTCAGAATGGCCAGCGCGAGAACCGCTGGCCAGAGCCAAGGCGTGGACGGGGGAACGTCCGGATACAAAGGCGCTAGCCGGCGGGGCCAAACGAATTGAACCAGATAGAACGCATAATGGACGGGGATGGCCAGGATGCGAATGGCCCACGGGGTTTCCGTGATGCCATGCATGGTCTGATGGGCGGCCGACGCACCGATGGCCGCCAGACCGGCCAGAATGAAATAGGGGATTTTTTCGGCCAGAAGTCGCGGCGCGAAGCGCCGGATGAAGGCTCCGGTGAATTCCAGGCGTCGCAGGGGCCAGAAATCCAGAAGCAGGAGCGCGCCGGGAATGGGAACCAGCGTGGGTTTGACCAGAAGCCCCAGGAAAAACATAAGCAGCGAGGCCAGATACGGAGGGAGGCGCGGTTTGGAATAGGACCCGGCGGGACCGCGGGCCAGACCCGCGTGCAGATAGGCCCAGATGGAAAGCAGGCCGAAGAAGCCGGAGAGGACATCCTTGCGCTCGGTCACCCAAGCGACGGATTCGACCCGCAGGGGATGGAGCGCCCACAGCGCAGCGAAGAAAAAGGCCCGCCAGGGCTTGCGGCAGAACGTCCATAGCAGAAAATACAGCAGGGCGGAATTGAGGGCGTGGAAAAGCATGTTGGTGAAGTGGAACCCCCACGGAGCCGCAGGTGAAGCGCCCAGCAGCGCGGCGTCGAGTCCATACGAGAACCACAGCAGGGGGGAATACAACCCATGCCGGAAGGAGGTGAGCGCCGACCGCACGTGGTCCGCGGAGAAGCCTTCCATGACCAGCGGATGGCTGGCGACGTAGATTTGGTCGTCGAAATCGACGAGACCGTAGCGCAGCGCGGGGGAGAATAAAAGGAACGTGGCGCAAAAAAGCAACAGCCCCAGGCTGCCGAGTTTGATTGCGCTGGCCGGCGGAGGGGCGGACATCTTGGAGGGGGGATCATTCATGTGGCGCAAGGCGATAGACGCGGCTGGCAGCGGAGTGGCCCACCAATCCGCCGGGAGTTTGAATGACATATTGGCGGCTGGCGATGGCCGTCAAGGGCCTATGCGCGCCGCGAGCATCAAACGCCCGAGCGGACTGGTCCGAATGCCGCGCGAATGCAACGATCAGGATGGCCAGGGCGAGCAATCCGGCGGCGCCGGCAGAGCATGCGGACAGAGCGTGTTGTCGGAGCGGCTTCATCGGGGTTCCGGCGGGCGCAATTTGGATGGGTCGCCGAAAAACGCCACATACATCCGGGTGAAGGCGTCTTCCCGATAAGGCCGGCGTTGTTCGTAGAGCGCCAACCGAGAGGCGAGGCGCTCTTTCAAAAGCAGCTGGTTGGAGGTGGCGTCCGGGGGAAACAAAGCGAGCGCTGTCCGCACGTGGGCTGCGGAGAAGCCTTCCATGACCAGCGGATGGCTGGCGACGTAGATTTGGTCGTCGAAATCGACAAGCCCGTAGCGCAACGAAGGAGTAAAAAGAAAAAAAGCGAAGATGAAGACCAGGAGCGCCAGCATGATCGTTGTGCTCCCGGGGAAGAGTTTAATTTCGGCGGGTGATTGCAGGAAAAGCGGCTTCATGGACTGGAAGAAAGAGTTGAGGATTCCATGGTCATGGGATCAATTGCGACCGTCAACATCGCGCCCACATTGGTTTTCCTTTCGGAACAATGCCAATGCGGTGCCTATTTCATCTGCGCGTGAAAGGAATTGCCCAGCCACATCGGTTTGTCCGGCGCGATGCAACAGCATCGCGTACTCGCTCAACCGATGGGCGAAGTAGTTCGCCACCGTGGCTTCCGCCATGCCGGTCGGGATCCGCGATGGCCCAAGTTGCCGGACATGATCCGGCATGCTGGCGAGAATGTTCTGGTACTCTTTTGCGGCGAATGCCAGCTCGCCATCCTCTAGTGCCCTCTGGATTCGCGGGTGATAGTAGATGTCGAAAGCTACTTGGAAATCGCTCTGGCGCACCCGTGGCGTGCCTTTCGGCAACGGCCGACCAACCAGCGTGGCAGCCAGGAGGGTGCCACCCAAAGCCAAGACCGCGGGCAAGTGCCTTGCCGCCTGGATCCAGGTTGCAACTTGGACGATCGTCAGGGCGGCAAAAGGAATCAGCCCGACGACAAATGGCAGGCGCAGCCGCGAAGATGTGTAAAAGGCCAGCAATGGGAATAGCGAACATAAGACAAGCAGATACAATGGCCATGCCTTTCGCCAACAAGGGATTCCCATAAGCAATCCTGCCAAGCCCAGCGGTCCGATCGCGGCAAAGGTGATCGGCAGATACAGGATCCAGGCATACAGGCGGTAGAAGTAGTAGTTGGAGTTGTTGGGAATTTCATACCAGTGCCAAACACAAGCCAACTTGTGTCCAAGCTGCTTGAAATAGCTGCTTGGCGTGTGGGTTTTGAGTGTCTCAATAGCCGCCTGCACAAACTTGCCTTGGCTTTCGGCCATGATTCGTGCGCCATGCCTGCTGACATGAAAACCTCCAAATTCTGCGCGGGTGGCGATGCGGGCATCATAATCCTCGGCATTGTGAAAAATAAAGGTGTTGATACCGCCGCTTGCCAGAGAAAACGGATAGGCGCCAACAGCGAGATTGCGCGCCACCAGGGGGCTTAACGCGAGGGTCAACCCACCGACAAGCATGCCCAAGGTTGGCATGAGCCTCCGCCGCTCCCGCCATTGCATCACCGCGAGTCCAGCAGTTAATCCAAGCCCCAGAAGGACGAAACTGCTTTTCAAAAGAATGGCTATTCCCAGCGCGATGCCGGTCAGGAGCCACCAGCGCCGTTGCGGGTGCGTCATGACCCGCAACGCTAGGCCGGCCAACAGCATACTCATCATGGCGATTAGACTCTCGCGCACGAGGATTAGTTCATAATATAACACTGGCGAGCAGAGGGCCGCAAAAAGACCGGAGACGCCCGCCACGGCCGGGTTAAAACAGCGTCGGGCAATCAGAAAAATCAAAACGTTGGTAAAAACTCCGGCCAACATCTGCCATAGAAAAACCCAGCGCGGGTCCGGGCCGAAGAGCGCATAGGTTGCACCGATCAAATAGGGGTACAGCGGGTCTTGATAGAAGGTCTTGCCGCCTGACCAGTTCGTCCACAGGGCACGAGCCATGGCCCGCGCCCGATCTGGGTCGGGATCATCCGCTGCCTGTGCTTGAAGGAGTGCCAGTTGGTCGGGATGCCGATTCAGATGCTCCGTCGCCAGGTTCACATGCCAACCGTGCATGGGCACGGCGACGGACTTGGACAGCCAGTCGCCCGCGGCAATCTGCCGTCCCCAGGCGTCGAAATAGTGCATGTCGCTATCCGCCCAGCGGTGCTGCCAGATGCAGGGTCCGTTGCTGAGTTGCCGAAAATATGCAGCGCGGAAAACGACAGAAAGGAAGATAACGGTTGCCAAGATCAGATGTTGGCGCCGCGCCCAGAATCCGCCTGAGCGGCGGAAACGTGGGGGGCGGTTGGAGAGGTGAATGTTCACAGCGGTAGCGCGGCGGATAGGAGGTTGACCGGGAAGACGGACGGTGAGCCTAGGCCAGGCGACCTCATTGGGGTTCCGGCGGGCGCAATTTGGTTAGGTCGCCGAAAAACGCCACATACATCCGGGTGAAGGCGTCTTCCCGATAAGGCCGGCGTTGTTCGTAGAGCGCCAGCCGAGAGGCGAGGCGCTCTTTCAAAAGCAGCTGGTTGGAGGTGGCGTCCGGGGGAAACAAAGCGAGCGCTTCCCGCATGGTCAGACGAGCGGATTCATAGTCGCCGGCATTGGCTTGCGCGGCGGCCAGCGTATCCAAAATTCCGGGATTTCGGTCCGGCACCAGCGCCGCGAGGCGGTTTGCGATGGCCAGCACTTCGGCGGGATCCGCAGGAGACCAAGAGGCGGTAGCCAGACCCCATACCAGGTTGTTCAGAATGTCGGGGCGGTCGGGATAGGTTTGCGCCAAGCGTTGGAAGTACGCATAGGCGTCGCGCCGATAGCCGCTGAACCATTGGAAAACAGCGTGCGGCAGAAGATCGGCCAACTCGACGGAGGTTTTGTTGGCATACGGCGGAAACCGATGGGCGTAGGCCAGGGCCAGTTGGGCGTCCCCTTTGTTGTAGGCCGCCGCGAAAGCCATGAGCAAAACGGACGTTTGGGTGATGTCATGGGAGGGGATGAGCGCCAGAAGCTGGTCGACATATTGGATGGCTTCGCCATATTCGCCCTGCATCAAGGAGTAGCGGGCGAGATCCCGCAGCCAGTCGATCCGGGAATAGAGCGAAAAAGGAGGTTTAATGCCCAATAGATGTTGCCGGGCAGCGGCCGGGCCTTCGAATTCCGCGATGCATTGGGCTTTGGCAAAATGGACTTCCCAGTTGCCGGGGTCGGCGGCCAACGCCGCCGAAATCAACTCGTTGGCTTTCTGATAATCGCCGGTGTCGCGGATCAGCCGATTTCCGACGCTTTTCAGCGCAGTGGGATGGTTGGGAAAGACGGTCAAGATATGCAACTCTTGGGAGGCGGCGTCCTTCCATGCCGGCAGTTGGCGCCAAGACAGAAAGGCGAGCGTAGCCAGGATGGCCCAGGCGCCTGCGGGCGGGAGCCAGCGCCGGACCGAGCGGAAGCGCGCCGGGACGGGGTTCAAATACAATAAAGCGATGGACAACCCAATGGCCGGCAGATAGCTGAACCGGTCGGCGACGTCGTTGGCGGGAATGGGTACGATTCCGCATACCGGCACCAGCATCCCGATGAACCATAGCCAGCCGACCAACTGATTCGGGCCATTTCGGCGCATCTGCCAGACCCATTCCGTCAACAAAACATATACGATGAGAGCGAAGAAGATAAACGTCCACAATTGGTTGGGCGTCATCCACTCGGAAAACGGCAGGTAGAGGACGGTCAAGCCCCGGGGCCACACGGTTTTAAGAAGATAAAACCCATAGGCCAAGGGAATGGACAGCAACCTGGCCAGAAGCGGCACGTGGAGTTTTCCGGTGACGACGTGGTGGCCCCAAATGGTTCCCAGCGCGGCCAGTCCCGCCACAAGAATGAACGGCGTCTTTTCAAGCAGGAGGCGGAAGCCTGTTTGGCGCAAGGCGCGCGCCGTGAGTTCCAGGCGGCGCAAGGGCCAGGCATCAAAAAGCAACAAGACAAACGGGATGGGCACGAGCGCGGGCTTGACCAACAGGCCCAAGGCAAAGAAGAGAACGGAAGCGGCGAGAAGCGGAATCGAAGGGCGAACTGCGGCGGCCGTTGAGCCGGACCGGTTCCGCCAGGCCCGGAGATAGCTGCCCAGGCATAGCAAAGAGAATAAACCGGACAAGACATCCTTGCGTTCCGTGACCCACGCGACGGATTCGACGCGCAGGGGATGGATCGCCCAAATGGCCGCAAAGAAAAAGGCGCGCCATGGCTTGCGGCAGAACGAAAAAAGCAGCAAGAAGACGAGGGCCGAATTGAGGGCATGGAGCAAGACGTTGGTGAAGTGGAAGCCCCACGGCTGGCCCGGCGTTGCGCCCAGCCATTCGACGTCCAGCATGTAGGAAAGCCACAGCAGCGGCATATACATGGTGGCCGTGACGTTGTTGAGGGAAAAAGCATGGCGGAGGGAAGCGGGGGTCATTCCCTCCAACACCGCCGTGTTGAAGGAGATATATACGGCATCGTCCAAATCCACCAGTTTGTATCTCAGCGACGGAGAAAAAAGGGCGAACACGAGGATGAAGAGCAGCAGGGCCGGTAGGCCCGCCTTCCCGCGGGGGACGGAGATCGGGTCGCGGGGAGGGCCAATTGCCGTCTGGCTACCGGCATCTCGTTCCGGGGCGGCGTGCTTCAAGGGGATTCCCGTCAAAACCCAGGCCAGTAGGCCGCCGCCGAGTCCTGCGAAGATGAACCATAGCCGCATCGCCGCCCTTGCGAACAGAGTGCCCGCGCCAATCTCCTTGGGTTCGGCAAAGGCAAGCCAATGATGCGGGCTGTTGTCTTCGGCAATGATTTGGAAGGGCGCGCCTGGATTCCGGAGATACAGCGAACGCCACCGCGTTCCGGCGCGACGGGCCGTCTTGAGAAGGCGGAGCGGCCGTCCGGCCATGTCTTGAATCTGGAGTTTCATCCCTTCCTCAAAAGGCTGGCCGGCCACCGGGATTTCGAGGAAACCGCCTCTTGGAGGCGGAGAGTATTCCCGCGACATGCTCCCGACGTTGGCATTGCCCCCCGCTCCAAAACTTCCCCAGACCTGCGGGTGAACGCCCGCTTCGACCGCTGGCGGCGTTCCATTGGCCACGAAGTCCGTATTGCGCATCTGGGCGGCGGGCGCGGGACTGCGCAAGGGGGTCGGCAGAAAATCGCGGACGGTTTCGTTTTCCAGCAGGTCGATCAGGCGCTGCGCCGTCGGATAGGGGATGGAATAATATGGGAGCCGTTCCATGCGTTCCCGGTCGAAATCCTCGAGGAATTGCCGGACGTTGGTTTCTTGGATCCTGCACAGGCGGGCTACATTGTGGATGACGCGGAGGGTGCTGTCTCCGTATATCCCCAACCATCCCGCCCATAGAACGATCGACCATCCCGCCAAGGCGAACTTGATTCGGCGCCCCGGGAACATCGAGACCAAATGCAGGCCGGCGGCGAAATTGACGATGTTGAGCAGGGCCAAAGTGTCCATATAGCGGGAGGCGGGGGCGGCCCCGCCCGCGCCCCGGCCATAAGCCGTGGCCGCCGCGTTCAAATATAGCCAAAGGGTGGCCACCATGAAAAACCATGGCAGGCGCGGTTTACGGCCGGCGCGCTGATCCGATGCAAGCCGCCCCGCGCATGCGAACACCGGCAGTTGCGTGAAGATCGCCAGGTATGGCGTGGTGGTGAACGGGAAGGCCAGAGCCTTGAAAAGCGAGAGCGAAAAGTCATGGATCCCCGCCGCCTTGAGCGGCGCATGGGCTTCGACCGCCGGGGTGAAGGCATAAGCCAGAACGGCGTAAGCCAATAGGATGCCCGTGCCTACGCACTTGCGCCGGTCCGCTTTTTTGTCCGCGAGCATCTGCAGAAAATAGCCCGCGGCCACGGCCAGGCCGGCCAGAAATCCGGAGGCGACCGAAAAACCGGATGCCGCCAACGCCGCAAATCCCAGCCACCATTTGGCGCTCAGCGGCAGGGCCGTCGTCAGCCACCAGATGCTCAAGATCCCGAACAGGAGCAAGAAGTAAAACTGCGACTGGAAACCGGCCAGCGTGTTTTCCCAGCCAAACGGCAACACAAGGATCGAAGAAAACAGGACCAACGGAACGAACGCGCGTGGGGGCAAATCTTTCCGCAACCAAAACAGCAACAGCAGAATCGCAAGGCTGTGGATGCCCGCATTCACGACCATTTGGAACAACGGATCCCAGATGCCGCCGTTCAGTGAAAGCTCCAGCAAGCCGAGCAGCCGGACCCAGAGGATCCGGTGCTCGTTGTGGGGGGCGAACAGTTCCGCAAGATCCAAGTTTCCTTCCGCCAAGGGGAGGTAAAGGGATGCGGCTTCGGCATCCCATTGGTCCCAGAAGGGAGTTGGGTTGCCGTGGTGGCCGATGACGAACAACTTCGCGCCGAAAATGCACAGGAACAACCCGAGCAAGGGGCCTAGGACGGATTTTCGGATCAGGTTCATCGGGATGAGATGATGGCAGGCAGTTTGGAGGGGTCAAAATCGGGCTGCAGACTCATGGGCGATGTTCCCTATGTCGGGGGGGGCTCCGGATGTGTGGGATAGGGGGGTATATATAGCGGACCGCAGGCCCGGGGTTCAAGGCGGAAAAGGACGGATGGCGGGCAGGAACGCCGCAGGATGAAAAAGGATGAAAGCAATAGACAAATAGGCCTGCATATAATATGGCACAGAAAGGGAAAGGCTTGGATTGATGAAGAAAATCGCGGATTGGATCCGTCCGGAAATCGTATTCTTGGCATTCGCGCCGATCATGGGTTTGGCGTGCCTGATCCTGACGCCGCCGTTCCAGGTGGCCGACGAGCCCAGCCACTTTTTCCGGATCGTGCAAATCGCCGAAGGGGGAATCGTCGGGGAGCGCCGCGGCGCCGAGTCCGGCGGGGAGATTCCGGCCGGGTTGATCTCGATGGCGGAGCATTTCTTCGATGGAAATGCGGCCAGCGGGGAGGTCCACTGGGACCGAAGCAAATGGGCCAGCGTGAAACCCTATCTGACGCAGCGGTCGGACCTGTCGGAGCGGCGGTTTTTGGATTTCCGGAATATGACGCGCTATGCCCCCGTCGTATATTTGCCCCAGGTGGTGGGGGTCTGGACCGCCAAGGCTTTGAACCTGCCCCCGTTGTGGTTGGTGTATGGGGGGCGTTTCTGCGCCCTCGTATTCTTTGTCGGGCTGGTGTATGGGGCGATTCGGTTGACGCCGATTTGCCCGTGGGGCTTTGCGGTCTTGGCGCTGCTGCCGGCGATGATCTATCAAGCCGCTTCTCTTTCGGCGGATTCCACGACCAACGCGTTGCTCTTCTTTTTCACGGCGCTGGCATTTCGATATGTTTTTGACACGCCCACGCTCACCCGGCGGGACGTCTTCGCGTTGTTCGTGCTGGGCGTTTCAATCGGCCTATGCAAATCCGTCTATGTCTTGGCGACCGGCTTGGTGTTTTTGATCCCGCCATCGAAATTCGGCGGAGGAAAGAAGTTTTGGATGGTTGGCGTCGGCGTGACGGGGAGCGCGGTGCTGTCTGCCGCACTCTGGTCATGGGCGATGAAAAGCACCTACGTGCCCAGCTTCGCGGACGTGGATGAATGGGCGCAGGTGTCGTATATCCTGCATGAGCCCCTCCATTTCATAAGCCTGTTGCTGGGGCGGTTCCTGGTTTCCATCCGCTTTCTCTATCTTGGGGGGGGGCTGGGGCTCTGCCATGAATTCGTGGGGTTGTTGGGCTGGTATGCCGGTTGCATCTATATCGGGCAAACCAGTTTTGCGGCGCTCTTCTGGTGTGCCCTCGCGGAGAAAAACGACCGGATTTGCATCCAGGAGTGGCAGCGCTGGTGGGTGGTCCTGATCCTGTCGGGGACCGTGGTGGGGGTCGCCGCCGTGAACTACATCACCTGGTGTGCACCCGGGTGGCCGGCTTTGGCGTTGTTCGGCCGCTATTTCCATCCGGTCGCCCCCATGGCGTTCTTGTTGCTCCACAACCGAAGCTTTTGCGTGCAAGGCGCGGAGAAGTGGAAGGGGCTGATTCTGATCTATTTCGTCGGAGTGGCCGTGGCGACGATCTATGTAATCGCAAAGATCTATTGATGTCGTGTTCGATCCGCGAAATATCGGCATTTTCATCGTCGCTCTCCACGCGGAAAGCCATGTCGCCCAGACGCGGAAGCGCATTCCCGCGCAGATGAGGGACAGAGGGAGGGAGCCGCTATCGTCGACGATGGTTGCACCGACGAGACCGCGGCATGCGACCCGGCCATGCGCCAGATCATCCGAACTGGGTGGATCATTGCGGGATGGAGCCATGGTTCCATTCCGGCGGAAATCCGGCAGGGCTTGAGCAATTTCCATTCTTTTCGTTGGACATTGCGTCGGCCGGTGGCCTACCGTACGCAATCATGCGGTTTACGATGCGCCATTCCTTTCCCTCGCCATGTTTTCCGTGGCTCGTTCCTTTCGTCCTGTTTTGGGCGGGACTGTTTTGCGCGGTGCGGGGCGTTCTGCAGGCCACAGACTCGATTTGGGTGTACACGATTGACGATCCCTACATCCACATGGCCATGGCGAAAAACCTGGCGTTTTCCGGCGTCTATGGCGTCACGCCGTTCGAATTCAGCTCGTCTTCGTCCTCTCCTTTGTGGACGCTTTTCCTGGGAGGGATGTATAGAATCTTTGGGCTTAGCGACCTTCTGCCGGGAATCCTGGCGGCCGGTTGCGCCGGGGCGTCCATCTATCTTGCGGATCGCATCGGAAGGATTATGGGCCTGGGGCCCTGGGCCAGATTGCTGTGCAACGTCTGCATCGTAGGCCTGGCCCCGCTGATCCCCCTTATTTCCACTGGAATGGAACATGCCGCGCACCTGCTGCTGGGCCTCGGGTTCCTGCTCGCCTATGTTTCCCATCTCGAAAAACCCGGGTGCCGCCCGGCATTTAATATATTTTGTCTGGCCGCGCTGGCCACGGGCGTCCGCTACGAAACGCTGTTCGTGGTCCTGCCGCTTGGCGCATATTTATACATCCGGAACAGACGCGGAGCGGCGTTGTTGCTGCTCCTATCCGCCAGTCTGCCGGTGGTGATCTACGGAGTTGTGTCTGTGGCGCATGGAAATGCCTTTCTGCCCAATTCGCTTCTTCTCAAGGGGCATTTCCCCGCCGCGCGCACGGCGGGCGATGTCGTGGCGATGCTGGGCGGGCGGGCGATTCGCGCGCTTTGGCGCGCGCCCCATTTGCTCCTCCTGTTGCTGCCTCTGGCCGTTGCCGCGTGGCTCCCCGCCGGCCGCTTTGCGCACCGTCCCGGCCTGTCCGCGTGTTTTCTGTTCGCGGTCATGTTGCACCTCCAGTTTGCGGATACCGGCTGGTTTTATCGCTACGAAGCCTATTTGATGTCGCCCTTGTTGCTGCTGGCTTTTGCCGCGTTTGCCGAACGTTGGTCGAGATGTTTACGCCTTTGCCCGGGTCCAAAGCGAACGACGGCCAGGCTGGTTGTTGTGCTCTGCGCCATGGGGATACTGACTCCTGCCGTTGGGCGAGGGCGGCAGGCCTGGCGTGACGTCACTCCCGCCGCCAGCCATGTGTACCGCGAACAGTACCAAATCGCCCATTTCGTCAAGGCCATGTATCCCCCTGGCGTGCGCATCGCGTTGAACGATCTCGGGGCCTTGTCCTATTACCCGGATTCCCCGCATATCCTGGATCTGTGGGGATTGGGCAGTTTCGAGGTCGCCAACATCCGAAGGGGGAAAGCAGATCCCGCCAACGGCTTTGCCCGGTTGCTCGAGGATTTCCAGCCCGACCTCATTGTCGTCTATCCGGATTGGTTTGGCGACGTGCTCCCGCCCACCCTGTGTCCGGTGGCCACGTGGTCCAGCCCGGCGCACTACTGGAACGCCGGATCCGTTTCCTTCTTCGCAACGACGCCTGCCCGCGCCGAAAGCCTCAAGAACAACCTGCGTCAATACGAGCCCCGCCTGCCGGCGTCCGTGACCGTCCGCTATGACGACTCGCCGCTTGGCGGCATCTCTGCCAACCCAATTCGTTGACATGCGGCCGTCCATCAAGCACCATTTGCCCGGCCGGCTGGCCTTGCTGGTTTTCATTCTGACGTTCCTTCAGTTTTCCCCGTCGCTTCGCTACGAGTTGCTCAACTTGGACGATCCGCTCTACGTGACGCACAACACCATGGTGACCGGCGGACTCACCCTGCGTTCCGTGCATGCCGCGTTCGCCACGCCCCATGCCGCCATGTATGCCCCCTTGCTCTGGATCTCCTACATGTGCGACGTCTCGTTTCTGGGGGCCACGCCGGATTCCCCGCGGGGATTCCATCTCGCCAACGTCCTGTTCCACTCCATCAATGCCGTCCTTCTGTTCGGTCTCCTCCAGACGTTGAGCAAAAAGCCGTGGCGGGCTTTTCTGTTCAGCGTTGTCTGGGCCCTCCACCCGCTCCGCGTGGAATCCGTCGCGTGGGTCGCCGAGCGGAAGGACGTGCTCGCCGGTTTCTTCTTTTTGCTCTGTGTATGGGGCTATGTTTTGGGCCACCCGCAGGAGATGGGGAGGGCCTCTCCCTGGCACCGGCGGGCGTTCCATCTTCTTTCGGTCCTGTCTCTGGCCGCCGGGCTTCTGGTGAAACCCATGCTCGTTCCGGTTCCCTTCCTCCTCTTGGCGTTGGACTTCTGGCCGTTGCGCCGGATGGAATTCCACCTGCGATCCATCGGCCACGACGCCCCGCGCCTGATTCTGGAAAAAGCCCTGTATTTCATCTTGGCGGCGGCCGGGGCGTGGCTCGCCTTCAATGTCCATCGCGGCACGGGTTCGCTTGAGACATGGCCGCTTTTTCGCCGCGTGGAATCCATTCCGGTGCATTATGCGTTTTATCTTTTCAAGGTCTTTCGGCCTCGGAATCTCCTCCCGCTATATCCCAACCTTTCCTTTTCGGGTCCGGACGTGCGGTTGGGACTCGTCTTGGTGTTGCTTCCCTCCATATATGCGTGGCTGTCCCGCCGTCGCCATCCCAACATACTGGTTGGCTGGCTGTGGTTTTTGGGAATGTTCTTGCCCACCATCGGCTTGATTCGCTTCGGGATCCAGTCGGTCGCCGACCGGTTCACCTATCTCCCCACCATGGGATTTTCCGTTGCGCTGTTGTTTGTTCTCTCGTCTTTCCCGCGCAACCGGTTTCGCCTCGCGTGGTCTGCTTGTCGAACCGGCTGCGCAATGGCCATTGTTGCGGTGCTGGCCATGATGACCACGCAAACCTTGTCCCACTGGAAGAATTCCGACTCCTTTTATGCCCGGATTCTCCAGGTATTTCCCGAGCACCCCATGGCGCTGTATTACATGGCCGGACAGGAAATTACCCGGCACGATCGATTTGACACCGCAGAACAGCTCTTGGATCGGGCCCTGCTCAGCGGCATCAAACAAACGGGCCTGTTTCAGTTGAAAGCGTTATGCCTGTACCGCCGGGAAGGGGCGGCTGCAGCCAAGGAATACCTTCTCCGCAATTCTCCGGAACAGACCACATTTGGCATCTGGGAATGGAACGTGGCGGTCTATTCCCATCTCCTCAAACAGTACGACGACGCGCTTGCCTACGCGGAACAATGCCGTCAGCAAACTCCGCCTCATGATGCGGGACAAAACAATGTGCATCTGCTGGCCATGACGCTCGCGTATGAAACCGGCGATCTGCCGGGTGCGCTATTCCATGCCAGGCAATATCCGCCTTATCGGGAGCTCGCCACCGTCACGCTGAACGAGTTGCTTCCTTATTATGCGATCCTGTGGCAGTCGGGTTTTCGCGCCGTTGCGCTCGACTATTTCCATCGTCTGATCCAGACCGATCCGCGCAGCGAAGAGTCCATTCGCCTCCTGATCGGCACAAGTCCATTCCCCCAAGGAGAGCCTGTCATGCTGGACCAATCCCGATAAAGGGGGCCCATTTCGGGGCTGGGACAACAAGCGGGCAGGAGTGGCCAGGGGGCTTGTTTTATCCAATCCGGGAGTCTTTCGGGGTTTCGAAACGGCCAAAATGGGCCGGTCATGCGATCGCTGCGCCCCCCCCCGTGATGCGGGCTTGCTTTTCGCCGGGAAAGGGCGAAAATACGGGGGTTTTAATGGTTGGCCTTAGGCCTTTTCGAAAGGAATGAACATGGCTCAGAACATTCGGTGGATCGGGATTCTGGCGGTGGCCCTGGCGGCGACGGGTTGCGGCAAGCAAGAAGCGCAGACGGTTACGCCCCAGAAGATGGGATCGGAAGTGGCGGTTTGGGTGGACCAGGCGGGCATCACCGGCGCCGAGATCCAGCGCGAGGCCAGCCGGCTCTTTTCCAAGGTGCCGAAGGAGACGCCCCCGGAACAGATTCCCGCCATTCAAGGACGGCTGCTGCAGCAGGCGATCGATAATTTGGTGACGCGCCAATTGGTTCGCGCGGAAATGGAACGCTCGGGCGAGCGGATTTCGCAGGAAGAACTTGAAAAAGGCAAGCAGGACCTCGAAAAAGCTCTGGGCCCGGGCGGCTCGCTGACCATGCTGCTGGCCGACGCCAACGTGCCGATGGAAGAGCTGGAAATGAACCTCAAGCTGGACATCTTCAAGAACAAGATGACGAAGGACCAGCTCGCGGAAGCCGTCGCGGCCGTGACGGAGGAATCCGCGCGGGAATTCTACGAAGCCAACCGGAAAGATTTCACCGAACCGGCCGGCCGGCTGGCGTGGCACGTCCTCGTCCGCGTGCCGCCCGGCGCCGCCGAGGAGCTGAAGGCGGATGCGCGCGCCAAGGCGGAAGGCATCCGCAAGGAATTGCTGGACGGAGCCGATTTCGCGAAAGTGGCCGGCGAGAAATCGGATTGCACGAGCCGCGCCCGCGGCGGCGAACTGGGCGTGGTGCCGCGCGGCCGCGAAGCCAAGGAATTCGAAGACGCCGTCTATGGCCAGGAAATCGGCGCG
>RZYG01000192.1 GCA_009930415.1 Spartobacteria bacterium | reverse complement strand
TGGCTGTTGCCGGTTTCCTTCGCGGATGCGGGGAGCGTCTCGAACGCGCCGGTGCCGCTGCTGTGGCTGGCGGGCGGGGGCTGGACCACCCAGACGGTGGCCGTCGGCATCTCGATCGACGGCGGCAAGAACTGGACGAACGCGGCGACGGGCGTGCCCGTCACGAACGGCGCGGCCGTTTGGGATCCGTCCGGCCTGCCGGACACCCCGGCCGGCGCCTGGCGCGTGGTTTGCGAAAGCGAGACCAACCTGTGGGCCCAGTCCACGAATTTCTTCGCCATCCGCAAGGCGCCGCTGAATCTCTACGTGGCCACGGCCGACACCAACGAGGCGGTCTACGTCTCGGGCCCCGGCGCCGCCGACAACTGGATGGCCACCGCCGCCGCCCCGCTGAATTCCCTGCGCATCCTGTTCGACCGCTTCGATCTGGAAGCCGGCGACCAAATTTGGGTGGACACGGGAACCTACGAAGAGTCGGACGCCATTCGCATCCCGATGAAGGATTCGGGCACGAGCAACCAGCCCGTGCGGGTGACCGGCAACACGGCGCGGCCCTACGACGGCACCGTCTTGAAGCGGACCAGCCGGACCTTGGGCAGCTACGTCGTCCATTTGCAGCATTCAGACGGCGTGGCCTTCGATTCGCTGATGGTCTCCAACGCGTTCACCGGCATCCACGCCGACAACGGCGGATACGTCGCGGTGGAACGCGTGCGGGCGGGCTATTGCGTGACCAATGCCATCTTCGCCGGTCCCAACACCCGGCTGGACCTCCGGCGGTCCATCCTGGAACAAAGTCTCTACCACGGCCTGCAGGCCAACACCGGGGCGGTGGTCAAAGCCTATGGCAACCTGATGCGCGACAACGGGATGGCCGACGTGGCCCTGCGCGGCGGCGACGTGGAGGTCAAAAACAGCATCCTCGAAGCCGCCGGCAGCCTGCGGCACGTGTATTATTTCGCCACCACGGGCGGCAAGCTGGATTCGGACTACAACAACGTCCGGGCGACGGACGGCGCCAACGTGGGCGGGGGCAGCGACCGGCCGGCCGACCGCTTCCTGATCGATTGGCAGATCAGCACGGCCTTCTCGAACGACGTGAACAGCTTCGGCTATGCGGCCGATTTCGCGGATCCGGCCAACCTGGATTTCCACTTGAAGAGCGCTTATGGACGGTACGATCCCGTCGCCGGGGACTACACCAACGACGCGACGACCTCGCGCCTGATCGATCTGGGCGTCCCGGCCAGCGCCGGCGGCGAGGCATCGCTTTTCGACGACGAGCCGGCGGAGAACGGCGGGCGGGTCAACGTGGGCCTCTACGGCAACACGGCGGAAGCCAGCAAGAGCCCGCCGCCGGGAACCGGCATCCTCGTGCCGCTGACGATGTCCGACGGCGGCACGATCCGCGGGAACGCGCAGTTGTTCTGGTCTTGGAACGGATTCGGCGGGGCGGAATACGTGCGCATCCTCTTCTCGGGCGACGGCGGCCTCACGTGGACCAATATCGCCACCAACGTGTTCGTCAGCGTCGGCTCCTCGACGGGCGTGCTCTGGCGCACGACCAACTACCAAAGCACGGCGATGGGCGTGTGGCGGGTCGAGCTGGAGCGCGCGACCAATATCTTCGGCCAGACCGAGGTTTTGTTCGCCGTCAAGAACGATCCGCTGGCCTACTACGTCAACGACGGCAGCACGCTGGGCGACGTCTATAGTTCGGCCGCCGGCCGCTCCACGAACAGCGGATTGAGCGCGTCCGCGCCGCTGAACTCGCTGGCGACCCTGCTGGGACGCTACAAGGTGGAACACGGCGACACGGTCTACGTGGACACCGGCGTCTATTCGCTCAGCGCGCCGCTGACGGTTTCCGTGCCGTCCACGGCGCCGACCAACTATCTGGTGATCCAAGGCAGTCCCAACGAGAAATACGGCGGCTCGGTCTTCACGAATTCCGGTTCCGGCGCCGTGCTCGACCTCCAATACAGCCGCAACGTCGACCTGCGCGACGTGCGCCTCCACGGCGGCGGGAAGGGCCTGCTGCTGACGGAATCCAGTTCCAACCTCTTCCGGGGAGTCCGGGCCGTGGGCACGCAGGGGAATGCGTTCGAACTCGGCCAGCGTTCGGACCAGAACCAGTTCATCCAGTGCGCGGCGCTGCACTTCTTCCGGACCGGCATCCACGTGGTGGCGCCTTCCGGATCCCAAATTGCTCCGGCGACCAACCACTGGATCGGCGGCGTGATCGCGCCCGTGCCGGCGGCCGCCGACGGCACGGCCGTCGCCACCGGCGCCTTGGTGGGCGTTCGGTCGGGACGGATTTTCGCCACCAACAGCGTGTTCGTCGCGAGCGGGCCGGCGCACGTGACGTTCGCCGTGTCCGAGAATGGGTTCCGGGGGGACTACAACGCCTTCCACCGGCCCCACACGAACGTGTTCGCCACGGTCGAAAACGACGGCGTTCTCTTCGGCGTGCGGGAAACGCTCATCGGCAACCTGAGCGAATGGCAGGCGTTCAATCCCAGCGACGCGAATTCCCTGGAAGCCGACCCGCTGTTCGCCGATCTGGCCGCCGGGGATCTGCACCCCCAAAGCACCGAAGGCCGGTACGATCCGGCCACCAGCAACTTCTTCGCGGATGCGGAAACGTCGCCGCTGATCGACAGGGCCGATCCGGCGACGGCCTTGGGCGCCGAGACCGATCCCCATGGAAGCCGGGCCAACCTGGGGGTTTACGGCGGGACGGAATTCGCGAGCCGCACGCCGGAGGCCACGTTCGTGCTGCTGAACTACAACCACGGCGGGGTGGCGCGCGGCACGACGACGCTGCGGTGGGCGGCGCGCGGCGCGGCGTTCACCACGGGGGTGTACACCGTCGACATCTACGTGTCCACCAACAGCGGCGACAACTTCGAAGCCCTCGGGGTGACCGTGCCCGCCCGGGAGGGCGCGTACGATTGGGACACCACGCTCCAGCCCTCGCTGCCGACTTTCCGCTGGCGCGTGCAGTGCCGCGAAACCATCGGTTGGGTGGCCGCGGGCGAACGCGATTTCACCGTCCACAACACCAATCTGGTTTTCTACGTGAACGACGCCTCGACCTCCAACGACGTGTTCACCTCGGCCGCAGGCGCGGCGGAGAACACCGGGCTGGCGCCGGATTCGCCCTTGCCGACGCTGGCCGCCGTCTTGGCGCGCTACGATCTGGAACCGGGCGACGAGGTCTGGATCGATACGGGCGACTACGTCGGCGGATCCGCCGTCGAAATCGACTATCTGGACAGCGGCACGGACGCCGAACCGATCGTCATCCGGGGCAGTCCGGCGGCCGCCGGCACGCGTTTCCTCGGCGCCGGCATCCGGCTGGACAATGCCCGGGGCATCCATCTGCAGGATCTGCGGTTCGAAGCGCCGGCCGGCGCCGCCGTCTCCGCGCTGTCTACGGACGGCCTCCGGGTGGAACGGATGGACGTTCTGGGCGGCAACGGCGACGGCGTGAACGTCCAGTATTGCTCCAACACGGCGCTGCGAAACGTCCTCGTGGCCTACGCCGCCACCAACGGCATCAGCAGCATTGCGTCGTACAACACCCGGATCGAATTCGGCACGCTCTGGTCGAACGGCGCGGCCCAGGTGCTGTCCCGCAACATTCCACTGACTGGCGGCTCGACGAACTACAACTTCGCGTTCGTGACGGTCAGCAATTCCGTGCTGGGGGCGTTCGGCGTCCGAAAACCGGCGCTGGAAATCCGCGGCAACGTGTTTGCCGACTACAACTCCTATTTTCTGGAAAACGGCGCCTTGGCGGCCCTGTCGTACGTGGGCGGGTTCGGCCGCGAATTCGATTCGGTGGGGACGTGGGCCAGCAGCGAATTCGGCCAGGACGGCCACAGCCTGTCGCACGATCCGCGGTTCGCGGATGCCCGCAACGGCAATTTCCGCCTGCAGAGCCAAGGCGGGCGCTGGGTGCCGGCCACCGCTTCGTGGACGACCGACGCCGCGTCGTCGCCGCTGATCGACGCCGGCGATCCGCTTTTGGCCTGCACCGAACCGGACGACAACGGCGGCCGCGTCAATCTCGGCCGCTACGGAAATACGGCGGAGGCTTCGCAGACGCCGACCAACGGCGCGCTGACCCTGATCAGCTTCAACGACGGCGGCCGGGCTTCCGGCACCGCCGTGGAAATCCTGTGGAATTCCCGCGGCGCCATCACCAACGGCGGGACGGTTTCGATCTTCTATTCGGCCGACGGCGGCCTGACCTGGACCAATCTGGCCACCGGCGTGGCTGCGGCGGACAACGTCTGGATCTGGGATTCGACGTTGAGCGAGCAGTCGGTCCAAGGCTATCTCCGGCTCGAGGGCTCGGACGGCAGCACGGCGCAGAGCACCGACTTTTTCGCCGTGCGCAACGACGTGTTCCACTTCTACGTCAACGACGACAGCATCGTCGGCGACGTCTACTGCTCGGCGGCAGGCAGCGCCAACAACACCGGCGTGGCGTCGAATTCGCCGCTGCTGGATCTCAACGCGCTGCTGGCGAAGTACGATCTGGAGGGCGGCGACGTCGTCTATATCGACACGGGCGTCTATCGGCCGAGCGTGCCGTGGCGGATCACGCAGGCGGATTCGGCCGGGACGCTGGCCACCAACCCGGTCGTCTTCCAGGGCAGCACCAATTCCCTGGTGAACGGGACGGTGCTGGTGCGCAATTTCGGGAGCGTCGGCATCCAGGCGGATTACGCCGTCGGCCTCCGGCTCCGCAACATCGCCGTGTCGAACACGGCCGGCTACGCGGTGGCGTTCAACAACTGCTACGGCGCGTCGGCGGAATGGATGGCCATCGGCGTGGCCAACGTCGGGTTCTATCTCAACGCCGGGACGCACCTGGGCATTTCCAATTGCGTGGCGTTCAACGTCAGCAACGCGGTCCACGTGGCCAACT
>RZYG01000022.1 GCA_009930415.1 Spartobacteria bacterium | reverse complement strand
GGGGCTCAGCTTGCTGAGACCGCAGCTGTTCCCCAATTTCTCCAAACCCGGTCCGAGCAAGCTCGGCCCCTACGATTCAGAGCCCGAAATCCGTCTTGCGCCCACAATCGTTTCTCCGGCCGGAAAACCATTGACATCCCCCGCCCCCCCGCTACACTGGCCGGACTTTTTGAATTGGAAGAGGAGTCCAGACCATGCCCAACATCAAGAGCGCCGCCAAGCGCGCCAAAACGTCCGAAAAGTCCCGGAAACGCAATGCCGAGGCCAAGTCGCAGCTCAAGACCCTGCGCAAGAGCCTGCTGACCGCGCTGGCGGCCAGCGAGGCGCCCAAGACCGCCGCGGCCTACAGCACCTACTGTTCGACCCTGGACAAGGCCGTCAAGCACGGCATCATCAAGAAGAACAGCTCCGTCCGGAAAAAAGGCCGCGCCGCCGCGATGCTGCGCAAGGCCGCCGCGAAGTAGTTTTTCCCGGCTTCCGACGCCCCGCCCCGCCCGCCGTTCCGGCGCGCGGGGCGTTTTGCGTTTTCAGTCGAGCGCCTGCATCGCCGCGGCGTAGCCGGCGGCGAGGGCTTCTTTGGCGCGATGGAATTCCAGCGTGCCGATGCCGCCCACTTGCGGCTCGATGAGGATATCCGGCGGCTCGGCCTGGCGCCGCGCCAAGGCGATGCTCGCTTCGGCGATCCGCACCGATTGCACCAGGACGTCCGCCACCGCCGGCCGCGCCGCGGCGTCGGCGGCGGCCGCGCGCAGGCGGTTCACTTTCTTTTCGATTTCCGCGAAAAAATCGTCCAGCAACCGCATGGCGCCGCCATTTTCTTCCGCGGCCGCCGGCTTGGGCAGGAGCAAGGGACCGCGCGCGATTTTGGGGCCTTTGCTCTTCCGGGATTCGGGCTTCTTGTCCGTCACGATGCCCTGCGACACGTCCACGGCGATGACCACGTGCGCCCCCATCTCCCGGGCCACGCTCACCGGAACCGGATTGACCAACCCGCCATCCACCAGCAAGCGCTTGCCGATCTGCACCGGCGAGAACAGGCCCGGAATGGATATGCTGGCGCGCACCGCCTGCAACAGGTTGCCGGAGCCCAGGACGGCTTCCCCGCCGGTGTCCAAATCCGTGGCCACCGCGCGGAACGGCAACTCCAGTTCGCGGAACTCCCGCAGCCCCAGCATCGTCCGGAATTCTTCCAGCAGCTTGCGGCCGTCCGTCAGTCCCGAGCGCGACAGCGACACTTCCCAGAAAAAGGGCCGCAGGCGTTTCCAGTCCAGATTCTGCGCCAACTCGCGCAAAACCTCCTCGCGCCGCGCCGCGAGAAACGCGCCGACCACCGCGCCCATGCTGGTGCCGGCAACGTATTCGACCGCGATGCCCTTTTCGCGGAGCGCCTGCAGCACGCCCAGATGGGCCCAGCCGCGCGCGCCGCCGCTGCCCAGCGCCAGCCCGACCCGCTTGTGCTTTCCGAACCGGTTCACGTCATTCCAGGAACGTCAGCGTGGCCGAACCGATCACGCCGGCGTCGTTGCCCAGTTCCGCGCGCTTGAGCACGAGCCGCTCGGCGAAATACGGGCTCAGCCGTTCGTTCAGATGCCGGCGGAGCGGATCGAACAGGACCGGCCCCGCCGCCGCTACGCCGCCGCCGACGATGAACGCCTGCGGCTGCAGCAGGTAGGCCACCGAGGCCATCATCGTGGCGAGGCAATCGGCCGTGAAATCGAAGATTTCCTTGGCCAATTCGTCGCCGGCTTCGGCGGCCTCGCAGATGATCTTGGGACTGACGGCCTCGCGCTTGCCGCCCGCCCGCTCCAGGATGGAACTCGGGCGGCCCGCATCGATTTCGCGCAGGGCGCGTTCGACGATGCGCTTGTTGCCGACGTACTGCTCCACGCCGCCTTTGCCCATGGGCGCCACGATGCCGTTCATGTCGATGGAGACGTGGCCGATTTCGCCGGCCATCGAGTAGGCGCCGCGATAGAGGTTGTTGTTGATGAGCAGTCCGCCGCCCACGCCCGTGCCGAGGGTCAGGAACACGGCGTGCTGGTAGGCCTGGCCCGCGCCGTAGGTGCATTCGCCCACCGCCATGGCGTTGACGTCGTTGTCCACGCGCGCGACCTTGCCGAAGCGCTTGGAAAGCAATTCCGCCAGCGGCACCGCCGTCCAGCCGGGCACGTTGGTCAGGTCGTGGACGAAACCCTTGGCGTAGTCCACGAAGCCCGGCACGCCCACGCCGATGCCGGCCCATTCCGCGTCGCGCGGCATGTCCGCCAGCAGCGCGCCGACGTGCCGTTCCACTTCGTCCAGCCAGCCGGGCACGCCCTTCAGGCCCGCCGTGCTGAAGCTCGCCCGCGCGCCGATCGCGCCGCGCTCGTCCACGCGCGCCATCTTCACGTAGGTCCCGCCGAAATCCACGCCGATCGCGCACCGCTTCTTGCTCTCGTCCATGTTCATCCTTCCAATTGGAAAATCCGCCGGGCGTTCGCGCAGGTCGTTTCCGCGAGCGCCGCGGCGTCCACGCCGCGCGCCTCGGCCAAAACCTCGGCCACGCGCGCCACGAACGCCGGTTCGTTTACTTTCCCGCGAAACGGCTTGGGTGTCAAATAGGGACAATCCGTCTCGATCAGCAGGCGGTCTTCCGGGATGAGTTTCGCCACCTCCCGCAACGGCCCCGCGTTGTTGAAACTGACGATGCCGCTGAAACTGATGAAGAACCCCAGCGCCAGCAGTTCTTCCGCGAACGCCGCGTCGCCCGTGAAACAGTGCAGGATGCCGGGGGGGGGGATCATCGGACCCCCACCGCCTTGTGCGGTGGGTGAACGAGTTGACGCGTTAGCCAACGCGTCCTCACCGAACTGATTCACCCATGGCGCAAGGCCATGGGGGTCTAAATCCGGCTGCGGCGCAAGGCCATGGGGGGCTGAAAACGATTTTTTCCACAGTGTGGAAAATTCGCCGAGCAGGTCGATGGTGTCGTCGTCGGCATAGCGGCTGTGGACGATCACGGGCCGCTTGCGCGCCGCGGCGAATTCCAGCATCTGCCCGAACAGCGCGCGCTGGGCCGGCGCGGTCTCCGCCGAATAGTAGTAGTCGAGCCCGATCTCCCCCACCGCGACCACGGCCGGATCCGCCGCCAGCGCCGCCAATTTTTCCATGTCGCGCGGTTTCTCGAGCTGGTCGCGGTCGTAGCCCACCGCCGCCACCAGCGCGGCCAGATGCTCCCGCGCCAGCCGCACGACGAGCTCGTTCGAGGCTTCCGAACTGCCGACGGCGCACATCCGTTCCACGCCCGCCGCCGCAGCCCGTTGCAACACTTGCGCGACGGTCCCCTCCGCCGCGAACGGGTCGAAATGCGCATGCGTGTCGAACAGCTTCATCGCCGGCCCTCGATCGCGGCGTAGGCCGCCAAGGTGCCCGCCACCGTCGTTTCGTAGTCGTACTGCGCTTGCGCATGGCGGCGCGCCGCTTCGACGCGCGCCTGCCGCAGCGCGACATCGGTCAGCGCCTGGCGGACATGGTCAGCCAACGCCTGCGGATCGTCGGCGCCGGACGTCCAGCCGTGCCCCGCCAGCGATTCCACCACGCCCGGCGCATCGGCCGCGACGACCGGCACGCCCAGCGCCATCGCTTCGCGGACGGCCACCGACGCGCCTTCCATGCGGGACGGAAAGCACAGCGCGTCGAGCTGCCGCAACAGCCGCGCGGCATCGGCCCGGAAACCCAGCAAATGGAAACGGTCCGCCAAGCCCGCGCGCCGGATGGCCGCTTCCAGTTCGGCGCGGTCCGGGCCATCCCCCGCCAGCAGCCACCGAACCGGGAACGATTCCCGCGCGAGGATTTCCGCCGCGCGCACCATCAGCATCCAGTTTTTCTTGGGCGTCAGGCTGCCCAGTCCCCCCACGACGAAATCGCCGCCGTAGGGCGCGCGGAATTCCGGTTCGGCCGGAATCCGCGCCAGGGCCGCGACGTCGATGCCGTCGCCGACGACCTGGATCCGCGCGGCGGGATAGCCGCCGCGGACCAGGACGGCGCGCACGGTCTCCGACACGGCGATCACGCCGTCCAACCGGCGCGGGGAATATTTCCAGCGCGACAGCGGATTGCGCCGCAGGGGCGACGCGATTCGCCGCGTCAGGACGAGCGGAATCCCCAGCTTCCGCCGCAAAACCAGTCCGAGCGAGGTGGAATCCGAATCGTGCGCATTCAGATGGGTCAGGGAGAATTCCTCCAGATCCAACGCCAGCTGGCGACGCGCGGCGGAGCCGTCCGGAAACGCGAGCGTCCGGAGGCCCGCGCGCCGCGCGAGCGGATAGAGCGCGCCGTCCGCCGGCGTGACTAGCACCGTGAAAATTCCGCGCGCATGCAGCCGCCGCGCCAGCGCCAGCAACTGGTTTTCGCCCCCGCCCCAGTTGCGGTTGGCGTGCAGATGGGCCACGCGCACGTTCATGGCCGCCCCTCCCCGGTCGGCAAGCGGATGGATTGCTGTCCGCACCCGGCCACGCGGCATTCCAGAGAAACGTCCGTACCTGCGCCGGCCGTTTCGACGTAGAACGTCGCCTGGCCCGCATGCACCGGCGCCGCCTCGCCGGCAATCAGCGAGGCCCGTGCGCCGGCCGGCAAACGGACCAACGCCTCGCCCTCGAACCCCTGCACCCGGGCGCCGCGCTCGTCCAAGATCTGCAGCCGACACCGGAACAGATTCGGCGCCAGCAGACTGGTTTCCACGGAAAAACCGGTCGGCTCGCTCCACGGTTCTAACATCGCGGCGACGCCGTCGCCGACGAAGCGAAGCGGGCCGCCGTCGAACTCGAGGTCCGTTTCGATCCAGCCCGGCTCCGGCACCGCAAGGAGTTCGCTCGCGCCGTCGGCGCGGATCATGCGGACTTCGCGGGCATTGGTCGCCACGTACAGGCGGCGGCGGAGACCCGCGCCGAACGACCAGTCGCCGCGCACGCTCAGGAACGGGGCCGCGGCATGCCGGGCCCGCGCCCAGTCCGCCGCCAGTTTGGGCGCGCGCCAGCCGTCCACGACGCCGCACTCGCGGAACCAGCGCTGCCGCCGCGGCGTGGCGTAGTCCGCGAAACTCCACAACGTCCAGCCGGCCACCCCCGGACCGGCGGCTTCGGTTCGCCGCGCGGCTTCGCGCATCAAGGCGGCTTGCTGGGCTTCCGCCGCCCAATGTCCGCGCCGGGCGTAGGGCAGATTGGCGCATTCGGACACCAGCGCGCAGCCAGTCGGCGCGGCCGACCGGGCGAAATCCAGCTCCTCGAATTCGTAGTTGAGCCCCCACACGTCGGTCAGACCGGCCGTGTTCTTCCGGCGCGCGCGGCGCGCGTGGTTTTCCGCGTAGATGGTCGGTCGCGACGGATCCAGTTCGCGGGCCAGCGCCCGCAACCGCAAATAGGCGCCGCGATGGCGGCCTTCGTTGCCCAGCCCCCACAGGATGATCGCGGGATGGTGCCGGTCGCGGCGGATCATCCGCGCGAGCTGGGTTTCGGCGGCGCGCAGCCAACAGCCGCCGGCGACGCTCTTCCACGAACACAGTTCCGCATAGACCAGCAACCCGAGCCGGTCGCACGCGTCGAGGAACGCCGGCGACTGGGGATAGTGCGCCAGGCGCACGAAATTGAAGCCCAGTTCCTTGATGAGCCGGGCGTCTTCGGCGTGCAGCGCCGGCGGCAGCGCGAACCCGAAGCCTGGCAGATTTTCGTGCCGGTTCACGCCGCGCAAAATCAGCGGCTGCCCGTTCAAAACGAATCCCCGCTGCGGATCGAATTCCGCCGTGCGCAAGCCGAACGTCCAGGAAATCCGGTCGACGACTTCCGCGCCGCAACGCAGCGTGGCTTCCGCTTCGTACAGGACGGGCGTTTCCGGATTCCAAAGTTGCGGCGCAGGAAGCTCGCAGCGAATTTCCCGCCGCGCGTTTTCGTCGGGCGGCAAAGCCACGTCCACCGCCGCCGGTTCGGCCACGGTCCGGCCCGCCGGATCCCGGACGGCGACGTGCAGGGACAACGCCGTGCAGGGACCGTCGCGGTTCGTCAACCCCACTTCGATGCAAACGGCGCCGGTCGCGGCGTCTTCCAGCGTCGCCCGGCACTCGCCCCGCGACAGCCGCACGCGCGGCAAAACGGCCAGATGCAGGCCGCCGCCCAACCCGCCGTAGAGATGGAAATCGGGATCGCGGATGCCGGGCAGGACCGCGCGGGAATAGCGGTTGGACACCTGGATCACGAGCCGGTTGGCACCGGCGCTCAGCGCCCCCGCGACGTCCAGATCGAACCCCAGATAGTCGCCGTTGAAGCGGCCGATGGACCGGCCGTTGAGCCAAGCGCGGCCGACGCCGTAGAAACCGCCGCAGCGCAGGCGGACGTCGCGGTCCGGTTCCGCCGCCGGAGAATCGAAGTCCAGCCAATAGGTTGCCCAGCCGCGCCGCAGTTCGCGGCCGGAGACGTATTCGTCCGCGGCGTTCCAGCAATGGGGCAAGGTCACCGGCGTTCCCGCAGCGAATTCCACGGGCGCAGTTCGCCCGGCCGCCCAGCGCCAGCCGGCGGCATCCAGCGGCACGATTCGGCGCGGTTCTGGATGGAGCGAATTCATGAGTTCGCCGGCCGCCCCAGCAGCGACCGATGCAATTCGAGCGTCCGGCGCAAGGTTTCGCGCACGTGGAAATTCGTCTCGATCTGTTTCCGGCCGGCTTCGCCCAAGCGCCGACGGAGATCGGGATCGTCCAGCAACCGGCGGAGCGCGGCGGCGAGCGCGGCAGGATCGCGCGGCGGCACGACGAGGCCGCAATTTCCATGGTCCAGCAGTTCCGGCAAGCCGCCGACGGCGCTGGCCACGACGGGCCGGCGCCGGCACATGGCCTCGATCGCGGCGCGCGGCAGGCCTTCGCGGGAGACCGACGGCATGACGAACACGTCGCACAGGTCAAGCAGGCCGAGCACGTTCGTCGAAGGTCCGGCGAAATGGATGCGGGCACGGCGTTCCGGCGTTTCCGCGGCGAGGCGCTCCAAATCGGGATCGGCCACTTCCCCCACCAGCAGCAGATGCGCCGAGGCGGGCAGCGCGTCCAGCGCCCGGATCAGGACGTCCACGCCCTTGACCGGCCGCATGCGGCCGACGAAGCCGATGACCGGCGCATCGGCGGGCAGGCCCAGCTCCGCGCACGTCGCGACGCGTTCGGGCGGACCGTCGTACCACGCCGGATCGTGGCCCTTGTAGATGCGGGTCAACCGCTCCTGCGGAATCCGGATGTCGTCGCGCAGATAGCTTTCGACCGCATCCGACACGCACACGATCTGCGCAAGGCGCGGATGCAGATAGGTCAGCCAGGAGGCGGGATCCCAGCGGCTGAGGTGGCCGACCGTGCCGCGGTAGGCGATGACTTTCACGGGCAGGCCGCGGGCGGCCATCAGGGAAATCGACAGGGGCCGGTTGTCGGGCGCGTAGAGCAGGTCGGGCGGATCGGCGACGAGCATCCGGCGCAGCGCGCGCGCGGCTTTCCAATCCAGGCGGTTGCGCACGGGCAGAAAGCCGGCGTCCGGAAATTCGCGCAGGATGGCCTCGCGGCGGGGGCTGGCCGGATCGAACCGGATGCGGACGGCGACGCCCGCGTCCCGCATGGCCGCGAACAGGGCCAGATGGGGGCGGTCGATGGAAGTCGCGACGACCAGATACCGGTACGATTGCATCCTAGGCGGCGAGGATGCCGCAGCGCTTGCGCCAAAACAAGTCCGGAGTAATCCAGGCCTCAAACAGGCCTCGAACAGGGGCGCATCCACCATCGGGCGCCATCCCGGAACAGATCCCTCCGTTCCCCTTCCAATCCCTCTTCGCTGCGAGTATCACTTATAATTATATGTGATAATCGCGTCTGGAATGGAATATCCAATGTTTTCAGGAAGATATGACTGTTTCACTATCACTTATAATTATAAGTGATAGTTCACGGGGAAGTGTTGAACTCGGGACGGGTGGAATGGATCGTCGCGGCCGCGCGGTCAGGTGTTGAGGCCGCTGGTGAGTTCGAAGACGGCCATCAGCATGCTGATGGCGACGAATCCGACGCCGACGGCGATCAGGAGCATCATGAGCGGTTCGAGGATGGTGGTGAACACCTTGACGGCGCGGTCGAGTTCGTTGTCGTAGCGCCGGCCGATGTGTTCGAGGGCGCCGGCCATGTCGCCGGACTCCTCGCCGATGGCGAGCATGTCGGTCAGCAGCCGGGGAAAGACGCCGTCCTGCGACAGCGGCCGCGAAATGGTGGAGCCGTCGGTGACGCGGTCCTTCGCGCCGCGAATGGCCTTGGCGATGACGGAATTGTCCACGGTGTGCTCGACGATGGCGAGGGCCTGGAGCACCTGGACGCCGTTGGCCAGCAGGGTGCCGAGGGTATGGGCGAAGTTGGCGAAGGCATTGGCGCGGACGATGTGGCCGGCCACCGGGAGGCGCAGCAGCGCGCGATCTTTCCAGTCGCGCCCGGCGGGCGTCTTGAGGAGACGCCGCAGCGCCGCGATCCCGAAGACCGCGCCGATCGCCAGCGCCCAGCCGTACTTCAGCAGGCCCTTGCTCAGGCCGATGAGGATGCGGGTCGGCAGCGGCAGCGTGCCGCCGAGTTCCTCGAACATGGCGGAAAAGCGCGGAATGACGAAAATCATCATGAAAATCATCGCGCCGAAGCCGACCAGCGTCACGATGAGGGGATAGACCATCGCCGTGGCGACTTTTTCGCGCGCGGCCAAGGCCCGCTCGTAGTGCTTGACGAGCCGCTCCAGCACGCCGGGCAGCTGGCCGCTGGCCTCGCCGGCCTTGACCATGCTGACGTAGAGCCCCGGAAAGCTGTCGGGCCATTTGGACAGGGCGCCGGACAAACTCGAACCCGCGACGACTTCGTCGCGCAGGTTGGTCACGATGACGTCCTGGGGCTTGCCGGTCCCGCGCTGGGCCAGCGCGTGCAGCGCGGAACCCAGCGTCATGCCGGAGGCCAGCAGATCGGACAGTTCGCTGGTGAACAGCAGGAGCTCGCCCATCTTCATGCGGACGCGGCCGCGGATGGATTTTTCGAAGCGGAACCACTTGCGGGCGGAACCGGCCGGCGCGGAACCGCCGGATGGGGCCGGCGGCGCGGGCGCCTTGGCGGGCGGGCGGGCGGCGCCCTTGGGTTTCTCCGCGGCGGACGCCTTGTCTTTCGCGGACGTCTCCGCCACCGAGATGGGCACGAAGCCGAGCCGACCGAGCTGGAGCATCAGCGTGCGCTTGTCGGGGGCTTCGAGCGTACCCTCCTGGCGCTCGCCGGTGCGGTTCTTGGCGACGTAGCGGAATTGCGCCATCGTGTTTCCGGGACCGCGCGGCGCCGCCGCGCTAGGCCTCGTCCTCCGAGGTCACGCGGATCACTTCTTCCAGGGTGGTCATGCCGGCGAGCACCTTGCGCCAGCCGTCCATGCGCAGCGTGTGCATGCCGTGCTCCAAGGCGTGGATCTTGATGTCCGCGGAGGACCGGCGCTCGACGATCATCTGGCGGATGGGATCGGTCACCAGGAGGATTTCATAGATGCCGGTCCGGCCGGCGTAGCCGGTGCCGCGGCAATCCTCGCAGCCGACGGGCTCGCAGATCGTGCCGGACAGCAGCTTGGAAATGGGGAACCCGAGGCTCTCGAGGAACGGCATGTCCACGGTCCAGGGTTTCTTGCACTTGGGGCACAGGCGGCGGACGAGGCGCTGGGCCACGAGCGCCTCGACCGAACTGGCGACGAGGAACGGCTCGATGCCCATGTCCACCAGGCGCGTCACGCCGCCGGCGGAATCGTTCGTGTGCAGCGTGCTGAACACCAGATGGCCCGTCAGCGCGGCGCGGATGGCGATGTCGGCCGTTTCCTGGTCGCGGATTTCGCCGACCATGATGACGTCGGGATCCTGGCGCAGGATGTGCCGGAGGCCGACGGCGAAGGTCAGGCCGATTTCCGGCTTCATCTGGATCTGGTTGATGCCGGCCATCTCGTATTCGATCGGGTCCTCGACCGTGAGGATGCGCTTGTCGACGGAGTTGATGGTGTGGAGCCAGGCGTAGAGGCTGGTGGATTTGCCGGAACCGGTCGGGCCGGTGACGAGCAGGATGCCGTGCGGGCGGCGGATCAGGCGGTGCAGGATTTCCGCGTCGTCCGGGAACAGGCCCAGCTTGTCCATGCCGTACATGCCGCTGGAGCGCATCAGGAGGCGCAGGCTGACGCTTTCGCCATAGACGGTGGGCATGGTGGAGACGCGGACGTCGATTTCTTCGCCCTTGACCTTGAGGCTGATGCGGCCGTCCTGCGGGAGGCGCTTCTCGGCGATGTCCATGCCGGCCATGACCTTGATGCGGCTGATGATGGCGGACTGGAAGCGCTTCATCTGCGGCGGCAGCGGCGTGGGATGCAGCACGCCGTCGATCCGGTAGCGGATGCGCAGGTCGTTTTCCAGCGGCTCGATGTGGATGTCGGTGCCGCGGTCGTGATGGCATTCCCAGATGACCTGGTTGACGAACTTGACGACGCTGGCTTCCTGATCGAGGTTGCTGAGGTCGCCGACGGAGAGGCCTGCGTCCTGATCGAGGTCGATCTGGTTGTCCGCGATGAGGCGGTCGAGGGTGTCGGCGCCGACGCCGTAGAATTTCTTGGCGGCCTTCTCGACGTCGCCGGCGGGCGCGAGCGCGAACTTGACGCGCAGGCCGGAGGCGAGGCGCAGGGAATCGGCGAGGCCGGGCCGGAAGGGCTCGCTGGTGGCGACGCGCAGGGTGCCGTTCTCGATGCCGACGGGCACCACGTTGTACTGGAAAACGGCCTTGGTGGGCACCTTTTCGAGGATTTCGCCGGGAATGGGCTGGTCGCCGACCCGCAGGAACGGCACGCCCATGGCCTTGGCCAGCGCGGGCAGGAAGACGTCTTCGCGGGCATATTCCAGCGCGACGACGGTGGCGGTCAGCACGCCGTCGTTTTCCCGCTGCTTGATGGACAGCTCCTCGATCTGCGGCGGGGTGAACAGCCCCGTCGCTTCGAGGAGCGACGCCCACCGGCTGGAAGCGGCGGTGGCCATGCCCTATACGGGCTTCTCGGCCCGGATTTCGGCCAACAGGACCAGCGCGCGGTCCAGCGCGTCCTGGACGGTCGCGAGTTCGGCGGCGATCCGTTCCTGGCGGGCGGCGCCGGTCACGCGGATCTGCTCGAGAAACGCGCGGCGTTCCTGCAGGGCTTCTTTTTCGGCCGTCAGGCGGTCGATCTGCTGGTTGGCCATGGCGAGGGCTTCGTCGAGCTGGCGGATGGTTTCCCGGGGATCTTCGCCGTCGAGGATCACCGGCCGCGGAACGGTCGCGACGGGCGCTTCCGGGGTGGCGGCGTCGGGAATCGGCACTTGCACGGCCTTGCCGCAGCCGACGCAGGGGACCATCAAGCCGGCGCCGGCCGCCTCGATGGCGAGATTTTTCCCGCAGTAGGGACAATCGAAGAGGATGTCGCCTTCGCGGACTTCCGAGGTGTCGATGATCTGGGTGGGGTCTTCGCTCATGGGGTGTCTCCGTTGGCTGCGGGTGCGGACGCCGCGTCGGGCGCGGCAAACATCGAGGGCTTGGCTTCTTCCGCCGCCTTGGTTTTGCGGCGGGATTTCTTGGCGGGTTTTTCGGCCGCGGGGGCGGGCGGCGCGGCGGGTTCGGCGGGCACGGCCGGATCGAAGGCAAACGGCGCGGACGGCGTCGGCTCTTCCGGAGGCGGCAGCGGCGCGGACGACGCCTCGGCGGGGGCCGCGGAGGCGCCCGCAGGCGGTTCGCCGGCGGCGGATTCCCGGGCGGGGGCCGACCCGATCAACGCGACGGGCGGCGCGGAATCGGGGGCATCCGGGATCTGGACGCGGCCGCGGCGCGCTTCGGGGGCCGCGCCTTTCTTTTCCAGTTCCAGTTCGCGGAGCTTCTGGGGCGAGAACGGCGCCAGGGCGCTGTCCGACCAGCCGCGGTACCAGTCTTCCGCGGCGACGTTGGACGCGCGGTGCAGGCGTTCGGTTTCCTCGCGCGCCTCGCCCGGCGTCATCAGGACGTAGGGCGTGATCAGCACGAGCAGTTCCGTGCGCTTGCGCGTGGTGTCCTCGCTGCGGAACAGCGCGCCGAGCACCGGGATGCTGCCGAGGATGGGCACGCGGGTGTTGAGGTTCTGGTAGTCCGTCTGCACGAGGCCGCCGAGCACGATCGTCGAGCGGCTGGGCACGGAGATCGACGCGGTCATCTCGCGCTTGTTGATCGCGTACATCTTGCTGTTGTTGCCGACGTCGACCGGGTCGCCCAGCGTGTCCGCGGACTGGGTGATGTCCAGCGTGACGTAGCGCGAGGGATTGATGCGCGGCTTGACCTTCAGCTGGATGCCGACGTCCTTGTATTCGTAGTCGGACCGGTAGGTCCCGCCGCTTTCCGTGTCGCCGGTGCGGATGGGGATCTGCTGGCCGCTCATGATGTCGGCTTCCGTGTTGTCGGTCGTCAGGATGACCGGCGTGGCCAGCACGCGGCCTTCGCCCGAGGAGGCGACCATGTCGAGCACCATGTCGATGTTCAGGTCCGCGAAGGTGAAGAAATAGCTCAGGCCCGAGCTGAGCGCGTCGGCCGAGGCCCGGGTGATGGCGTCGCCGGCCGCGTTGCCGAAGTTCTGGTTGCCGAACGCGCCGCCCCAGGAGGCGATCGGCTCGCGCAGGCTGACGCCGCCGTTGGCGCCCGCGATCCGCTGGCTGTAGGCCGTCATGGACTTCTGCAGCCAGTTGACGCCGTAGGCCACGTTGTTGTTCAGGTTGACCTCGAGGATGACCGCCTCGATCAGCACCTGCGCGAGCATGATGTCCACCTTCTTGACGATCTCCTGCAGCGCGGCGATGTCGCCCTTGGTGCCCATCAGCAGCAGCGTGTTGGTGCGCTTGTCCGCCAAAATCTTCGTGTTGGCCGAGAGCTGGCCGATCTTGCTGGCGGCTTCCTCGCCGGCGGCCTGCCGCACGCGGTCCGCGGCGGCGGCGCGCGCCCGGACGAAATCTTCCAGCGCCCGCGCGCGGCCGTCGGTGCCGACGGTGGCGCCGGCCGCCGGCGCGGCGGTCTCGCTTTCGGACTTGGCCGCGCCGATGAAGTCGTTGAGCAGGCCGGCCATTTCCTCGGCGTCGGCGAATTCCAGCGCGACGACCTGCACGACGACTTCCGGATCCACGGGCCGGTCGAGCACGGCGACGATCTTGTCGAAGAACGTGAAGTTCGAGGGGCGCGAGATGACGATGATGATGTTGGTGCGTTCGTCGGCCAGCACCTTGACCTTGCCCGACAGGATGCCCTTTTCGGCCATGGCGGCTTCGAGCGCGGCGGCGGTGTCGGGCGCGGCGGGTTCCGGCGCGGGCTGGCGGGCGCGGATCATGCCGGCCGGACGGCGGAGCGCCGTGGGCGGTTGCGCGACCTGGGCGACTTCTTCCTTCTTCTCCGTCTGGCTGTCGCTGACGAGTTCGTTCAGGCGCGCGGCGATTTCGGACGCCTTCGCGTGCTTGATTTCGTAGACGCGGGTTTCCACCTTCAGTTCCGTCGGCTGGTCCACCAGTTCGAGGATTTCGTGGATGCGCCGGAGGTTGGTGGCGGTTTCGGTCACCAGCAGGCTGCTGATGCGGTCGAAGCGCTGGACCTTGCCGAACCCGTGGAGCATGCTCTGGACGATGGTGTTGGCGTCTTCCATCTCCAGGTATTTCAAGGCGATCAACTGGCTGACGAGCGCATCGCTCTCGGGGCCCGCCGCGAGGCCGTCCCGCTGGATCGCGAGGCCCTCGGTGGGCGCCTTGTCGATCTGCACGACGCGGTAGAAGCGCTCGCCCAGCGGCACGAGGGCGAGGTTGTTCATGGACAGCAGGCTGTCCATGGCCTGGATCATTTCGGCCTTGGTGAGTTTTTCGCGCGCCTTGAAATTGAACGTGCCGGCGACGCCGGGCGCCTTGATCATGGTGCGGCCCGTCAGCGGCGCGTAGTATTCGTCCAGCAGCACGTCCAGCGACGCGTTGCTCAGCTTGAGCTGGTAGAGCGTCTCGCCGTCGGCCGCCGTGGTGGTTTCCAGGCTGGATTCGCCCGGGCCCGCGGGCGCGGCGGAAACCGCCGGCGCTTCCCCGCCCTCGGCGGGGGCCGGCGGCGGGGCCGCGCGGGCCGCGCGGAACTGGGCGATGCGCTCGCGGGCGCGCTCATCGACCGGCGGCGCGTCCTGCGCGAACGCGCCGGCCGGCAGCGAGGCCAGCAGGAAGGCGGCGGCCAGCAGCCAAGTCGTGCCGCGGAAGAAGGAATTCTGGCGGATGGGCGTCATGCTCGGTTCCGTTAGGGTTGGCCCGGTTCCGCCGGCGCCGCGGCCGGTTCGGGTTCGGGTTGGGTTTCCGGTTGGCCGGCTTGCCGGCGATAGGCGAAATCGATCGTGAAGGTGCCCTTGAGGTGGCCGGGGGGCACGTCGCGGCCGGCGACGGGCTGCACGGAGAGCTGGCGCACGTCCGACACCGCGCCCTGCGCCTGCTGGGCATAGAGGAAATTCACCAGCGCGCCCAGATCCCCTTCCCAGTAGCAGGTGATGGCCGTCTCGTAGAGATCCCCGGCCTGCCGCTCGGCGTCCGCCTCCCGGCGCGTCAACCGCAGCTCGTGCTGGCCCGCGGTCTTCTCCAGCGCCTGGAGCAGTTCGGCCTCCGCCTTCTTGCCGGCGGCGAAGACGGGCAGGCCGCGGCGGAATTCCTCCAGCCGCGCCTCGACGTCCGGGCGGCTGTCCAGCCGCCGCTGCGCGAGCTCCTGCCGCGCCAGCAGGTCGGCGCGCCGCTCGCGGAACTCGGTCCATTCCCGGAACTTCGGTTCCAGCGCCAGATAGGTCAAGGCCAGCACGACCACCGCCAGCGTCAGCCCGAGCAGATTCAGTTCGCGCGCGGCGATTTTCACGGTTCGCCCTCCCCGCCCGCGCCGGGCAATTTCAGGGTCGCGCCGAACTGCGACCGCGTGCCCACGGGGGTATTGCGCGTGCTGATGCCTTCGGACTTCACTTCGGGGAACAAGGCGGCCTGCTCGAGGGTCTGGATGAACGCATAGACCTTGTCGGCCGCGTCGGCCTCGCCGCGCAGCGCCAGCGTGGCCCCCTTGCGATAGACGAACGACGTGAGGTCCACGCCGTCCGGCAGCGCGCCCGCCACGACCCGGAGACATTCCAGCGCCGCGTGCGTGCGGTCCGCGTACTGCGCGAACTCCAGCGATTTGGCCTGCAGCAGGCGAATCTCCTGCGCGGGGACTTCGAGCGCTTCCACCTGCGCTTCCAGGCGCGCCAGGCGGCCGCGCTGGAACTGCAGCAAGGTCAGGAAAACGCCCAGCGCCAGCACCCAGACCGCGGCGAACGCGGCGGCCGCGCGCAGCCACCGGCGGCGCGTGCGCCGTTCGGCGTCGGCCGTGCGCCAGGTTTCCGGCGCGAGATCCAAGGCCAGCGGCCGGGCCGGATCCGCCTGCCGCCGCGCGATGCCTTCCGAAACCGACGGCAATTCCTCCAGCGGATGCGCCAGCGCCGCGTCCAGGCCCGCCGCCCGCCGCAGCGCCTCCACGTCGTCCGCGGAAAATTCCGGGGCATGGAACACGTGCAGCGTCGGTGCGCCGGCGCCGCCCCATTCGGTTTCCAGCGCCGTCAGCGCGTCGGCCAGTTCCTCGGCGCAGGCGGCGATCCAATCCGCGCGCGCGGCCGCGTCGCCCGCGCCGGGCCCGCCGGGCAAGGCGCGGAACGCCAGCGGTTCGCCGTCGCGGACCAGCGCCATTTCCGCGCCGGAGGATTCCACGCGCAGGGCCAGTTGCGAGCCGTGCGCCGGCAACGCGCCGCTTTGCTTCAGCCCCCACCACCAGCCCAGCGCCTCCACGTCCACCGCGTCCGGCGGCGCCCCCGCGCTTTGGAACGCCGCGCCCGCGGCCTCCACGTCCTCGCGGCGCACCACGGCCATCGCCACGAGCGACGACGTCTCCGCCGCGGCCAGCGTTTCCGCGCCGGCCGCCACGGTTTCCACGGGAAACGGCGAAAACTTGTCCGTCTGCAGCTCGGCCATGCCGCGCAATTCGTCCGCCGCCGTGCTCGGCAGCAAGGCCACCCGCACCAGCGCGCGTTCCGTCGGCAGCGCGACGGCGACGCGCCCCTTGAATGACTTCAGGTGCGCCTTGAGCGCGGCCGCCGGAATCCAGCCGGCGTCGCCTTCGGCCGACACCACGTCTTCGCGGCCCTGGGCGGCGATTTCCCAGACCTCTTTCGCGCGGCGCAAGACCGTCCATTCCAGACGGTTCGGCCGCAGGCAAACGCCCGTGATCCACGCAGCGCCCATTCCCTATGAATCCTTAACCATTTTCAACCCCGCATCCTATCTCCGCCGCCCGCGCCAAGCAACCCGATTCCGCGTCCCCGCCGGCCGAATTCGGAATTGCCATTCCCCAGGCCATCCCGCACACTGGCGCCGGCATGTATAGATTGGTCATTCAATCCGGACGCCACCAAGGCAAACGGCTGGTCGTCCGCCAGACCCTCACCTTGGTCGGCACCGACCCCGATTGCCATTTGGCGCTGCCCGACGACCCCGACCTGGCGCCGCGCCACGCCCGGCTCGACGAACGCGGCACGGGCGTCTATCTGACCAACCTATGCCCCGCCCGCCCCGCCCGGATCAACGACGCGCCCGTTGCGACGGAAGTCCGCCTCGCCCACGGCGATCGGCTGACGTTCGGCCAGACCGCCGTCGAATTCCAGAACATCATCGCCCCGCACCGGCGCCTGCGGCCCAGCCACGGGCTGTTGCAGCCGATGGCCGCGCTGGTTTCCGCGGCCATCGTGGTCGTCGAGCTGGCGCTGCTGGCGTTTCTCGTCGATTGGCCCCGCCGCATCATCCGGCCGGAAACGGAAGCCGAAGATCTCGCCCGCGTCGAGGAAGTCCGCGCCGCCCGCGCCGCCGAAAAAGCCGCCGAAACCGGCACCGTGGCCGCGGCCGCCGCGCCCTCCGTGGCCGTTTTGCCCGGCACCGCGCCCGGCCCCGCGGCGCTCCCCGGCGGCGCCACCAACGCCGCCGCCGCCGCGCCCTCGCCCGCCAGCGACCTGCTGGCCCAGGCCGATTTCACCCCCGCCGACACCAATTTCGCCCTGATCGAGCCCCCGCCCATCTCCGCCGCCGATCCGGCCATCGCGGCCGCCCAGCGCACGTTGGCGGAGGCGACCGCCGCCGCCGATTTCGCCGACTACGCCCGCGCCTTCCGCCTCCTGAACCAGATCCACCACGACACGCCGGGATTCCTGCCCGCCCACGTCGAACACGCCCGCCTGCTCGAAGCCCGCGGCCGCCTCGACGACGCCTACCAGCGCTGGGGCGTGGTCCTGGGCTTGGCGGCCGAAGGCTCCCCCGGCCGCCTCCGGGCCGACCGCGAGCGCCGGCGCCTCGCCGAACTCCAGGAACTGCAGTCGCGGATTCCCCAAACCCCCGCCGCCGCCGAATCGGGGCGCCTGCCCCGCCAGGTGCGCATCGGCACCCCCCAGCTCCAGAAACTGCCGGCGGACGAAGACGTCGCCGAAATGCGCGTGCTGGATGCCGAGCTCGCCCTCGCGCCCGACGCCAAGCTCTTCAAGAACGCCGCCATCCAGGTCTTCGTCACGTTCTACGACGTCGATCCGACCGGTGCCGTCCGCCCCACCCGCGCCCTCGTGCCGACGTCGCCCATCGCCTTGGGCCAACCCTTCGCCGACCGCCGCAGCGCGCCGCTGCACGCCACCTACGTCGTGCCCCGCGGCCTGCGCGAGCAGGAACTCCGCGAGACCGGCCAACCGAGCGAATTCTACGGCTATACCCTCCACGTCTACGCCGGCCAGATCCTCCAGGACGCCGCCGCCAAGCCCAAGAAACTCCTCGACCTCCCCATCCACGCCCCCGCCCCGGCCCAGGAGCCGCAGATCCGGATTTACGTGGAACGTAAAAACTTTCAGCCCTTTTTACGTGGAACGTAAAAACTTTGCGGGCTCGGTTGCGGCACGGCGACCCCGTTTGCGCGGCAAACGAAAAAGAGCGGCCCGGAGGCCGCTCTTTTGGTTCATCCTTTGAAAAGGATTACTTGCTCATCTTGCGACGGAGGACCATCGCCAAGGCGCCGAGGCCCAGCAGGCTCATCGTCGCGGGCTCCGGAACCGGAGCGGTTTCGTAGGTGACCGACAGGTCGTCGAAATACAGCTGGCGGTTGTCGCCGGTGTCGGTGCTCATTTCGTTGCTGTACAGCTTGATCCCGGTCGGGTCGGCCGTGACGCTGCTCAGGTTGATCTGGGTGACGGGGTTGCCGAATTCGCGTTCCGTGCCCGTGACCGTCATGGTGTTGGCAGCGTCGTCATAGGCGAACGCGACGGTGAAGGGCGTCGTGCCATAGTTCGAGCTCCAGGTGCCGGAAGACAGACCATAGTAGCTGATCGTGGCGCTGTCGGACATGTTCAGGCCGAAGACCACCTGCGTGCCGTCAAACACTTCGAAGCCCTTGAACTGGCCGGAAATGCCCGAGTCCCAGTTCATGCCCAGGGTGATCGAGAAGGCCGTGAGGTCGCCCAGATCGGTGGCGAAGAGCCGGACGGCGTCCACGTTCGCGCCCGCGCCGCTGTTGGCGTAGAGGGCGAACGAGCTCACGCCCAGATCGATGCCGCCCTGGACCGACGAACCAATGAACGCACCGGCCGTACCCGTGGTCGTGATGTCCCAGGCCTGGAAGCCGGAACCGCCATTGTCGGCATCCTGCCAGCCATCGCTATAGGCGGCGTTGCCCGAGTTGTCCGTGTACGTCGCCGCAAACGCGGCACCGGCGACCAAAGCGGCCACCGCAAACACGAGGATCTTCTTCATCGTTGTTCTCCTTGTTGTTGTCTTTATTTAAACCGCGTCCTCAAAATTAGTCCTTTGAGTGACGGTATGCAAAATAATTGAACGCCCCATCGCGGGTCAAGCGTTTTTGCTGTTAAAATAACGTTTTACCTGTCCGTTTTGCAACCGCTTGGATGCGAACGGATTGCGGAGCGGGTCCGGCGGGCGCCGGACCGCCTAGCGGATCTTGTTGGCGGCGCGCCGGGCCTTGATGATCTGCTCGGTCAGGAAGAACGGCACGGCTTCGTAATGCTCGAACTGCATCGTGAAGCCGGCGCGGCCTTGGCTCATGCTGCGCAGCGCCGTCGCGTAGCCGAACATCTCGCCCAAGGGCACCATGCCGCGGATCAGCTTCTGCGCGCCCTTCTCTTCCATCGTCTCGATGCGCCCGCGCCGCTGGCACACGCTGCCCGTCGCGCCGCCCATGTATTCCTCGGGCGTGTTGACTTCCACGGACATCACCGGCTCGAGAATGATCGGGCTCGCCTTCAGGAACAGCTCCTTGAAGCCCGCGCGGCCGGCCTCCTGGAACGCGAAGTCGGACGAATCCACGTCGTGGTACGAGCCGTCGAACAGCGTCACGCGCATGTCCACGATCGGATAGCCCGCATAGGGCCCGCTCGCCATCGCCTTGACCACGCCCTTTTCCACCGACGGGATGAAGTTGGCCGGGATGCGCCCGCCGACGACGTCGTTGACGAACTCGAAGCCCTCGCCCGCCTTCAGCGGCTCCAGGCGCAGGCAGACGTGCGCGTACTGGCCGCGGCCGCCGCTCTGCTTGACGTGCTTGTACTGGCCTTCGATCTTCTGCGTCGCCGTCTCGCGGTAGGCCACTTCCGGACGCCCCACCTTGGCCGCCACGTTGAACTCCCGCTTGAGACGGTCCACGATGATTTCCAAGTGCAGTTCGCCCATGCCCGAAATGATCGTCTCGCTCGTCTCCTGGTCGAACCCCACCGTGAAGGTCGGATCTTCGTCCGCCAGCTTGTAGAGCGCGGCCGAAAGCTTCTCGTTGTCCGCCGTCGTTTCCGGCGCGATCGAGATGGACACCACCGGGGCCGGGAATTCGATCGACATCAGCTGGATCGGATGGTCCTCGGAGCAGATCGTGTCGCCCGTGCGCGTGTGCGCCAGGCCCACCACCGCCACGATGTCGCCCGTCTGGGCCGTGTCCAGGTTCTCGGAGTGGTTCGCGTGCATGCGCAGGATGCGCCCGATGCGCTGGCCCTTGTCCAGGGTGCTGTTGAGCACGTTCTGGCCCGACGTCAGCGTGCCGGAATAGATGCGGACGTAGGTCAGCTTGCCGGCGTGCTTGTCGGCCACGATCTTGAACGCCAGCGCGCTGAACGGGGAATCGTCCGTCGGCTCGCGCGTGATCGGCTCCGCGCCGTCCTCCGCCACGGCGGAAATGATCGGCGGGATCTCGTTGGGCGCCGGCAGCAGGTTGACCACGCCGTCGAGCAGGTGCTGCACGCCCTTGTTCTTGAACGCCGCGCCGCAGAAGACCGGCACGATCTGGCGGGAAATCGTCGCCTTCCGCAGGATGCCCCAGATTTCCGCTTCGGAGAGGTCGCCCTCCGCGAAGAACTTCTCCATCAGGGCGTCGTCCTGCTCGGCGCACTTCTCCACGAGATTGGCGCGCCACTTCCTGGCCTTCTCCAGCTTTTCGGGAGGAATCTCCGCCACGCGGAACTCGGTGCTCTGCTCGTCGTCGTAGTAGATGGCCTTCATCGCCACGAGATCGATGATCCCCTGGAAGGTCTCCGCCTTGCCGATCGGCACCACCACCGGCACCGCGTTGCAGCCCAATTCGCCCTGGATTTCCGCCAGGACGCCGAAAAAGTCCGCGCCGGTGCGGTCCATCTTGTTCACGAAGGCCAGCTTGGGCACTTCGTACTTTTCGGACTGCAGCCAGACCTTTTCGGACTGCGGCTGCACGCCGCCCACGGCGCAGAACAGCGCCACCGCGCCGTCGAGCACGCGCAGGGAACGCTCCACCTCGACCGTGAAGTCCACGTGGCCGGGGGTGTCGATCAGCGTGACCAGGTGGCCTTTCCACCCCAGGGTCGTCGCCGCGCTCTGGATGGTGATGCCGCGCTCGCGCTCCTGGACCATGAAATCCATCGTCGCGGCGCCGTCGTGCACCTCGCCCAGCTTGTGGGTCTTGCCCGCGTAGAACAAAATGCGCTCCGACACGGTCGTCTTGCCGGCGTCGATGTGCGCCATGATGCCGATGTTGCGGATCTTCGAAATGGGGGTTGTCCGTGCCATAACTGCCTTCTTTTTTCCAAACAAACGCCCCCGGCGGCCTTGCGAATCGGCGCCGGGGGAGCTCGATCAATCGGAGGCGCAAGATACGGCTTGCCGCCGCGTCGCGCAACGATAAATTTCCGAAATGCTACCGAAACCGGCTGTTCCCCGTGGCATGCGGCTCTGCCGCGTGCGTTTCCTTTCCCTGCGCGGGGCAGAGCCCCACGCTACTGAAACCGGCTGTTCCCCGTGGCATGCGGCTCTGCCGCGGGCGGTTTTCTCCCCGGCGCGGGGCGGAGCCGCACGCTACTTCAAACCAGCTGTTCCCCGTGGCATGCGGCTCTGCCGCGTGCGGTTTTCTCCCCGGCGCGGGGCGGAGCCCCACGCTACTTCAAACCGGCTGTTCCCCGTGGCATGCGGCTCTGCCTCGCGCTTTTCCGCGCTACCGAAACCGGCTGTTCCCCGTGGCATGCGGCTCTGCCGCGTGCGGTTTTCTCCCCGGCGCGGGGCGGAGCCCCACGCTACTTCAAACCAGCTGTTCCCCGTGGCATGCGGCTCTGCCGCGTGC
>RZYG01000191.1 GCA_009930415.1 Spartobacteria bacterium | reverse complement strand
GCGCGCCCGGACGTGCTCTGGTCGCCGGGCTACACCGCCCCCGCGCGCGCCGCCTGCCCGCAGGTCGTTTCCGTCCTCGACATGCAGTACAAGCGGTTTCCGCAGGACGTCTCCTGGCTGGCCGCGCGCGCGATGGACGTGCTCTATCCGCTGGCCGCGCGCCGTGCCGCCGCGGTGGTGGCCATTTCGGAATTCGCCAAGGCGGAAGCCGTCCGGTTCCTGGGCGTGCCGCCGGACAAGGTGACGACGACGCTGCTGGCGGCCGATCCGGCGTTCGGCGCGCCGGGCGGCCCCCCGCCGGCGGATCTGGCGGGAGCGCCGTACGTGCTGTGCGTGGCGCATACCTATCCGCACAAGAACGTGGGGCTGCTGGTGCGGGCGTTCAGCCGGATCGCAGGGGAGATTCCGCATCGCCTGGTCCTGGTGGGCAAACCGCGCTTCGGCGAACCGGAAGTGGCCGCCGCGCTGCGGACGGCTCCGGCCGGCCGCGTCGTGCGATATCCCGGTTTGCCGTGGCCCGAGCTGGTCGCGTTGTACCGGCACGCGGATTGGTTCGCCTTTCCGTCGCTCTACGAGGGCTTCGGCCTGCCGGTGCTGGAGGCCATGCGCGCGGGCGCGCCGGTGCTCGCGACGCGGGAGGCCTCCATCCCCGAAATCGGCGGCGACGCCGTGCGCTACGCGGACGGGCGCGACGAAGCGGCCTTCGCCGCGGCGCTGCGCGCGGCGCTGACCCTGCCGCCCGCCGAACGGGCGCAATTGGTCGCGGCGGCGAAACGCCGCGCCGAAAACTTTACTTGGGACGCCAGCGCCGAACGGTTGTGGGCCGTCTTGAAACGGGTGGCCGTCGGCAAATGAAATCTCGTTTAATCCGGTCGAACGGCTAGAATACAGCGACATGGATAAAAACCGGCTATTGGAATATTTCGCGCAGGTGGATGGCCGGCTGGCGGCACCCGCCGAACTGTTGATCTACGGCAGCGCGGCCTTCATTCTGCTGGATGAAGAGGAACGCACGAGCCTCGATCTGGACGTCGCCGGCCCCTATTCCAAATTGGATTTCGAAGAATTCCGGCAGGCCTCCCGGCAGGCCGGGTTGGACGTGAATCCCGTCGGCATCGATTCCGCGGACCACGTGGAGTGGATCGCCGGCGCGCGGTTGTGCCTGGCCTCGCCCGAAAGCGCCGGCACGGTCACGCTCTGGCAGGGACGGAATTTGATCGTCAAAACCGTAGCGGCCCCGGATCTGGTGGCGAGCAAGCTGATCCGCTACGACGCGATCGACCAAAGCGACGTGCGCTACCTGATCGGCCAGATGCGCTTGACCTACGCCGCCGTCGCGCAAGCGGTGGACCGGCTGCCGGCCGGTTTCCGGAACGACGTGCTGGTGCGGGATAATTTGCGGAATCTCCAGGAAGACATGAAGCTATGGGATGCCGGACCGTGAAATCCCGCGAAGAACTGCAGTTCCTGTACGAACTGGCGTTTTTTCCTCCTCGACTCAGCGAGTTTTGGATTCGGGTCAAACGCGGCGAGATCGACCGGGATGCCGCGGCCGAAGCGATCCGCGGCGCGTTGCTCCTGCATCTGGCGCTGCCGGAGAGCGGCTATGCGTCCGTGCGAGCCCTGAAGCGGCTCGCCCATTATCAAGCCAGTTCAAAGCCTTTCGGTCCCGTGGCGTTCCTGACCAACATCGCCCAATACTTGAACGTGGACGTGGCCCCGACCGTGGCCCACGTCCCGCCCGGGATGGTGCGGGACGTCGGCCTGCCGCCGTTTTGCCGTCCGCGCCTCGCCGTCGCGCCGCGCGTAGCCGAATCGAGGTAACCCATGAGCCAAAGTTTGACCATCGTGTTGCTGAGCCTGACGTGCGGGGCGCTGTTCGCGGGGCTGCTGCTCGCGCTGGTCCGCCGGAAGGGGGGCGGGCGCAAGATGCAGATCGACGCCGTCGCCTCCATCGAGGAACTGAAGGCCATCGGCGTGCTCTCCGCGTTCAAGGCAGTGACGAAGGAAATCGTCACCGCGCGCGACCACCTCCTCGGCGACCTCGGCAAGCGCTACCTCGAATGGCTGGTCACGTCGCGGAAGATGGCGATGATCTTCGAGTTCGACATCGACTTCCAGTACGACCTGCGCGACCCCGCGTTCACGGTGGCGGAAACGGGGCCCGGCCGCTACCGCCTGCAGATGCCGCGCTGCGACTACGTCGTGCACGTGCGCAACGTGACGTTCTACGACGAGCAGGGCGGCAAGCTCCTGCCCATCATCCTGCCCGACGTCGTCAACCGCATCCTCGGCGGCGGGTTCAACGAAGTGGACCGCAACAAGCTGATGGAGGCCGCCAAGGGCCAGGCCGAAGCGCTGGCCGAGAACCTGGCGCGCCGGCTCAGCTCCGAAGTGCAGACGTCCGCGCGCCAGACGCTGGAAATGCTCGCCAAGAGCTTCGGCGCCCAGGCCGTGCAGGTGGTCTTTCCCGACGCGCAACCCCGCCAGACCCGGCTGGTGGACGCCGCCGCGGGCGCGGCGTCATAGCCGCACGAGCCGGAAGCCGTCGGCGGGAACGGCGAGGGGGCCCGCCGGCACGTCTTCGCCCGTCCACAGATCGCGGCCGGGGCGCGGCAGCTCGATTTCGGCCTCGCCGGCGCCCTTGCGGATCGCGCACACGATGGTCGCGCCGTCCAGTTCGCGTTCGAAGACGAGGGTGGAATCGTCGGGCGCGGGGAGCCAGCGGAACGCGCCGCGCCGCAGGGCGGGCTCGGCTTTGCGCAGGGCGATGAGGCGCCGGTAGAACGCGAAGAGATCGAAATCCGGCGCGCGCGGATGCGCCTGCGGCAGCGGCGCACGGAAGCCTTGGGTTTCGTCGGCGTAGGCGAGATCGCTCCACAGCATGGGCTGGCGGTCGCAGGGATCGTTCGCCCCCCACATCCCGACCTCGGTGCCGTAGTAGAGCATCGGCGCGCCGGGGCCGGCGAACTGCCACGCGGCGGCGAGCCTCAGCGCCTGCTTGGCCGCGGGGCCGGGCCGGTGGGTCTTCAAGGCGGGATTGTCGGCCGCCTTGGGCCAGCTGAAATAGGCGTCCCAGCCCGTGAACGGCGGGCAGGCGCTCTCGAAGAGCGTCAGGACACGGCCGGTGTCGTGCGAGTCGAGCAGGTTCTGCAGGATCAGCGTGCTGCCGGGCGCGTGCCGCGCGTGGAGCGCGTCGATGCGCGCGCGGAATTCCGCCGCGCCGATGGCGGCGGCGTTCGTCGTGAAGAACGCGATCGTCGGATAGGTCCACTCGTAGTTCATCACGGCGGAAAATTCGTCGGGCTGGACCCAGTCCTGCGCGGGGCCGACGATTTCGCCGGTCGAGTAGGCTTCGGGGTTGATGGCGCGGACGTGCGCGTGCCATTCGCGCCAGAAGCCGTGCGGCACGCAGAAGGCGACGTCGAGCCGCCAGCCGTCGATGCCTTCGTGCGGGCGGCCTTGGCCGGAGGGATCCATCCAGCGGCGCGTGGCGTCGAAGAGATATCGCTTAATGCCGGGATGGAGGGTGTTTTCGTCGCGCCCGAAATTCGGCAGGCTGCCCGTGCCGTCCCAGCTCGCGTAGTCGAACGTGCCGTCGGCATGCCATTTCGCGATCTGGTACCAATCGGCGTACGGCGAAGCCGGACCGTTTTTCTTCAGGTCCTGGAACGCGAAGAAGCCGGTGCCGGAATGGTTGAAGACGCCGTCGAGGATGATCCGCATGCCGCGCGCGTGGACGTCGGCGACGAGGTCGAGGAAAAAGCGGTCGGCGGCGGTCCAGATCCAAGTGGCGGGATCCGCGGTCTCGTTCGCGGCTTCGATCGCGCGCAGGTCGCCCTCGCGGTCGGGGCCGAAGGTCGGATCGACGTGGTGGTAGGCCGTGGCGTCGTACTTGTGCAGCGACGCCGCCCAGAAGATCGGATTGAGGTAGATCGCGGTGACACCCAGTTTTTCCAGATAGGGGAGCTGCTCGCGCAGGCCGACGAGATCGCCGCCGAAGCGGCGGTCGAACACCGTGGCCCAGAAGTTGTCCGCGCGCGGCTTTTCCCACTCGTCGCGCCCGTACCATTCCATGCCCCAGGGCGACACGCGCCAGCCGGGGATGCCTTGCCCGCCGAAATCCTCGGGGCGCGGATCGGATTGCGGCGCGCCGTTGCGGAAGCGCTCGGGAAAAATCTGGTACCAGATGGCGTCCTTCGCCCATTCGGGCGCGGCGGGGGGATTTTGCTGTTCCATGGCGGCAACCGGGGGTGGGGGCGGCGGGGGGACGTTCATCGGACCAGGCAGAGCGACTTGAGCCAGACGAGGTAGTCGGGGACGCGCGGATCGCCCTCGGGCGGGGCGAAGGCCGCTTTTTCGTCGGCCGCGAGCGGCACGTAGGGCCCCGCTTTCGTCTCGAAGAAGATCGTGCCGTCATCCAGCGCGAGCCAGGTGTGGAACGTGCCGTGCGGCACGTCCGCGGTCTGGCCCGGGTGGAGCACGACGGCGGAGACAACTTGGCCGGCTTCGTCGAAGATCACCGCGCCGAGCCGTCCGCGCAGCAGGACGAGCGTTTCATCCTTGGTGGGATCGGCGTGGCGGTGCGGCTGAACGTAGCTGTCCGCGCACAGCGCGTTGAAGAACCGCTGGCAGGGATAGTCCGCCGCGGCGTGCAGGTTGAAGTTCTTGCGGCGCCGCGGCGCGGCGGCGGCCTCGACCGCGAGGCGGTCGAGAAACTCGGCATCGAACAGGCGGAGGGCGCTCATGCCGGAACCCTTGCAAATAAATCGACGGACGGAAAGAGGAGAAATGGATCTCAACATCCAATATTCAATATCCAATCACCAATGTTCGATTGAATTGGATATTGAATGGGGTGCATGACCGGATTCTTCACGATAGATTCGGCCCTCGCTTGTAGGGGCTCAGCTTGCTGAGACCGCAGCTGTTCCCAAATTTCTCCAAACCCGGTCCGAG
>RZYG01000190.1 GCA_009930415.1 Spartobacteria bacterium | reverse complement strand
AATCTACCACGTACGGGAACAAACAAAAGACCCCGCGGGGACCGCGGGGCCGGCGGAAACGCGCGCGCCTTATTCCGGCGTCGCTTCCGACATGGCGTAGAGGTAGCGCTTGATCTTGCCGGTGGAGGTCTTGTTGAACTCTTCCCAGCGGATCTGGACGCGGCGGGGATGCTTGTAGTCGGCCAAGGCGGCGACCTGTTTCTTGACCTCGGCGCGCAGGCGGGCTTCGATTTCCTGTTCGCTGAACTTCCGCTTTTCGGAAGCTTCGAGGGCGGCGATGCCCTCTTCGTCGGGGACGACGATGGCGCCGACTTGTTCCCCGACGGTCTCGCCGACGGGGCGGTAGCCGAGCACCACGGATTCGAGGATGAGGGGCGACTGGTTGATCTGGAGTTCGACCTCTTCGGGGTAGATGTTCTTGCCTTCGCGGTTGACGATGAGGGCTTTCTTGCGGCCGGTGATGAAAACGTAGCCGTCGGCGTCGACGTAGCCGAGGTCGCCCGTCAGGAACCAGCCGTCGCGAAAGACGTCGTCGGTGGCGGCGGGATTGTTGTAGTAGCCCTTCATGATGTTTTCGCCCTTGGCGGCGAGTTCGCCGACGCCCTCGGCATTGGCGTCGAAGACCTGCATTTCGACGAAGGGCAGGATCTTGCCGCAGGAACCCGGGCGGATGGGGGCGTCGAACGGAGAGATGGTGAGGACGGGGGCGCATTCGGTCAGGCCGTAGCCTTCGCGGGCCTTGAGGCCGAGCTCTTCGAGGCCGCGGAGCAGTTGCGGATCGGCGGGGGCGCCGCCGGAGATCATCAGGCGCAGGCGCCCACCGAGCTTCTCCATGATTCCCTTGCGCACGGGATTGCGGATGCCGAGCTTCCACAGGAGGTTGCCCGCGCGGTTGGCCTTCAGGCCGGCGAGGAGCTTGTTGTAGACCTTTTCGAGCAGGAGCGGCACGGCGAGCACGAGCGTGGGGGACGCTTCGCGGATGTTTTCGCCGACGGTGCGCAGGCTCTCGACGAAGCTCATCTGGGTGCCGGAGGCGATGGGGGTGACGAGGCAGGCGGTGAAGGCAAAGGAATGGTGGAGGGGCAGGATCACCATGAAGTTGTCGTCCGGGAGGATTTCGATGGCGGCATCGATGGACTTGAAGTTGGCGGTGAAGTTGCCGTGGGTGAGCATGGCGCCCTTCTGGCGGCCGGTGGTGCCGGAGGTGTAGATGAAGGAGGCGACGTCGTCTTCCTTGGGGTGGAAGCGGTCGTAGGCCGCGCCGTGGCCTTCGGCCTGGGCCTGGGTTTCGGCGAGCAGCTTGTCGAAGTCGTGCATGACGATGCCGCGGGCCCGGCCGTTGTCGAGTTCGGGCTTGCGGTCGCCGAAGAGGATGACGTGGCGGAGGTTGGGACAGCGGCCGGCGAGGCCGTAGATATTGGCTTCGCTGGCGGAATCCATCAGCAGGGCGGCGGCGCCGGAGTCGGAGAGGATGTGGGTGACTTCCTGGTCCTGCAGCTTGACGTCGACGGGGACGGCGGTGGCGCCGAGGCCGGTGATGGCGTAGTGGATGGCGCACCACTCGGGGGAATTGGCGCCGAGCAGGGCGACGCGGTCGCCGGGGCGGACGTGGCAGACGCGGACGAGGGCTTCGGCGACGTTGCGCACGAGGGCGAGGAACTGGCGGTAGGTCAGGGTCTGCCAGTCCCCGTCCCGTTTGTATTTCATCGCGATCTTGTCGCCGTGCTTCTGCGCGGAACGTTCGAGCGTTTCCTTGAGCGTCATGTCCGGTCTCCATCAGGGGCGGCGGCCGCCCGGGTTCGTTTTGCATTACGGCCGCGGCGGAGTTGCCGCCGCCGCGGGTGGAGCCATCCAGGGGCGATGGCGAATGGGGAATCCTAGCCCCGCGGGGGGGCGGCAAGCAAGGGAAACGAACCCCGAATAAAGAAAAAGGCCGCCGGGAAAAACCCGGCGGCCGCGGTGGGGGAATGCCCTTACGCCTTGGCTTGCTCGCCCTTTTCGGCCATGGCGGCCTTGCGGGAGAGGCGGACCTTGCCGTTGTCCTCGACGGAGAGCACCTTGACCCAGATTTCCTCGCCCATCTTGACGACGTCTTCCGTGCGGTTGACGCGGAAGTCGGCGAGCTCGCTGATGTGGACGAGGCCTTCCTGGCCGGGGAGGAATTCGGCGAAGCAGCCGAAGTCCTTGATGCCGGTGACGGTGGCGCGGTAGATCTTGCCGACCTCGGCTTCCGCCGTGAGGGCGGAGACTTCGCGCAGGGCGGCGTCCAGGTTCTCCTTGTTGTTGGAGAAGATGGAGACCTTGCCGTCGTCCTCGATGTCGATCTGGGTGCCGGTGGTGTCGGTGATGCGGCGGATGTTCTTGCCGCCGGGACCGATGAGGGCGCCGATCTTTTCGGGGTTGATGTTGACGACGACGATGCGCGGGGCGTAGGGCGAGAGATCCGGCCGCGGGGCGGGCAGGGCCTGCGCCATGGCGTCGAGGATCTTCAGGCGGGCCTCCCGGGCGCGGTCGAAGGCGCCCTTCACCAGGTCCCAATCCAAGCCGTGGATCTTCAGGTCGACCTGGAAGCCGGTGATGCCGTCGCGCGTGCCGCCGACCTTGAAGTCCATGTCGCCGCAATGGTCTTCGGCGCCGAGGATGTCGGTGAGGAGGACGGGTTTCTTGCCTTCGCCGGTGACGAGGCCGATGGAGATGCCCGCGACGGGCTTCTTCAGGGGCACGCCGGCATCCATCAGGGCGAGGGTGCCCGCGCAGATGGAGGCCATGGAGGAGGAGCCGTTGGAGCCCATGATCTCGGAGACCACGCGCACGGAGTAGGGATAGTCCTTCGGCACCATCGGCTCGATGGAGCGCTCGGCGAGGGCGCCGTGGCCGATTTCGCGGCGGTTCAGGCCGCCGAGGCGGCGGACTTCGCCCACGCTGTACGGCGGGAAGTTGTAATGCAGCGTGAAGCGCTTCGTGGTCGGGCCGCCGGTGAGGCCGTCCATTTCCTGTTCGTCGCGGCCGGTGCCCAGGGTGACGGTCGCGATCGCCTGGGTTTCGCCCCGGGAGAAGAGGGAGGAGCCGTGCACGCGCGGGAGAATCGCCACGTCGGCGACAAGTTGGCGGAGCTGATCCATCGCCCGGCCGTCCATGCGGCGGTTTTCGTCGAGGACGCCCTTGCGGACGACGTCGATTTCGACGGCGTCGAAGATCATCTTGAAGTACTTCTCGTTCATGACCTCTGCGCCGTAGATTTCCTGCATCTGGGCGAAGGCCTTGTCGAAGACGACGCTCATCTTGTTGCCGCGTTCGACTTTCGAGACGGTGAAGAGCGCTTCGGTGAGCTCGGCGCGGCAGAGTTCGTTGAGCTTGGCGATCTGCTCGGCATCGAGGCTCTTCTGCGCGAACGTCTTGGGCGGCAGGCCCATCTTGGCGCGCAGCTCGAGCTGGGCGTCGCAGATTTTCACGACGGCTTCGTGGCCGAACTTCATCGCGGCGACCATGTCCTCGTTGCTGACTTCCAGGGCGGAGCCTTCGATCATCATCGGGAGGTCGCGCTTGCCGACGTACATCAGGTCGATGTCCGAAACGAGCGTCTGCGCCTGGGTCGGATTCAGGATGAACTGGCCGTCGATGCGGCCGACGCGGACGGCGCCGAGCGGGCCGTTGAAGGGCAGTTCGCTGAGCATGAGGGCGGCGGAGGCGGCGTTGACGCTGAGGGCGTCGCTTTCATAGATGCCGTCGCAGGTCATCAGGGCGTTGTTGATCTGGACTTCGTTGTAGTAGCCCTCGGCGAAGAGGGGGCGGATGGGGCGGTCGGTGATGCGCGCCGTGAGGATTTCCTTCTCGGTGGGGCGGCCTTCGCGCTTGAAGTAGCCGCCGGGGAAGCGGCCCGCCGCGTAGAAGCGCTCGCGGTATTCGACCTGCAGCGGGAAGAAATCGACGCCTTCGCGCGGCTTCTTGCTGTTGGAGACGGCGGAGAAGACCATGGTCTCTCCCAGTTGGCAGGTGGCCTGGCCGGCCGCCTGGCGGGCCAGCAGGCCCGTTTCGAACGTCATCGTCTGGTCGCCCAAGGCGACGCTGACGGCGGTGGTATTCTTCATTTCTTCTTTCCTTGCTGCTTGCTTCTCTTCTTCTTCGGTTTTGTCACATCGGGGCGCGCGGCGGCGCGGCGCGGCGGGGATTCCGGCGCGGCACGATGAAAGGAAAGAGAGAGACTCGGTCCGTCCACGGCCGCGGAGGCCGCCAGCGGACGGGGGTGGACGCTCCCCCGCAGGGGAACGGGACCCCCGGGGGACTAGCGGCGCAGGCCGAGACGCTCGATGAGCTTCTGGTAGCGGGCGAGGTCCGAGTCGCGCAGGTAGTCCAGCAACCGGCGGCGCTGGCTGACCATGACGATCAGGCCGCGGCGCGAGTTGTGGTCGCCCTTGTGGGTTTGGAGATGCACGGTCAGGTCCTGGATCCGCTTGGACAGGAGGGCCACCTGGACCTCCACGGAGCCGCTATCCTTCTCGTGCTGTTGATATTCCTGCTTGATCGCCGCTTTGACTGCGCTGTCCATCATAACTGTTTGATCCAACTTTGCTTCTTTTCTTCTGGTTGATTGAAGGCCGGACTATACGGAGGGGGCGGAGGGGATGCAAGGGCAAAAACGCAGTTGCCTAAACGTTTGGAGAACGGACCCGGCGGCGGGGAGGATCGAAGACCCGGACGCGGCAGAAATGCAATCCCGGCGGCGATCCGTTCCGGGGAGGCATCCTGCCGGGACAAAGAACCGGTTTTGGGCGCCGTTCCGGTCCAGCCGTTCGCGAACGCCCGAAGAAGTAAAACGATACCGATGCGTTAACAATATACGAACATTAAATAGGTTGTCGCGAGCGTCGCGCATGGCTAATTTTAATCATCAGTCGAATTGGCTTTTGGCGGGGCGTTGGGACGGGTTTTGGCTTTGGTCCGCGCCGCGGCTTCGATTTAGAAAAAACAAAGGGTCA
>RZYG01000189.1 GCA_009930415.1 Spartobacteria bacterium | reverse complement strand
AAAATCGTAGAAGCGAGATGCCGCGCGGACGGACTGTTGGCCGGCGCGAAGCTGGTCGTGGCGTGCAACCGGTTCGCGCGGGAAAAGGGGCAGTGGCCGGAGACGCTGGCGGAGCTGGTTCCGGAATATTTGGGCGAAGTGCCGCGGGATCCGTACGACGGGGCGCCGTTCCGCTATTCGGCGGAGAAGGGCCTTGTCTGGGCCGTGGGCAAGAACCTGACGGACGAAGGCGGATCGACGCGGCTATTGGGCGTGGATCCGGCGATCCCGGCGGGCCGCGACTGGCGGCGGGCCGAGGATTTCGTGTTTGAGTTGTAATCGGTTGCGAAAAGCCGTCGGGCGGGGTGGAAAGGAGCGGCGGCATCTTGCCGCCGGGGAATAAGAAAACGGCGGCTGGAAGCCGCCGGTCCGTTCTTTGGGCCAGTTTGGATCAATTCGGTGGCGGGGGAAACAGTCCAATCGGTTGTGAAAGGAGCGGCGGCATCTTGCCGCCGGGGAACAAAGACAACGGCGGCTGGAAGCCGCCGGTCCATTCCTCCTGATCATTTGTCTATTTGCAACATGTCAATGTTACGAAATACCAAATTCGGCCAACAAAGGCGTTGTCCGTTCCCAGATTCGAGATTGTCCCTCGGCCAACCGGGCTTTTGCGGGATTGGCGAGAATGTAGCGCCGAACTTTCCAACAATGCTCGGGACTGCGGATGATGCGGTCCCAATAATCCTTCATCCAAACGGGGCCGGTTTGTCCTAGCCGTTCATTCAAGCGTTGGGCGGTGTAGCTCTTCCACGAACGCACGATGGATTCCAGCGGGCGTCCTGAAATGGGAAGAAACAGCGCGTGAACATGCGTCGGCATCACGGCCAGCGCATCCATCAAGTAGCGAGTGCCGTCGAAATAAAGCAGGGCATCGAGCACCAACTGCGAAAGCCCGGAATCGCGCAAGATGGCCGACCCGGTGCCGGCATCCAGCCAGTCGTCGAGTCGATTGGAAAAGAGACGATGGTATTCTTCTTCGACGGAATCGCACCACGGCCGGGGATGGGTGGCCAGCCAGGCGTTTTGCTCCCGTGCGAAGGCGCGGCGAACATCGGCAGGCAAGGCATCGCCAAGGTGCCAGGTCACGAACTGAAGGCGGGCATCCTGCTGCCAATGAGGAAGATGGTTGCGGTGCTTGGCGATGTCGAGGCGCGAATCCAAGAATGGCGAAGGGGTCGGGTTCATAGTGGAAGTCGTAATAAACGGCGGCAGAGAGGGACAAGCAGAAACGGTGGTTGAAGCCGCCGATCCGCTGGGATTGGGAAAGGAGCGGCGGCATCTTGCCGCCGAGAAAATAATGAAAACGGCGGCTGGAAGCCGCCGGTCCGTTCTTTGGGTCAGTTTGGATCAATTCAGTGTCGGGGAAACAGTCCGATCGGTTGGGAAAGGAGCGGCGGCATCTTGCCGCCGGGGAAATAATGAAAACGGCGGCTGGAAGCCGCCGGTCCGTTCTTTTGGGTCGCCAGAGTATTCCGCCGGCCCGTATGGGCGAAACCTTACTCGGTTAGGGTGACCTTCAGCCGGAGGTGGCGGGGCGGGGGGAGATGCTCGTCGGACAGTTCGTATTCGACGGTGGCGGTGAGGCCGTCGCCATTGAAGTTGGAAACGCGGAAAATCAAATCGCGGCCGAGTTCGGCGGGGGTCCAATCCTGAAGGGGGAGGTCGGTGGCGGATTCGATGGAATAGGCGACGCCGCATTCGGGGTGGGTCAAGGCGCGGTAGCGGAAGGTGCGGACGTTATCCAGCACGGCGGCCGTGGGGCGGGCGGCGTCGTAGTCGCCGGTACGGCCTAGGCCGCAGGCGTAGCGCAGCAGGTTGGGAACGCCGCCGCTTTCGGCGAGAGGGCCGCTGAGGGCGGGATCGGCGAGTTCCGCCGGCGTGAATTCGCCGAATTGCCAGGCGGTGAAACCGGCGAGGCGATTGGCGACCCGGACGTCGTCGAGCCGCAACTGGGCGCGGGCGTCGCTGGTGCCGGAAATCCAGTAATAGCGCCAGAGGAGTTGGACGTATTCTTGGCCGAGGGCGGCTTCGGGTAACTGGACGGGGCCCATCGCTTGGGCGTGGCCGGTGATGTCGTTGCGCACGTATTCAATCGGCTGGCCGCCCCCGTCGAGGACGTCGGCGAATTCGTTGGTCCGGCCGACGCGATATTGCAGACGGATGGCATAGATGCGCGCGTTGGCGAGGACGGTGCTGCCGAGCCAGGTGACGGGGACGTTCGTGACCCCGCGGGTATCCAGCGCGAGCAGGGCGCCGCCGAGGTCGCGGTTGTCGCGGCCGGTGTTGATGAAGGCGAGGCCGTTGGTTCCGAGTCCGTTGAGGCGCGTGCGGCCGGTCAATTTGTAGGGGAATCCGATCTTGTCGGCGTCGTCGGCGTGGTAGTCGTCGTGGGCGATGAAGTAGGGATGCAGCAACGGCACGTCGAGGGCGGGATCGCTCTGGCCGCTTTGCAGGAACAGCATATGCTCGGGGTAGGTTTTTTCGGGCAGCTCAGGATCCCATTCGCCGAACGAAAAGGCGCCGTTGGCCAGCACGTGCGCGCGGGGATAGACCAACACGCGGAAGACGTTGGAGACGGGCGTGAGGCCGTCAGTGGCGACGACGGCGATTTCGGCGTCCCCGCGCCGGAGGGGCGTCACCGTCAGTTCGCCGCCGGCGACGGCGACGGCGGCGACGGCGGGGTCGGAAGACGTCGCGGAGAATTCCAGCGGTTGGCTTTCGGGATCGGCGAAGACGGCGGCCAGATCCAGCACGGCGGGTTCGCCGGCTTCGACGATGGGCTGGAATCCGATGGGCGCGACGATTTCGGGCGCGGGATCGGCCTCGAAGACGGCTTCCCATTCGGTGGCGGCGGACAAGGCGATCTCGATGGCGGTTTCGGTGCCGGCGGGGACGCCGTCCTGGCGCCATTCGACGAACCGGAATCCAGGCCGGACCTGTGCGGCCAGCGTCACGGGGTAGTTGGTGAAGTAGGCGCCGGTCCAGGGATAGCCGGCGAAGCCGGCGGTACCCGCGTCGAGGTCGAGGGTATTGACGCGGACGAAGCCGGCGGTGGGGTTGGCGACGGCGAGCGTCAGGTCGACCGGCGCGGCCAAGTCGAAGTAGTTTTGAATATGTCCCCAGACGGCTTCGGTGCGCTGTTCGCCGTAGGAACGGATGCGGTCGCACTCGTAGCTCCAGTTGGTCGGCTGGCGCCAGCGCGCGGCGTGTTCGGCCATTTCGGGCGCGAGGAGGGCGACCCACTGCGCCCAGTGGTTGGTGACGTGCGCGCGGGAGTAGGCGGTATTGAGCTGGTCGCAAAAGCGCACGACGAACGCCTGCCGGAAGTCGGCGTTGTCCAGCAGCCGCCGGAACATCACGGTGGCGTCGGGGTGATTGGACCAGTAGGCTTCAGATTCATTGTCGTTGGCGGCGAAGGCGAGCGTGTCGTGCTGGGCGAAATAGCCGAAGTCGTGCTGGCCGGGTTGGAATACATAGTTGGAACTGCCCGGGACGTAGACGAAATCGGCGCCGAACCCGAAATCGGTGTCGTAGAGCATGAAGCGCCAGCGGGCGTCGAGATAGGCGGGGGCGTCCGGGGCGCGATTGGTGGCGACGGAACGCCAGATGCGGACGTTGTTGCCGGGCCAGTCGGTGTTGGCGAAGAAGATGTTGGCCTGGTAGAAATCGATGAAGCTGTCGAAGTCGAGGCGGTCGGCCACGGCCGCGTAGTGGTTGGAGTCGGCCAGGTCGTGGGTGCGGACGAAATCCCACAGGTTGGAAAAATCGCCGCCAAGGGCTTCGAGGCCGTCGTCGTAGACGGGGACGTTGGGGGTGGCGGTTTCGCGGTCCATTTCGACCTGCACGAATTCGTCGTCGGCGAGGCCGTAGTGGTGGAAAATATAGCCGTCGTCGAAGCGGTCGCGCAGGTCGTGGAGACCCCAGTACTCGCCATTGAGGAAGACAAGGACGGGCCGGCCGTACTGGCGGTCGAGGCGGGCGTTCTCCGCGAGCGATTGCAGGAAGAGGTCGCGGACGACGCCGTTGCCCCAGTCGTTGCCGCCGTTGCGAAGGATGAAGGTGTCGAATTCGGCAACGGGTTTGTCGGGGAAAATTTGGTATTCGAAGGGGCCGGCGCCGCGGGAATAGATGCGCAGGGCTTTGCGCGGGCGGGTGCGGGTAGTGTTGCCGTGGAGGCGGACGCCGATGGGGCCGGCGAAGGCGAGCGCGCCGCCGGGCTCGAAGAATTCGATGGAGCCCGGTCGTTCCCAGGCGCTGCCGGATTGCAGCATGTTGTCGTGCCATCCGGGGACGTAGATGCCGATGTCGTTGCCGAAAAAATTGACCCGGTCGGTCGCGATGGAGACGACGGGCAGGGAGTAGCGGTTGGTGCCGGCGGCATCGACGAGATAGGACTGGGTGACGGCGGCGCTGGGCAGGGCGCCGGCGCGGAAGGTCCGCGCGCGGACGGTATGAAACTTGAAAACCTCGCCGTCGGGCGATTGCCAGCCTTCGTAGTAGGGTGGACCGACGGGTTCGAAGTTGGTTGGGATTTGGGACAGGTCGTTCGGCGTGCCGGTCTTGCTGCCGAGCGCGAGGGCGTTGGTGAAGACCGGCGAGGCTTCGGTGGGTTCGGAGCCGTCGAGCGTGTAGCGAACGACGGCGCCGGTTTCGGCGGTGGAAAGGGACACTTCGACGTTGGTGGTGAAGAATCCGCCGGCGACGGAGAACGCGGGCGTGGCGAGGAGGGCGTCGTAGCCGGTGGTGGTATTGGCGGCGCCGGGCGTGTGGTCCGCGAAGTATTTCCACGGCCCGGTGCCGTCGGGCTGCCGGCCGTAGGAGAAGTCGGTGGGGATGGCGATGGGTTCGAATCGGTCGACGAGCTCGCCGCCGGGTGCGGTCAGGACGATTTCCTCGCCACCGGCGCTGATGGCGAAGCTGGTATGAAGTTGATTGCCGTTGGTGACGGCGGGGCGGTTCTTGC
>RZYG01000471.1 GCA_009930415.1 Spartobacteria bacterium | reverse complement strand
GCCCAGGGCCGGGGCGGGGCCGAAATCGTGTTTCCCAATCTGGCCCTGCGCAAGGGTGAATACCGCGTCAGCGTCTATCTGGCCTGCGAAAACGCCCTTCATTTTTATGATCAGGTAACCACGGCGGCCGTGCTCCACCTGGAAGACCCCAACCCGGAACCGGGCCTTGTCGTCCTGCCCCACGCCTGGACCTCCCCCGCGCCGGACCCGGCCCGCATGGTCACGGTTCACGGTCTGCCCCTTGCCGTCGATGCCGCCGACAGTCTGGGCCTGGCGGCCTCGGGCGGAATTTTCGAGCCCGAGGAAACGGCCCTCATCCGCCACGTCGTCAAGCCCGGCCAACGCGTCCTCGATATCGGGGCCAACATCGGCTATCACACCGTGCTCCTGGCCCAACTCGTGGGCCAGACCGGACAGGTCACGGCCGTGGAGCCGGACCCGGACAATTTCCGTCTTCTGCGCCGCAACCGCGCCGCCCTGGCCCACCCGGACCGGGTCCGGCTCCATCGGGCGGCCCTGGGGCGGGAAGCGGGCCGGGCCGATCTGCACCGCGCTCCGGGCAGCGGCGGCATGCACCGCCTCTATGCCTCGGTCTGCTGTGGCCCGGAAACCACGTCCGTGCCGGTTCTGCGGGGCGATGATCTGAATCTGGCCCCTCTTGATTTTCTGAAAATCGACATCGAAGGCTACGAACCCGCCGCCCTGGACGGCCTGGACCACACCCTGGCCGCATCGCCCGATCTGACCATCCTGTGCGAATTCAGCCCCCTGTCCTTGTGGGAAGCCGGCTTTGTTCCTCGGGATTTTCTCCAAGGCATGGCCCGGCGTGGCTTTGCCATCCTGGGCAGCGACCACGGCCAATGGCGCCCCCTGGACCTGAGCGCAATGCTTGACGCTCTCGACCGCCTGCCGGGGTCCGATATCCGCGACCTGCTGGCCGGGCTGCGCGGCATGGCCGATCAGGCCCAGGACATCGCCAGCGCCGCCAGCGCCTTTCTGAC
>RZYG01000021.1 GCA_009930415.1 Spartobacteria bacterium | reverse complement strand
CGGGCCTGCCGACCGTGGCGGAGGCCCTGCGGCGGCTGGAAGCGCAACTGGACCGCGCGCGCGCCGACGGCGTGGGCGTCGTCCGCGTGATCCACGGCTGGGGCTCCGCGACGGGCGGCGGCGGCAAAATCCGCGCCGCCGCGCGGCGGTGGCTTCAGGACCAGCTCGCCGCCCGACGCGTGCGGGGCGTCGTCTTCGGCGACCGCTTCACCCATGCGACGCCGGAAGGCCGCGATTTCCTCCGCCGTCACCCTGCCCTGCGCGCCACCGAGCGCACCGACCGCGCCAACCCCGGCATCGCCTTCGTCGAGCCGTAGGGCAGACCTTGGCCTCCAACGGCACAAGGCCGTCGGGGGGCCGGAAGACCCCCGCGGCCTTGCGCCGTGGGTGAATCAGGTCGGTCATCGCCGGGCGGCGCGCCGCCCCGCGAAAGGAAAAGCGCCGCAGATCGCTCCGCGGCGCCGACCAAAGGCCAAAACCGACCATCAAATCGTGCCGGTTGGCTCCGAGGCGGGCGTCGTTCCGGATCCCGTGGTTGTTTCGGTTTCCGTGGTCGTGCCTCCTTCGGGAACAATGGCCGTCTGGACCGTGATGGTCACAGCTTGACGGGGGGGCGGGTTGCTCCCTACACTGGGAACAATGGCCGTCTGGACCGTGATGGTCACAGCCGGAGCAATGGCGTTGATGTCGTCGGCCGTCCCGCCAGAAATCAACGTTGCATCCAAGCGGCGTTCAGCGAGGACGCCGAGATTCACCAGACCGGACAAGGTTCCGACGATTTTGCCGCCGGATCCAGTGCACTCGAAAGAAGCGATCACCTGATCGCCATTGGCCGGCAACGGGCTCTCGTAATAGGTGTACTTGGCAAACTTGCCATCATTGGCTTCTTCATCGCCCGCGACCTGATCAATATCGGTATTCTGGGCACCGGAAACCGACTGTATTTTGCCGATCCGGCCGGAATACGACAAGCCGTTGTCATCGATCAGGGTCAAATATTGGGCCTTGTGCTGAACATTGAAGTAATACACCGCCGCAGAGGTGGTATGCGTGCTCGTGCTGCTAGATCCGTCGGTGGTCGTTGTCGTGGAGGTGTCATTATTGCCGCCAGAAGAACCTGAACCGTCGTCGGTATAGTAACGATAGGTCGCCGACCAGGTGCCGCCTTCCGGGGCGCCCATGCTGCTGGAAAAGTCCACGCTCCAGGTGCCGTATTTATAAACAATGACGCCCGGGGCGAGACCGCCCACCAGGTTCCCGTTGCCATCGTCCGCGTAGCTGCTGTGCAAGTTGCCGTTGGCGGCATAGAGGTTGATCCGGACGCTGAGGGGTTCGACGTTGCCGGGGCTCAAGGTGCCGGCCGCCGAAATGCGGCTGATGCCGCTGCCGTTGGCGGTGCCGGGAGCGGTGGGTCGGTTGGTGTTGGCCGTCGTGGCACCCGTGCCCGAGGTGGTCGTCGTTTCGGAGGAGCTTTGGGTGGTGGTTTGGGTCAACGCGGATTCATCGGCCGCGCGGTACACGCCGCTGAAGTTGACCCAGTCGTAAGAGGAACTCCAGCTATCGGCATCATCGCCCGAATCCCAGCTGCAGCCGACAAGTCCAACAGCCAATCCGAAGGCGCAAACGCCCAACCATGCCGCTCGTTTCATTTTCTGCTTCTCCTTGCTCGATGCCGAAATGTTGTGGAACCTTAAACTGCCCAAGGCGCAGCGTCAATGCCTTTCAGGCGGCCATCCGCCCTAGTCCGCGAACCGCACGCGGAAGAACTTGCGGTGGAGGCCGGAGCCGGCCGGAACCGTATTGGTATAGGCACCCGCCTTGTAGATGGTCGTCCGGCTTTCGACGTTCCACGTGGAAGCGCCGAGTTTGTCCGCCGATTCGACGATCACGGTGACGGGCACCCGGCCAAAGACGTCGTAGGACAGGGCCATGTGGGTTCCGCCCTTGAGCAATTTGCCGCCGGTGAGTTCCGGGACCAGCCGCCGATTAGGCTCCGTGTTGGCAGCGAATTCCTGGGCATTGGTCTGGCCGTCGCCGTCGGGGTCGCCGGCCGCGCCATCGGCGCCGACCGCGCTCAAGGGATTCAGGCCATAGCGGATCTCCCAGACGTCCGTCAAGCCGTCGCCATCGGTATCGCGCTTGGTGGGATCCGTGCCGTTCCAGAACGCCACGATGTCCAGCAAGCCGTCGCCGTTATAGTCGGAACCGCCGTTCATGGCGGTCAGATTGCCGGCATACCGGTATTCCCACATGTCGGGGAGCAGGTCCAAGTCGGAATCGACGTCGTGGATGACCAGATCGTTGTTGACGTAGTCCATCACATCCCGGATCTCGACCCGCTTGGAGTGGTATTGCGAGGCATAGGGCGTCGTGGCGGAGATGCTTGGATCTGTGCGCATGGCCTTGACCAAGCCCCACCCTTCGCCGGGATCCAAGAGGCTGTTGGCGTTGTGGTCGCGGAAAGCCCGCACGTGGTAATCGCCGATCGGCAAGCCCAGCAGCCGGTAATTGAAGCTGGCGTCGGCAAGGACCTTGGCGACGGGGGTCTGGCCGAAACTGCTGCCGACGAAGGCTTCCACCACGATGGGGGCCGCGGCATTCCAGCCAACGTATTTGGCCTTGCCGCTGATCATGGGGGTGCCGCTCTGCGCCGCGGTCCGCAGTTGAACGCCAAACTTGGCCGCCGTGCCCAAGGCATTGGTGCGCGGATTGATGGCGCGCACCTGGACGCCGTAGAGGCCGTTGTTGGTGAAGGATCCGTACCCAGCCAGGATCGGCAGATTCATTTCGAAGTAGCCAGCCCCATCGACGTAGGGCACGTAGTTGGTCGCATTGTACAGCACCTGCTTGCTGGCGGCATTCGTGATCCGGACGTGCATCTGCACCGTATTGGCGTCCAGTTTCACTTTCAGCTTCTCTTGGGCGTATATGATCGTCTGGGGCGGCAACTGCACCACCGGCTTGGCCAGCGCGGTGGGATAGTCGATGTAATTGGTGCCGGAAGCAAACACCGTGCCGTTGGCGGTCCCGACCAGCCACTTGTAGCTCCGGTACATCGGCGGGACGCCGGCCTGGATCAAGTCCATTTCCGTGATGTAGGGCCGGTGCATGGACTGAAGGTGGTTGGTCTGCATAAAGACGGTCCGCGCCTCGGTCAGCGACAGGATTTCAACGAGGTAGCTGGTGCCGTTGACCTGGGCCAAGGCCGCCTGGATGGCCGCCATGTTCTGCTCCCACGAGAAGCGGATGTAGCCGGCTGGCTTGTCCACCAGCAGCATGCGCACGTGATGCTTGCCGATTTGGATGTTTTCACGGCGGTTTTCACTGTAGCCCATCCACTCGCCGGCATTCCACCGGCCGTCGTTGTTGACGTCGAGGAACGCCATGAACACGTTGGTGCCCTGGCGGACATGGCCATCGCCGGCGCCTTCCGTGACGCCGCCGTTCCACAACGTCACGCCTTCCGTCAGCCCGTTGACGAACCGGTTGGAAATGGTATGCACGGCATCGGGCCGGTCCATGGACGGGTCGGAGAAAGCATGGAGCACAAGGGTGGCTCCGGCCGGCGGCGTGACCTTGCCGAGGAAGGTGAAGGTCAATTCCGGCGTCGGGAACGATTGCGCATCCCTGGGATTGGTGGATTCCACGGGCGCGAACGTGCGTACGAAATTCGTTGTTGACGTACCGGTGTTCGTTTCGATTGTCGCCGTGTAGTCGATGAACTCGTAGCCGGAGCTTAGATATTCCGACAGATTGTCCCAGCCGTCCCCATCGGGGTCGTCATGGTCGTCGAAGCGTTCAATGCTGGGATTGTCCGCATCGTGCGACGCGTCCAAGGAGAAGAGCATTTCCCACTCGTCCGGCAGATGGTCGCCATCCATGTAAAGCGACCCGAAGGTGGGCCCCATGACGGTGCTGTCGAAGTCGCCCACGCCGTTGCCGTCGGTATCGAACTGGAGCGGGCTGGTGCCCGCCAGCCACTCGGCCCAATTGCTCAAGCCATCGTGATCGGGATCGCCGTAGGCGCCATTCTCGTCCCGGGAACTGCCGGGATCGAGGCCCATTTGGGTCTCCCACCAATCCGGCATGCCGTCGTCGTCGCTGTCGGCATTGACCGGCTGATCCAGATAGCCCAGCTCCTCGAAAGCGACGTCGCCATTCAGCCGGCCGGAATAATTCCAGTTGTTTTGATAAATGAGGTTTTCCATCGTGGTGCCGCCGTCGTCGGCCGGGAAATATCCCAAGAGCGACTGGAAGGCATAGACCCGCAACGGATAGAAATCCTGGATGGGGGCTTGATCTTTCGTGCGAACCAATCGGGCACCGGGGATATAGGTTCCGAACTCCAGTTCCGGATTGCGCACCAAGGCCCGGTCCGCCGCAAAGGCTCCTTGCTGGAAATCGAAGCTGAAATAGGTAACCAAACCCTCCTCATCGCCAAACAGATTTTGCTGCATCACGTTGCGGATTTCAGCCGGGCCCAGCGGACGATTCCAAATCCTGACTTCATCGAGGTCGCCATCCAATTCACGCCCGATTTCGATGTGACCGGCGTACATTTCCGACAGAATGCCTTCCCCCAAGGTTTGGCGGGCGGCAAGATGACCGTCGATGTAAAGACACGTTTCCCTCAATTCGTCGTTATAGGTCTTCGTATAGGCTACGTGATGCCACTTGCCGTCGTTGATCAACTGCCCCGATTCCAATTGGGACTCGTAATACGACCAAGTAGCAACACCATCACTGGCGTTGGTCGTGCTCGAATTCGTTGCAGAGCCGCTGGTGTTCGTGGAATAAGTCCCCCACCAGGAATCATACTCATAATTGTAACTGAATTTGCCAACCAAATGGCCCGCGGCGTCAATTCCCATGAAGTAATTGAAGTTGACCGATTCAAACTGTTCGTCTTCGTCATCTCCCATATCATAATAATCGGGCATTTGATTTTCGCGCAGGATAAACGAACCTGCGCCATAGTCTTTTCTGGTGCTCAAGGTGTCGGTCGTCCGCACCCAGCATTCCAACGTCCACTCATCAAGTTGGTCGATTTTCTTTTTGGGTTCGGCGATTTCGCGTAAATGCCCCTGAGGATCGCCGACCACCCGCAGCAAGCCGGAATCGGCGGCATTCAAGCCAAAGATCAGGCTACGTTCGCCGAAAGCCCTGATAGCGTCGGCCGATCGGCCGATCTTCCAGATGCGCACGTCGCGCAGCCAACCTCGGAAGCCGTCGCCGCCAAAATACACGTCGCCGGGGCCTTGAGCGGGACCAAAGCCGGTGTTCATGGCACGGACTTCCGCCCCATTCAAGAACAGCGTCAGTTTGCCGTCCGCCAGACGGGCCGCCAGATGGCTCCATTCGTTGACCGGCAATGGCGTACCGGTTGTCAGGAAGACCAGATTCGTGTCGTTGAAGTGGTTGTAGCGCACGTAGGGAACGACCTGGTTGCTGCCGTTGTTCTGGATGCCCAATTCGTAGTTGAGAAGGCCGTTACAGCGCAGGCGGCGCGAGATCAGCATGTGACGGGCCCCGATGGCCGGGACGGATTCGGGCTTGACGAAACACTCCAGCGTCCAGACTTTTGCGCCCAAATGTTCGGTATCCTCGCCGTGCACGCGATCCGGCACGCGGACTTCGCCCAGTCCGCCCGTTTTGCCGAAGCGCATGGCCCGCATCACGTAGGGAATCATCGAGTAGGCCGGCTTGGTGGCCGCCGCCAGTTCGGCGCTGTCGCCACGGCCATCGTCGTCGGTATCGGTCCGATCCGCCCGGGAGAAATGGTTGTTTTCTTCATCTTTGTTGATCAACGAATCGCCATCATGATCTTCATTGCCATCCAGCACGCCGTCGCCATCGCTGTCTTGCAGCATGGGATTCATCGCCGTACCACCGGCAGCCTGATTCATCCGCGTGATGTGCCACTCCGCCAAATTGCTTAGGCCGTCGTTGTCGGGATCGTCGTTTTCATTGATTTGTTCGCTGTCTTTCAAAAACCATTCCACCCACCAATCCGGCAACTCGTCTTCCGAGTCCATGAAAGTGTTGTTGAAGGGCGTCACGGTTTCGGCAAAAACGTTCAAATCAAAGTCGGGATTGGCCAAGGCAAAATTCACGTCGCGCATGTGGACGTAATCCTCGGCGGTCGCCCCCCCGTCATCAAACGGATAGAACCCGTGGTCCACCGTGGGTTCCAGCAACGCTTCCAGAATGTCCGCCAGTTCATCGCCGGAAGGCGCCGCATAAAAGTTGCCGCCCGTGCCGATGGCAATGCGCTCCAATTCATACGTGCCACCGGCCAAAATGGTCGAACCGAAGCCAATGGTATTGACGACCGCGTCCAATTCCTTCACCAGCGTGAAATCGGCAGATGAAGGAACACCGGCGTTGGGGACTCCGTCGGAAACCAAGATCCCGATATAGCCGCCGGAAACAGGCGGGCGATTGGTCATCAGGGCAATCATTTGCGTAACCGGTTCGCTGTAGCTTGTGGCGCCCAGCGGCTGGAGTTGATCGATGAAATCCAGCAGTTTGGTCGTATTGTTCGTGAAGGGCACCACGCCCTCAACCACATGGTCGAACGCGATAATGGCCATTTGGGAACCCTTGGGCAGATTTTGGACGGCGACGCGGCCGGCTTCCTTGGCTTGCTCCATGCGGGATTCCGCAGCCATGCTGCCCGAAACGTCCATCATCAAGACGTAATCCGGCTTGGGAATGCGGCTCAGGAAATCGGGCCCGACATACACGTCGTCGACGTGCCCAGAGATGCCGGCGCCGATCGTCGTGGTCCCCCGGCCCTTGACGCAATCCGCAAACACGTTCTTGGCGGCAACGACACAGTCGTCCACCAGCAAGCGCAGGACATGGTTGCTGGGACTCCATTCGGCGATCAAGGAAGAGAATTGGCCGGTCGGCAAGGGTGCGGTCCCACTGGCCTTCTGTTCCCGGCCGTTGATGTCGGTGAACCGTACAAATGGCGCGTTGTTTTCCAAGCCCAATTCGAAATGGATTTTCGAGGATCCAACCGTCCGCTTTACGAGGGAACCCGTTTCGGTGGTGGTTTGCGGCCGCACCATGGCGCACACGTACCAGCGATTCAGCGCTTCGAAGCGTTGCGCTCCCATCACGCCATTTTTCATCTTACGGGGTTCCGGAACCAGGATCGCCGTGCCGTCGAGCTTCAGGCTGCGGCCCTGCAACGGGCTGCGGGAATACAGAGCGGAGGCGTTTTGTTCGATCTCTTCGCCGTCTTCCAGTTCGTCGTCGTCGGTATCAGACTTGTCAGGTCGGGTATTCCAAATCCAGATTTCATCGAAGTTGTTGATGCCATCGCCATCGCTATCGAAGGCCGCATCGGACATCAACGGATCCAGCGAATACATCCCGTGGGGATCGGTTTCCAAAATATATTCCCAGTAATTGCTGATGCCGTCATGATCGGGATCTTCTTCGGCAATGGACGGCCCCTGCGGGTCGAAGCCGTGCTGGGTCTCCCACCAATCCGGGATGCCGTCTTCGTTGGTGTCGTAGGCCTCGCTCGTGCCGCTGCCGGCCCCGTCCCAGAGTTCCACCTGGGCATCGATCCGCGCAAACCGCAGCGGGAGCAGATCGTTGAACAGGGGGGAACGGACCGGGGTGAATTCATCCTGGAAAAAGTCCGGATGGTGTTCGGCGGCGAAGCTGCTCGCGTGGTAGTAACCCAGATTGTAGGGGTTGGCGGTGTTGGGATACTTCCGTGCCTGCACGACTTGTGCCGTCACGTTGGTGACCGAGGTTACGACGGTCTCCACTGCGCCATCCGTATTGGTGGTCGTAGTGCTGCTGGTTGCCACGTTGGTGACAAAGATGGTTACCATTTGGAGATTCAATGGCGAATCCGCCGGCGGATCGAGGGGGGCGCGCGCGGCCAGGTTCACGAGCCAAGGCACGTAGTTGTAGTTGTTGTACACCAGCGACTTGTCGGCGGCCGTACCCCACCACGGCACGTGCGGATAGGAACCGTCGTTGGGGCGGCCATTCAGCAGGTTGAAGCCGACCGGCACGATCCCTTCCACGTTGGGATCGAGCAGATTGTCGAAATTGTACAGGTACATCAGCTCCGGCGTCGGGTTGGTCGTCACCACCAGCGCGGCTTGCCGGGATTCGATTACGTCCTGCAGGCCCATCGGCTTGTTCATGGAGCTCACGATTTCGGACATGCTCTTGGCATCGTTCCAGATGCGCAGTTCGTCGATCCAGCCCTCGAAGAAGTTGTCGAGTTCCGGCGCCTCGGCAATCGGCAGGATGGAGCCGGGGCCCACCCAGATGGGGGTGCCGCTGACGCGGCCCTCGGGCTTGCGGTCGGCCGCGCCGACGACCAGCGGCGCATCGAACACCCAGGCGGGGTTGCCGGTCGTCCAGCCGTTGATGGGGCGTTCGGTCGAAGCGATGCTGCCGCGCATCTGGCCATCGACGTAGAGAAACAGTTTGCGTTGCGCGCCGTCATAGACGGCGGCCAGGTGGTACCAACGATCGGCTTCCAGCGCGAAAGAACTTTTGGCCTCCACGTCCAGATATTCCAAGCCGTCGAAACCGGCCCCGGTATAGGAGGCCAGCGGCTTGCCATCCGCATCCAACGCCAGTCGGAAGTTGCGGCGGACGCCTTCGGGGTGCCCCATGATGTTGCCGTTGGGGATCTTGACGGGGCGTTCAACCACGACCTGCATGGCGCCCTTGGCGGGCTGGGCAGAACGCACCCAGGCTTCGACGGTGAACTCGTTCAGGTCGTTGACGTTGTGCAGGAAGTTGGCGCGGGTGCGGGCGGCGGCATTCCCGTCGAGGAAAAGCGCCCGGCGTTTCAGGGGAACTTCCGCGCTGAGCGGATCCGTGCTGCCGGGGCTGGCTTGGGAGGCCACGATTTCGGCGCGGTCGCCGGCCATGTCGTGATCGGTGTCGAAACCTTCGTTGTCGGCGAAGGAATACATGTAGCTGGGGGGCGACAGGCGGTTGCCGAAGTACCAGTGCAAGGCCAGCGAGCCAAGATCGTAGTACAGGTTGACGAAGCTGAGCTGGTAGCTGATGTCCGTCATCCAAGAGGGCGATGGATCGGTGTGGTAGTAATATGGAGTGGCGGCATTGGCCTGGAGCGATTCTTCCGAGTTGGGCAGGCCGTCCTGATCCGGGTCGGCGAAGGGCGAACCGGCGCCATAGGGCGCGATGCGCGCATCGTAGGAAGCGGGTTCCGAAACCGCGACCCAGGCGTCGAGAATCATGGATTGGTGCACGTCGCGAACGCCGAAGACCGGATCCAGTCCGTGGTAGATTTCCCAGTAGTCGTCCATGCCGTCCCAGTCCGTGTCGCTTTCGCGCGGATTGGTGGAGGAGTAATAGACCTTGGTGTTGTCGCCGTATTTCGGGACGTAGAAGAACGGGCACTTGTTGATTTCCAGGTGCCAATCCCATTCGTAGGGGGTGCCGGTGAAGAAGAACATGGGGTCATAGCCGAACAGGCCGGCTCCGGGGGCCCATTCCGTATAGCGCCAGTGGTGCGTGGCGCCGGACAGGTATTCCTGATAGTTGGTTAGACCATCGCGGTCGTAATCCATGTTGGAATCCTTGACCGTGGGATCCATGCCGTTGCGGTTCGTTTGCACGGCGAAATCGAACGTGCGGGAGATGTGGTAGGAAACGGCTTCCCACGGGTCGGGCAAGCCTTCGCCGTCGGTATCGGCGCTCGTCGGATTCATGCCGCCGCCGACGTAACAACTGTTGTTCCAATTTTCCGCGCCGCCGGAATATTTCAAGACGCCCAAACTGCCGCCGCTGGTGTCGCCATCCGGCACTTCCAAATCCTTGTAGCCGCCCTCGGCGCCATCCCCCATCCCATCGCCGTCCGTATCCTTGGCGTTGGGATCGGTCGGCCAAACTTTGTTGAGCCAAGTCGCGTCAAAGTGGGTGAAGCCGTTGGGCCAGGTTGCGCCGCGCAGCTTGTTGATATCCAGAGAACTGAATTCCATGAAGTTGTTCAAGCCGTCGTCGTCGAGTTCGGCGATGCCGTCGTCTTTGTTCTTGGGATTCAAACCGACGTAAAGTTCCCAGCCGTCGAAGATGCCGTCGCCGTCGGTATCGATGCTATGCGGATCCAACGCCACCTCATTGAAGCGGGCGCAACTGAACGGAGAGCCTTCGCGGACGGCCAAGAAAATGGAGGCCTTGTATTTTTCGCGGTTGACGAACGGGACGGTGTTTTCCTGCGGTTTCAGTTCCCGCGCGGTGCCGCGGCCAAGGTAGTTTTCGCCCCAGGCCGTGCGCGGATCGAACGCCAAGTCTTCATAGACCTGGCTATGGCGGCGGTCGCCGGCAAACGCCATGAAGTCGCTGGAAGAATTGGCGTTGGCATCGGCCGAATCCGTGGGGCTGAGTTTCATGCGGATTTCATAGCCGTCGGCGATTTCATCCCGATCGGTATCCCAATGGAGAGGATCGGAACCGGACAGATATTCATTGGCGGCATCAGTCTTGTCGCCATCGCTGGAGCAGTCGTCGTCGAGATCCTGGCTAAGAGAACTCGTCGGACGGAACGAATTCACGATGGTGGCGTTGGGAATCGGCAAGACGGGGGCCGGCCCGTTGACGTCCAGATAGTTGGCGACGTCCAGTTTGACGCCTTCCAAGGTGGGATTGTGCAACGCCGAGGCAAAGAACCAATACTGCCAGCCATCCGGCACGCCATCGCCGGAGGTATCCAACAGGCGCGGATCCGTCTTAGGATCGTCGTTGCGATTCGCCAACACCGGATTGGGGCCGTACCAGCCGTCGAAACCACGGCATTCCAGCCACAGGGTAAACGGTTCACGGCCCCGGTACCAAGATCCCCCATTATTGGGGTATGGAGAGGTCAACGTCGGCACGGCTGGATAACTGCCAGAAGGGGCTTTGTTTTCGTTCCAACCCGTCGGCATCGAGTTGTCGCCGGTGCTGTTGTTGACGTCGGTGGCGTCTTCGGGATCCAGGGCGTATTTGACTTCCCATTCGTCGGGCAGCCCGTCCAAATCCAGATCGCCTTTTTTCTCGCCGGGATGGTATTCGCGGCTGAGCAGAAGTTCGATGTTCTTGTCCTCCCCGCCCATGCTGACCAAGATCGTTGCGGGATGGGGCGGGTTGCGTTCCACGTAGGACTCGGGGACGTCGCCCATCCACTTGTACGCGAAACTTTGGTGGGAACCGACGTTGACGGGGTTCGCCGTGATTTTGAGCACGGCGTTGCTGGGCACCGGCAGAAACACGATGCTGTCCGTCATTGGGGGCGGGCCGCCGGCGGGCAGCAATTGTTCGATGGTGATCGTGGCATTTCCAAGGCCTTCGAGGCCCTCGTAGTAATCCAAGACGCTGACCACGATGACGTTTTCCTGCGCCACGGCGACGGACCCCGCCAAGAGCGCGCTCGCCACCATGCCCACCAAACCAAAACGGGTTGCCATTTTCATTTCGATCTCCTGACTCCGCCAACCGTCACGACGCTGTCAACTGCCCAACCATCCATCGTTTCAAACCGTCTACGGGACCACCGGGCGTCCCGTCCATCACATCTCCGGGGCCGCGGCCGGGGGCGCGCCCCGGGGACCGGCCGTCAGCAACCCGCGGATTTCATCCATCAACTGGGCGCGGCGCTCGTTGAGCGCGCGGTAATCCGCGGTTTCGTTGAGCGCCGCCAGGCGCGCCGCGTCTTTTTCTTCGCGTTGGACGCGCAGTTCCTGGAGCTTCAAGCCGATGGCGTCGGCCGCCGCGGGATCCGCTTCCAGTTGCGCGACCAAGGCGCCGATTTCGGCGCGCAGGCGCTTTACTTCCTCGGACAAATCCTTCACGGGAGCGGTTTGGCTCAACTGTTCTTCCAGCAGGCGCAAGTTCCGGGTATTTTGGGCGAATTCCTCGCGCAGGTCGGCCAAGCGGGCCTGGTTTTCCGCGGGGGGAACCATGGTCGGCGCCTGCGGTTCTTCGGCGGCGGAAATCCCGCCGGCTGCCAGCAACAACGCCAACCCCGCCAAGAGGATGGAAATCTGTTTGCCGCGCCGGAAGCGGACGGCCGTCGTCGTGCGATGTTCAGTTCTCATTGTCGTACCTTACCCTATGGATTGTCTTCTCCGTTGTCAACGCTATCCACTCCGGACCGGGGCGCCTGCGCGCTTCCGTCCGGAGCCTCTCTTCACGGAATCCTCACCGGGCGATAGAACCGCCAGCGCCGATCCATGTCGTTGGTGAAACCCACCACGCCATTTACCGTCGCGACGAACTCGGAATTCGGCAATTTCAGCCAAGGTCCGCGGAGCAGATTGGTGGTGGACTGGACGGCGTAGCGTTCGCCGGCGAAGCCCTGCCAACGCAAGGCTAGGCGCGCACCCGGCTGCTCCAGTTGCATCACGACCGGTTGCGCCGGCCGATCGGCCGGCGGCACGTTCTGCCCGTCCAGCGGGTCGGAGCCGGCGGCGACCTCCAGCTCGTCGGTCCAGCCATCGCCGTCGCTGTCCTGCAGCGAGGGATCGCTGCCGATGCGGTATTCGCCCAGATTGAGGAGACCGTCGTTGTCGCGATCGCGCAGAGCATCGGAGGCATCGGCGGGATTAAAGCCATTGAGGATTTCCCAGACGTCTTCCAGGCCGTCGCCGTCGCCGTCCAAGACGGCCTGCAACTTCTGGAGACGATGGTTCCAGGTGTCGGCCACGTAGACGAAGGACGAATCCAGCGCCGGCACCACGTCGTAGGGCTGATTGACTTCGCCCTCCCCCGCCCCCATCTTGCCCAACGCCCCAACGAATTCCCCGTTGGACTCCAGCACCTGGATGCGATGGTTGCCGGTGTCGGCCACGTAGATCCGGTCGTTCAGGCCGAGCTGGAGGCCGCGCGGGCGGGTGAACTGCCCGGGGTTCGTGCCGGAAGCGCCGGATTTCCAATAGAAGCGGCCGTCGCCGCCAAACGCCTGGATCCGGTCGTTGTCGGTATCCGCCACGTAGACGAGTCCGTTCCCATCGACGGCGATGCCCTGCGGCGCTTTCAGTTGGCCATCGGCCGTGCCATAGGCCCCGAAAGAGGACACCGGAGCGCCGTTCGGGGCGAAGATCTGAATGCGATGATTGTCCTTGTCGGCCACGTAGAAGCGGCCGTCGGGACCGATGGCCACGTCGTGCGGGTTGTTCAGTTGGCCGGCCGCCGAGCCATAGGAACCGAATGCGAATTCAAACGAAATGGCACCGTCGGCGGGATTGAAGGAAAGAACCTGGATGCGGTGGTTGGCCGTGTCGGCCACGGCAAAGCGGTTGCCGTTGGGATCCTTGCCCAAGCCGTAGGGCTGGGAGAACTGGCCGGTCGCCGTTCCGTTCGCGCCGAAATTCCGGACGTGCGCCATGGTTTCACGGTTCCAGACCGACACGCGGTGGTTTCCCCGATCCAACGCGAAGAGCAGCGAGCCGGACAGGAACACCCGCGTGGGCAACCGGAACTGGTTGCTGGCCGCGCCGTAGGAGCCGACTGCTTTTTGCAGGGCCCAATCGGCCGGCAGCGGGCCGACAGGCAAGCGCGGATCCATGCCATGCTGGACATAGTAGCCGTCGGGAATCGAATCGCCGTTGTGGTCGCGCAGCGATCCGGGATAGCCCGGATAGCCAATGACCTGGGCAACGCCCCACGTGCCGAAATCCATCGTTTCATAGGCCGACAATTCGAGCCGGTACGGGGCGGAATCCCCGTAGGCCACCGCGTCTTCGAACGTGGCGTCGTCCCAGGCGCGGACGTAGACCTCGCGGGCCGGCGTCGTCGTGCGCAGGTCGTGATGGAAGATGTCGTCGAAGCGGCCGACGTCGGGCAACCATTCAAATCCGACGCCTATGCGGCTGAATTCGCGGTCGAACGGGAACGTGGTAAGGATCACGTCGTCGCCGGTGGTGCCGCCGTCCGCCTTGGGCGGATCGATGGCGCCGTCGGGGCCGGCGTAGACCAGTTGGAACAGGCAGGCCTGGGGATCGCCTTGGCCGACGAGATACTCGCCCATCCAGTTCGTGACGCCGGTCGTGGATTGGGCGCGCAGGGTGGGATCAACGACGTCGAAGGTCACCGCCACCGACCGGACGTCCGCGTTGGTATAATTGCCGCGCAGGATCAAGACGGCCCGGTGCAATCCGATGGGCAGGTTCCGCGAGTCGGCCTCGACGGACAGCGGCCAAGTTTCGGCGGCGATCGCGCCGTTGGTGGGGGTCACTCGCAGCCACGGCACGGGCTCGATCAGTTCCTTGGCCAGCAAGCCCTGCAGGACGTCGCGCCAGAGGCCGGGCTCCCGCCACTCTTCGCCGCCGCCGTTGCCGTTCCAGAGAATCACGGTGCCGCCGACGTCGTTGGTGCGGCACATGATTTTCGAGGCGCCGTCGGACTGGAAGTACACCTTGGACGCAACGGCGGAGGTCGGCGCGGCCACGTCGTACACCTGGGACGAGACGGCCACGAAATCGCCGGGCAAAATCGCCACCCAATTGGTGTCAAACGGCAGCGGGTCCGCCAACCGGGCCGCGATCGACGGCGTGGCGTTGCGCTCCAGGGAATCCGAACCGACCAATTCGAGCCAGCGGCGATCGTCGGGCCGCGACAGCACGTTGGCGCCGACGACGAGCAACTTGCCGCCGAGTTCCAGATAGCGCTCGAACAAGGTTTGTTCGGCGGCCGAAAGCAGCCGGCCGGTGCCGGCCCGTCCGCCCAGGTCCAGAATCACGAGATCCTGCGACAGCACCGATTCTTCGTCGGTGGAATAACGCCCGGTCCATTCGCCGTCCACCATGACGAGGTTGTTCGTCCGGGTCGTAACCGTCCAGCCCATCGGCTCGAGAACCGGCGCCAACCAGGCCAGCGCTTCGCGGTCGGAAATCACGGACACTTGGCGCGGCTTGGAAATCTCCAAGCGGTACTCGAACGGATCGGCGGAGGCATTGGCGACGTCCAATTGGAGCAACTGATTCTGTCCGGTCTGCACGGCGAAATCGAGCGTATTGGTGAACGTCACCTGCGGCCGGCGGAGGTCGAAATCGGCGGTTTGGTTGGCGCTGGCAAGGGTCCGGACGATCGCGGCGGACTTTGCGTAGTTGGTGCCGTCCAGCGCGCGGAGGCGATAGGTCCCGGCGCTCAAGCCATCTACCCGGTAGCGGCCATCGGCCTGGGTGCGCACGCGGCCGCCCGCCGCGCCCCAATATTCCACCACCCGGTCGGCCAAACCGGCCGAGGTCTGCGCGTTGCGCACCTGGCCGGAAATGCTCAGTTTGACCGTGACGGGCAGCGTCAGCGCGAGCGTGCGGGTGAACTGGGCGTTTTGCAGCGTCAGCGTCAGGGGCAAATCGCCGCCGACGTTGGGCATCTTCAGGCGGAACGCCGAAGCATTCGTCCGGCGGTCGCCGCTGGCCAGACTGGGCCACGTCGCCTTGTTTTGCAGGATGGTGGCGGCGGCGGCGGTGCTGAGGGTGCCGGTGGGACTCTTATAGAGCGCGGAACCGGCGTTGTGCAACTCGACGAAAAGATCGAGGGTCTCGCCGGGTTCGGCGAACCCGTCGCCATCGCCGCCGCTCCGATCGTCCACGACAAGAGCGCGGACCAGCGGCACGGGGGCCGGCACCACGGTCACCTGGATGGGCACGAGCAACTCGTTGGCCCCGCCGCGCACCACGAGGTGGGCTTCATAGGTGCCCGCCGGCAGACGGCCGCCGACGTTGATTTTGAGCTGGACCGCGAGAGTTGTTTTCGCCGGGAGATTGGTCCGCGCCGGCGAAACTTGGAGCCAAAAGGCCTGGATCCGCTCGAGGGCGCCGGCCGCGTCCAGATGGCCGGAGCTGCTCACGAGGCCTTCCAGCACGGGATCCGGGCGCGCGCCCAGCAGCAGCGCATCGCGCAGCATGGCATAGGTAGCCCACGGCGCGGCGGCTTTCAACAGGCCCGCGACGCCGGCGACATGCGGCGCTGCCATGGAAGTGCCGCTCAGCCGCTCGTAGGCATCCTCGTCGCCGTAGAAATAGGTGCTGAGCACATCCACGCCGGGCGCGGCGAGGTCCACGGCATGCGCGCCGTAGTTGGAAAAATACGCCAACTGGTCGTCGTGGTCCGTGGCGGCCACGGACACGATGTTGTCCAGATCGTAGGAAGCCGGATAAGACGGGGTAGGCGCACCGATGTCGTTCGACAGGCCGCTGTTGCCCGCGGCCGCCACGAACAAGTGGTCGTGGTTCTGCGCAAAGCGGATCATCTCGTATTCCAGTCCGCTGAAATAGATACCGCCGTAGCTGTGGTTGCTGATTTTGACGCCGCTGGTCACGGCGTGTTCCAGCGCCGCCAAAACGGCATCCGTGGACAAAACGCTCTCCTCGATGCCCAAGGCATTGGTGACCAGCGCCGCGATCTTCAGGGGCATGATCTTGGACCGCCAGTTGACGCCGGCCACGCCGATGCCGTTGTTGCCGACGGCGCCGATCGTGCCGGCCACGTGCGTGCCGTGCTCCACGTCCATGACCGGATCGGGCGTTGGGTCCTCGTCGCCGTTGCCGAAATCCCAGCCCGGCACGAGATTGGCGGCCAAATCGGCGTGGTCGAGCTTGACGCCCGTATCCATCACCGCCACGATCACGTTGGGATCGCCGGTCGTGACGTCCCACGCTTCGGGCGCGCGGATATCCGCGCCCAAGGTGCCTTCCGTCTGGCGCTCGTTGTGCAAGCCGTACATGTCCGGAAAGAACGGATCGTTGGGTTCGGCAAAGGGGGCGCGCCTGTAGTTGGGTTCCACGTAGCGGATGGCGGCATCCGCTTCCAAGGTCTCGGCGACCCATTCCAACGACAAGTTTCCCGGCACTCGGACGAGCGCGGCCGGGATGGAGCTGAAACGGCGCAAGACCTGTGCGCCGACCGCCGTCAAGGCGCTGGCCTGGGCCTGGATCGTACCGCCGTCTTCGAACCGTACCAGCATTTCCTGCGGCACGGCATCGGCGGGGGTCAACGCCGTCCAGTCGATCGCGGGGATCTGGACGTCGCCCACCTGCTCGTGGGGAATGCCACGCACCAATTCGATGCCCAGTTCGACGAAGCCGGGGGCGGAGCCATTGTTCCGGAGCTGGATCGTCGCATTGGTCTCCACGCCTTCCGGCACCTCAACGACGAGGTTCGTCGGAATCGCGGAAACCGCCCAGGGCGCCACCTGGAAATCGACGTTGGCAACGTTGCCCGCGAAGATCCGGGCGCTCTTGGCCGGCGGCGCTCCGTAAGGAACCGGCGGCAGCACGTAGACGTCGTAGGTGCCCGCCAGCAGGCCATAAACGGCATATTTGCCGGCGGCATCGGTCAGGGTTTCGCGGATGGCGTTGGCGTCCGCCACCTTGACCCGCGCGCCGGCCACCGCCGCGCCGTTGCTGGAAACCGTCACGGTTCCGGAAATCGCGTGGCGCACCGTGACCGTCAGGGCAAAGGCCATTTCGGTTTCACGCCCATCCAAATCTGTCACCCACAACTTGAAGGGCACGGCTTGATCGGCCGCCAGCGTGGACGCCAGCTTGATCTTTGGCAACAAAACGGGCGGATCCGCTTCCGGATCGTTCCGGGGACTTTCCACGCCGCCCGGCAGAACGTAGGCCCAGGACGCTTCCGGTTGTTCGACGGTCGCCATGGCGGAGGTCGTCTGGACCAAGCCAGCCACTTCCATGGCGAACAAACTGCCGGAATTGCCGAGCCGGAGGTCCAACTCCAGCGTTTCTCCGCTTTCGGGATAGGGATCGCCGTCGCCGCCGACCACGCCCACGCCGTGGACGTAGAGCAACGGCGCGGGCGCCACCATGAACGTGACGGGGATCAAAAGGTCTTCGCCGCCGATGTCGTTGCTGATCAGGCGAATCACGGCTTCGTAGGCCTGTTCCGAGGCCACCAGTTGGGCGGAATCGGCTTCCAGCTCGATCGCGACGGTTCCCCCCACCACCGCCAGTTGGCCCGTGGATGGCGCCGCCGTCAACCACACCGGCACGTTGGCCATGGCGGTGTGCGCTTGGCATTCCACTTGGATCTCGTAGTCCAGCCTTACCGTCCCGCCGATGTTGCCCAACGTCAGTTGGTCCGCGATTTTTTCGCCTTCGGCCACGATCCAATCGAAGGCCGCGGGATCCGGATTCGCATACGCTTTCCCAAGCCGGAAGTCCGCCTGGGCGGGTCCGGTCAACAAGCGGGTTTCGCTGGGCGAAAACTCGCCCGGTTTCCAGGCGCGCACGCCGTACTCGACGTTCGGCACGAGACCGTGCAGCTCGTAAAGGCCCTGGAGATCGGAATGCGCCTCGACGTCGGCATAGCCGGCCGCCGTTCCGCGGACGATGGCGTCCGCGATGAACCGGGAATCGAGATCCGTCACGCGTCCCGAAACGCTCCGGCGGTCCGCGATGCTGAGCGCCAGCGTGTCTTGGTACAAGGCGGAAAGCCCTTGGGGTTTGGCGCTGTGATGCACGACGTAGGGCGTTCCCGGCGCCACGTCCGGTTCCGTGGACAAGGACAATTGCTGGCCGCTGCGGGCCTTGGCGCCGGGCTCGAGCGTCCCGTAGGCGATCGCGGCGGTCGCCGGATCCAACGTCACCTCCGGCGCCGGCACGGTGACCGTGGCACCGACGTTGGTGAAGGTCTGCGCCTGGGTGGAGTTGTAAACTTCCAGATCCAGATGGAAGCTTTCGCCGGGTTCGGCGAACCCATCGCCATCGCCTCCGACGGAATCGTCGATGGCGTGGCCGATGACGTTGATGCCCGGCGGTTGCACGTGGGAAATGCGCATGTCGTCGACATACCACCCTGCCGCGGTTTCGGCATCGTCCGATTCAATGCGGAAGCGCACGCGGATCGTGCGGTTGGAAAAACCGGCCAGGTCGATCGTCCTGAGCTGCCATTCGGTCGCCGCGCCCGTCAACGGCTCCGACACGGCGACCCAACCGGGACCCGCATTGACTTCGACAATTCCGAAATCGCCCGGGGCGAATTGCTGCCACGACCAAAACTCCAGCCGCGGATGCAGCTTGACGGCGACCCCCGCGCTCTCCACGGCGGCTTTGGCCAGGTGCGGATAATTGGCGTCGAGGACGGTGCCCCAAACTCTTTCGCCCGAGTGGGCGCGGGCCGGGCCATAGGTCGGCACGCCGTGCTCCCAGCAGGCTTTGCCGTTCAGGTTCGTGATCGTCCAATTCGCGGGGCCCGCTTCCATGTCGTTTTCATAGGCCAAGCGCCTATGCAGCGAGTTCACTTTCAGATAGCCGGCCGGATCCGCGGAAGCCAGATCGGTCGGGACCGCCCCCTTGTTGCCCGCATAATCTTCGGACAAGACCGCCACGTAATGGCGCATGGCGGGGACCAAGGGAATGCGGACTTCGTGCAGATACTGGGTGCGGCCGTTGGTCACTTGGGGCTCGTCGCTGAACACGCCCCCGCCCTGTTCGTCAAACCCGGCCAAGCCACCCGCAGGCAAGTTCGTCGCCACGATGAAACGCGAGTCGGCCGGCTCGTCCGTGAACCAGCGCACCACCGCCAGGTCGTCCGACACGCTGACCAACCGCATGTCGGCGATTTGCGGCGGGACGTCGTCAATCGGCGCGGAAACCTCCGCCACGTTGCCGCCCGGGCTCAGGTAGGTCACGGTCAGCGTGTCGCCATGGACGGCCGTGACATCGCGCTGCAAGCCGAACGAGCCGATAAAAGCCCCGCCCGCCGCCGGCAAGGCCACGTTCGGGTCGCGCCAGCGCTCCGTGCCCAGCCCGTCGGCCGTCGCCGCCGCCACGATCACGGCGTCCGGCGCGGGCGCAGGCAGGGACGGATCGTTCAGGGTGGCGGTCACCGTGGCATCCGCGCGATACGCGAGGCGGTCGAGCGTGATTTGCGGCCCCAGAGAAGCCAGCGCCGCGAACAGATCGAGTTCGCCGCCGGTCTGGACCTTGCCGGTCAACTCATCATTCGGCGCGACGCTGTCCAGCAGCGCCTGCCTGATTTCCGCGTAGGTGTAGTCCGGATTGACGCTCCAGAGCAGCGCCGCTGCGCCCGCCACGTGGGGACAAGCCATGGACGTGCCGCTGTAGGTTCCGTCATACTGGTTGCCGGCGCCGCCAGGCACCGTGCTCAAAATGTCTACGCCGGGCGCCGCGATGTGTACGCTGTTGGAACCGTAATTCGAAAAATCGGCCAATTTGCCATCCGGATCGATGGCCGCCACGGCGATAACGTTCGGCAAGTCGTAGCTCGAAGGATAGTGCGGTTCCACGTCGTTGTCCACGCCGTCGTTGCCGGCCGCCGCGATGAACAATTGACCGTATTCTTCGCCCGCGGCCTTGATGGCGTTGAGCAGTCCCAGGCTGTAGCCGCCCCCGCCCCAGCTGTTGTTCGTAATTTTGATTTTCAGCGCCGTATTAGTCGCTGCGTACTGGATGGCGGCAATGGCGTCGGCCGTGGAACCCGACGGATCCAGGAACTTGAGCGAGATCATTTTGATCGTCCAATTCACGCCCGCCACGCCGATGCCGTTGTTGCCGACGGCGCCGATCGTGCCGGCCACGTGGGTCCCGTGCCCCACGTTGTCCACCTGATCCACTGTTTTGTTGGCGAAATCGTAGCTGCCCGGCGCGATGTTGGGGAACAAATCCTGATGCCGCGTGAAAATGCCCGTGTCGATCACGCCGACGACCATGTCCGAACTGCCCTGGGTGACGTCCCACGATTCCGGCGCGCGGATGCGCTTCATGCCCCAGAGTTCATCGTACCGGGTATCGTTGGGAATGGTTTCCACCGGATAGACGAGATAGTTGGGCTCGACGTAGGCCACGCCCGGATAGGCCAGATATTGCTTGGCTGCCTGCGCCATGGAAAGCTGCGGCGGCAAGCGCACGTGCGTGGCCGGCGTGATCGAAAACTGGCGGATCACGGCTGCGCCGACTTGCCGATGCACGGACTGGACGTCCGCCGCGGCCACGCCCTTCTCAAACCCGATCAGCAATTCGCCGGGCATGTATTTTTCGGTGAAGACCGGCTTGTTCCAGTCGATTCCCGGAGTTGCCGCCCAACTGGGCCCAAGCCCGGCCGCGCAGGCCAGGAATAACGTCAGCCAACCGGTTCGCAAAATGGTTTTCATGGTTGATCGTTGTCCTCCGCAGGCATGCTCGCATCGGGGGAAGCGGCCGGCGGGACCGAAGCTGCTTCCGGTTCGGCAGCGGGACCTTCCAACTGTCGGATTTCAAGTTGCAGGCGCACGCGTTCTTCCGCCAAACGCAGACTTTCCCCTTGCATTTCCTGTTCTTTCGCCGTGGTCTGGCTTTGCCGTTCGCGGATGTCCGCAAACGCGGCATTCTCTTGCAGCAGCCGCGCCAGTTCTTCCCGGGCTGCGACCCATTCCCGTTGCAGGGTTTCCGCGCGCTGGGCCGCCTGCTGGATGACGGCGTTGGTCTCCATCATCTGGCGCTGGCAATCGAGCTGCGCGCGCTGCGTTTCGCGCGCAGAGGCAATCAACTCCCGGCGTTCCGTCTCGATGGCCTCCAAACGAACATCGATTTCAGCCAGCCGGGCTCGGGCCACTGGCAACCGATCCCCTGAATCCGCGACTTCCCCTTGTCCCCCCGTCGCCGACTCGCCGGAAACTGTGCTCACCGCGCAAAAAAACAAAATCATGCATGCCCGCGCAGAGTTCAGGCAGATACGGCGCAAATACATATCATTCCCTTTCCATCCGGGCCTACCAACCGACCCAGATGCTCCTTCCAACCACTCTTCGGTCTCAATGGTTATCGATTGAACAGTAAACTCTTAACCGCGATTTGAAGCAAACAAAAAAACCACGCGACGCAGAGGCGCCCGAATCCTTAGCGAAGGGCGGAAGCGGCCGCCTCGGCTTCTTCGTTCAATGCGGAATGGCCCTTGAGGCACCCGCAGGTCGGTACAGAAGCGCACCA
>RZYG01000188.1 GCA_009930415.1 Spartobacteria bacterium | reverse complement strand
CAAGACGGATTTCGGGCTCTGAATCGTAGGGGCCGAGCTTGCTCGGACCGGGTTTGGAGAAATTTGGGAACAGCTGCGGTCTCAGCAAGCTGAGCCCCTGCAAGCGAGGGCCGAATCTACCGTGAAGAATCCGGTCATGCGCCCTTCGGATTTTCCCGGCCCGGTTTCTTCTTGCGGTTCCCACCGGTTTCATTCCATGGTTTGCCAATGGCTTTGCCCGCCCGACCTTGCCGCCGCACGATGGACCTCGTCAAAGGCCGGATTTCCGAGTTGGTTCCGGAACCGATTTTCGTTTCATGCGATTGCTGGAAGCCGAACAATATCCACCTGAGCGATGGCTTGCGGATGAACTGCCGCCGGCTTTCGTCCACGCTCGACCTGCGCAACCGGTCCGAGCAAGCTCGGCCCCTACGATAACCACGTCCCCGTCGCCACGGTCTTCGTAGGGGCTCAGCTTGCTGAGCCCTGGCCGTTCTCCGGCGCTTCGCATTTCCGCCCCGACGCCAGCACCTCGTCCACGCGCCCCAGCAGCGTGGCGGCGTCCACCCGCTCCTCCAGCGTCCGCGCCAGCGCCCCGAACCCGCGGAATCCCCGCAGATAGCGCACCAGATGCGGACGCAGCACCAGACACGCCGTCAATTCCGCCCCCAGCTTCAGTTCGCGCTTGCCCCGCCGCGCCATCAGGTCCATCTCCCGCCGCAGGTGCTCGCGGATCGTGGCGCGCACCTCGTCCACCGCCGGCATGCGCGGTTCGCGTCCCGCCGCCAAGTCGCGCAGATCGCGGAACCACCAGGGATCGCCCAGCACCGCGCGCCCGACCATGACGCCATCCACGCCCGTTTCCGCCACCATCCGGAAAACGTCTTCCGGTGCCTTCACGCCGCCGTTGCCGATCACCGGCACCTTCCGCGCGCGCTTCACTTCCGCGATGAGGTCCCAGTCCGCCGGCCCCGAATGTCGGACGCTCGCCACCCGCCCATGCAGGAAAATCGCCTGCGCCCCCGCCGCTTCCACCCCGGCCGTCGTCTCCATCACGTTGATCGTGTCCGCGCACCAGCCGATCCGCGTCTTCAGCGTCACCGGCAACGCGCCGGCCACCGCCGCCACCACCTGCCGGACGATTTCCGCCATCTTCGCCGGATCCCGCATCAGTCCCGCCCCGTCGCCCCGGTTGCGGATCTTCGGCATCGGACAGCCCGCGTTGACGTCGAGAAAATCGAACTTCTTCAGCGCCGCGATCTTCGCCGCGGCCGTCGCCATCGCTCCTGGCTCGGACCCGTAGATCTGCACGCCGAGGGGATGTTCATCGCCCCACGTGTCCAGGTAATGCCCCGTCCGTTCGTGATCCCGCACCAACCCCTGCGCACTGACCATTTCCGTGACGACCGCGCCGCAGCCCTGCTCCAGGCACAGCGACCGGAACGCCCCGTCCGTGTACCCCGCCATCGGCGCGAGAAACGTCGGCCACTCCACGCGGAGCGGACCGATCTGGACGGGTTGGAGCCGGAATCCGGACATGCGCGGCATCCTACGGCACTTTTCCATACTGTGGAAAATCTTTTTGCGGCGCAAAAGCTATAGAACGCCCTTGAACCGCTCGCGCAATAGGCATTGGAATACAGCGCGGCGAATCCCAGCAACCGCAGCAGCCGCGCCAGCTGCCCCAGGTTGACGTCCACCACGAACGCAATTTTCCGCTTTCAGGCCAAGCCGCGCGCCTTCTTGATCGCCGCGTAGGCGGCGTTGACGCGCTGGAATTTCTCCGTCGCCGCCTTCTGGAACTCGGGGCCGAGATGCGCCACCTTGTCGGGATGGTGCTTCATCGACATCCGCCGGAATGCCCGGCGCACCTCGTCGTCCGACGCGGTCGGCGAGATTTCCAACACGCGGTAATCGACGTTTGGATCGGTTTTCGACGCGAACATCGCCGCGATGGACCGTACGTCCGCCGCATGGATCCCCAGATCGGACGCCAGCCGCGCCAGCAACCGGTCTTCCGCCGGATGCAGCTCGCCGTCGGCATGCGCGATGCTGAACAGGAAATGCAGCAGCGCCATCCGCTGGGAATAGTTCATGTTCCGCTGGATCTGCGCGCATACGGGCCCGACCGGAATGTCCTTGTCCAGCAAATCGCGCAGCATCTGCAACGCTTGCGCCGCGGTGTCTCCGCCGAACTGCTGCGCGAAGAAGGCTTTCACCACGGCGAGCTCGGACTTCGTCGCGCGCCCGTCGGCCTTCATCATCGCCGCCGTCAGCGCCAGGAGGCTGGCGATGAACCCGTTGCGCGCCGCTTCGGGCCCCGCCTGCGGTCCGCTGCTGCCCGGCGCGCCCCCGCGCTGCGCCGCGTTGAACAGCGACCCCGCCGCATAGCCGAACAACCCGCCCAGCGGCCCGAAAAACGCCCAACCCAACGCGCCCGTGATCCAAGGACTCACCATTTCACGTCTCCTTCTTGCCTTTCGCGCCCGCCAACGTCCGCAGGCGTTTTTCGATTTCGGCCAGGCGCTCGTCTGCGCCGTGCTTGTGCAGGCGGATGTGCTTGCCGTTCACCAGATGGAATTCGTCGCGCCCCTTGCCCAGCAGCAGCCGGTCGCCGTCCGTCGCCACGCTCTTCAGCCCCAGCCCCGCCGCCAGGATCCGCAGCCGCGCGATCGCCAAGAGCCGCTTCGTCGCCGCCGGCAACGGTCCGAACCGGTCGCGGAATTCCGCCGCCAGCGCGTCCGCTTCGCTCTCGAACGAAACCCCCGCGATCTTGCGGTACATGCCGATGCGCTGGCTCTCGTCTTCGACGTACGCCCGCGGAATCACCGCCGCGTTTTCTTCGCGCTCCGGATCGGGCGTCAGGTCCAGGAAGTCGAGGTGCACCGCCACCTCGATGATCGGTCGCTCGGCCTCGCCCTTCAGCCGCGCCACCGTCCGGTTCAGCAGCTGGCAGTACAGATCGAACCCGACCGCCGCGATGTGCCCGCTCTGCGCCGCGCCCAACACGTTGCCCGCGCCGCGGATTTCCAGGTCGCGCAGCGCCAGCTTGAACCCCGCCCCCAGGCTCGTGTGCCGCTTGATCGCGCTGATGCGCCGCCGCGCCGTATTGAACAGCGCCCCGTGCCGCGGCAGCAGCAGGTAGGCGTAGGCCTGCTGCTTGCTCCGCCCCACCCGCCCCCGCAATTGGTACAGGTCCGCCATCCCAAACCGGTCCGCCCGGTCGATCAGGATCGTGTTCACGTTGGGGATGTCCACGCCGCTCTCGATGATCGTCGTGCACAGCAGCACGTCGTACTCCCGCCGCACGAACCGGTGCATCACGTCGGCCAGCGTCTTCTCCGTCATCCGTCCGTGACCCACGCCCACCCGGATGCCCGGCAGCAGGCGCTCGAGGCGCTCGCGCATCCACTGGATGGTCTGAATGCGGTTGTGCAGCACGAACACCTGCCCGCCGCGGTTCACTTCCCGCAGTACCGCTTCCTTCACCAGCTCGTCGCTGTCCTGCGCGATGTAGGTTTCGATCGCCAGCCGCTCGCGCGGAGGCGTCTGGATCAGGCTCATGTCCCGCGCGCCCGTCAGGCTCAGGTACAGCGTGCGCGGAATCGGCGTCGCGGACAGCGTCAGCACGTCCACCATCTCGCGCATGCGCTTCAAATGCTCCTTCGCCGCCACCCCGAAGCGCTGCTCTTCGTCGATGATCACCAGCCCGAGGTCCGCGAACTTCACGTCGCGCTGCAGCAGGCGGTGCGTGCCGATCAGCACGTCCACCTTCTTCTGCGCCGCCCGCTCCAGCACCGCCGCCTGCTCGGCTTTCGTCCGGAACCGGCTCACCATCTCGACCGCCACGGGGAACCGCCCCATGCGCTCCAGGAAAGTTTCGTAGTGCTGCTGCGCCAAAACGGTCGTCGGCACCAGCACCGCCACCTGCTTGCCGTCCATCACCGCCTTGAACGCCGCCCGCATCGCGACCTCGGTCTTGCCGTAGCCCACGTCGCCGCAGATCAGCCGATCCATCGGCCGCTTGGACTCCATGTCGCGCTTGACGTCGGCGATGGCCCGCAACTGGTCGTCGGTCTCGGCGTACGGAAAGGCCTGTTCGAAATCGAATTGCCACGGGTTGTCCTTCGCGAAGGCATGCCCGTCGAGCGCCGCGCGCCGCGCCTGCGTCTCCAGCATCTGCGCCGCCAGATCGCTCGCCGCCCGTTCGGCCGCGATCTTTTCCTTCAGCCAGCGCTTGCCGCCGATCGCGTGCAGCTGCGGCTTGCTGCGCCCCACCCCGATATAGCGGCTCAGCAAATGGGTCTGGCTCGTCGGCACGTACAACCGCGCGTTCTCGGCGTATTCCACCGCCAGCGCTTCCTGCAGCTGCCCGTCGAACACGATCTCGTAAAGTCCCAGGTATTTCCCGATGCCGTGGTCGACGTGCACCACCAGCTCGCCCGGACGCAGATCCGTCCAGTCCGTCAGGCGCTCGCCCGTCGCATCGCGCGCCGCCGATCCACCCGCCGTCTTGCGGCGCGTCGGCAAGGCCCGCCGCGTCCCGTAGAAATCCTCCTCGGCCACGGCCATCCATTTCGCGCCCGCCAGTTCGAAGCCGCCGCTCAGCGCGCCCAGCCGCGTCGCGAATCCCGCCGGCATCCCGTACGCCGCCGCGAACCGCTTGGCGCCCGCCTCCGTGTGGAAGAACAGTTCGATCTTCCAGCCGTCCGCCGCGCGCGATTTCAGCACCTCGAACCATTTCCGGCGCTCGCGCTCGAGCGCGTCTGGCGGCACCGCCCGCGCCGAAAGCGCCGCGAGGCCTTCGCACGGCCGCGCACCCAGATCCCGCGCCCCGTCGCTCCCGCCCACGTCGAGCTGCCCGCCGCCCGCGAATTTATTAGCCAATTCCAGCCGCCAGTTCGCGAAGTCGCGCTCGGGGGTGCTCTCCGCCCCGCCGCGCCCCGCCAGCTCGGCGCTCATCGCGTAGTGGTGCAAAATCGCGTCCGGATCGAGCCACAGGAACGACGCGTCCGCCGGAAAATATTCCGTCGGCGCGACC
>RZYG01000020.1 GCA_009930415.1 Spartobacteria bacterium | reverse complement strand
GTCTACGAGACGATGCTGCCGGAAAAGGATTTCTCGATCCTGCAATCGATGCAGTTTTTCCAATGCCTGTCGCACACGGTGGCGATGAATCTCGCGCAATTTCTGGGATTGCGGGGCGTGCTGCTGGCTACGAACGCGGCCTGCGCTTCGAGCCTGCAGGCCATCGGCGCGGCGTTCGATCTGGTGCGGTCGGGCCGGCAGGACGCCGTGTTTTGCGGCGGGGCCGAAGAAGTCCATGCCACGGTCACGGGCTCGTTCGACATGCTCATGGCGGCCTCCACGCGCTACAACGACCGGCCCGAAGCGGCGTCGCGCCCCTTCGACGCCGCGCGCGACGGCCTCGTCTGCGGCGAGGGCGCCGGCATCCTCGTGGTGGAGGAACTGGATCGGGCCTTGGCCCGCGGCGCGCGGATCCGCGCGGAAATCCTCGGATTCCACACGTGCAGCGGGGGCGCCCACATCAGCGAATCGAATCGCGACGGCATCGCCGCCTGCATGCGCGCGGCGCTGGCGGACGCGCGGCTGGAGCCCGCGGCGATCGAATACGTCGGCGCCCACGCCACGGCGACCCTGCAAGGCGACGGCGAAGAGGCCGCCGCCATCCGCGAGATCTTCGGCGACCAGGTGCCCGTCAGCAGCCTGAAGGGGAATCTGGGCCACACGCTGGGCGCATCCGGCGCCATCGAACTGGCCGCGATCCTCGCCGGGCTGGAGCGCGGCCATCTGTATCCCACGCGGAACCTGGAAACGGTGGCGGCTGAATGCGCCGGCATCCGCCACGTGACCGCGCTGGAACCGACGTCCGCCCGCACGTTCCTGAAAAACAGTTTTGCGTTCGGCGGCATCCACGCGTCGCTCGTGTGCCGCCGCTGGACGGAGGGAGACCCCGCATGACCCGAGATGAAATCGCATCCAAAACCAACGCCGTGTTCGCCGAATCCTTCGAGATCGAGCCCGAGCGCCTGAAACCCGAAGCCAACGTCTTCCTCGATCTGGGGCTCGACAGCCTCGACACCGTGGATCTGGTGGTGGCGATCCAGAAGAAGTTCGGCGTGCAGATTCGCGACGACGAGCGCGTCCGGTCGATCCGCACGCTGGGCGACGTCTACGACTTCATCGCGACCATCCAGCAAGAAAAGCAGGGATGAGGCGGGCTTGGGGCATCTGCTATTCGCTGGCGTTCTACCCACTGCTGGCGGTCTACACCGTGTCGGCGGTGGTGGGGATGACGTTGTGGATGCTCCTCGGCGCGCCGTTCCATTCGCACCGGGGCAACATGCGCCGCTTTCGCCGCGCGATCATCTGGTACGGCGCGGGAGTCGTCCGGATCGTGGCGCGGCCCGTGCTGAAAACCGTCTACGAATCGCCGCCGCGGGACGTGCGGATTCCCAAGTTTTTCGTCGCCAACCACGTGTCCTCGCTGGATGCCTTCCTGCTGGCCCTGGTGCCCGAGGAGGGCGTGGAGGTCGTGAAGGCCTGGCCGTTTCGGTTGCCGATTCTCGGTGTGTTCGCCCGCCTCGCTGGCTTTTTGAACGTCGAGCGGATGGCGCCGGAGGAATTCCGGTCGGCCGTGGAGGGTTTGCTGGGCGAGGGCTATTCGATCGTGGTGTTCCCCGAAGGCACCCGCTCCGGCAGCCGGCAAGTGGGACCGTTCCACGGCGCGATGTTTCGCCTGGCGCTCGACCTGCGCGTGCCCTTGGTGCCGGTGTGCATCGTCGGCAACGAACGGACGCCGGCCAAGGGTTCCTGGATCCTGGAGCCGGCGACCGTGCGGATGCGCTGCCTGCCGGAAATGTCGTGGAAGGAATTTAGCCACATGACGCCCTATCAGCTGAAAAACCACGTGCGCCGGTTGATCCAGGACGAAGTGGACCGCATGGGAGCGACCGCATGAAACCGCTGCCGCAAGACTTCGATCTGGCTTTTCGTTCCGCCGACGAAATCCAAGCCGTGCAGGAACGGCTGTTGGCCGCGCATCTGCGGCAGTGCCGCCGCGCGCCGTTTTACCGAAAGACGCTGGCCGGCGTGGCGAAGCCCTCGCTCCGCCGCTTCCCGCTGGAAGCGCTGCGCGACTTGCCGCTGACGACCAAAGCCGATCTGGAAGCGCGGAACGACGATTTCCTCGCCGTGCCGCCGGAAGCGGTGCGCGACATCGTGCAGTCGTCCGGCACGACAGGCCGGCCGACGCGGGTGATGTACACGGCGCGGGATCTCGAGCGGCTGGCCTACAACGAAGCCGTCTGTTTCCGGGGCTGCGGCATGGGGCCGGGGGACCGCGTGTTGCTGACCTGCACGCTGGACCGCTGTTTCGTGGCCGGCTATGCCTATCACCTCGGCGCGCAGGCGGTCGGCGCCTGCACGATCCGCAGCGGGCTCAATCTGGCGGAAGGCCACGCCGCGGTCATCGCGCTGCAAAGCCCGACGTTCGTCGTGGGCGTGCCGGGCTTCCTCCGCAAGCTCGGCAAGCACCTGCACGATCTGGGCCGGCCGCCGCAGGGCATCCGCGGCCTGATCTGCATCGGCGAACCCCTGCGCGACGCGGAACTGCGCCCGACGGCGCTCTCGCAGGATCTGGAACGCCTCTGGGGTGCGCCGGCATACTCGACCTACTCCTCGTCCGAAATCGTGACGTCGTTCTGCGAATGCGTCGCGCGGTGCGGCGGCCACGCCGCGCCCGATCTGGGCATCGTGGAAATCGTGGATGCGGACGGGCACGTTCTGCCGCCGGGGCAGGCGGGCGAGGTGGTCGTGACGCCGCTGGGCGTCGAGGGCATGCCGCTCGTCCGGTTCCGCACGGGCGACGTCGGCTACCTGGCGGCCGAACCGTGCGCATGCGGCCGGCAGACGCCGCGGCTGAGTCCGATTCTGGGCCGCCGCGCGCAGATGCTGAAGATCCGCGGCACCACGTTCTACCCGGCCACCGCGTTCGAGGTGCTCAACGACGTGCCCGAAATCGGCGAATACTATCTCCAGGTCGAAACGACGGGCGGGGAGGACCAAGCCAGCGTCCATCTGAGTCTCAGCCCCGACCGGCCCGAGACGCGCCGCAAGATCGAGGACCGGTTGCTGGCGCGCCTGCGCGTGCGGGTCCAGCTCTGCGTGGAGCCGGAAGACGACGTGCGCCGGCAGGTCTACGTGGCCCATTCGCGCAAACCCATCCGGTTCATCGACCGGCGCGGAACTTCGTCCGCCAAGGCTTGATCATGGAAATCCTGTCCATCCAAACCAACGAAGCCCACGTGCGCTTTCCGGCGAACGCGCCGTACTTCGCGGGGCATTTTCCCGGCCAGCCCGTCGTACCGGGCGTGGTGCTGGTCGATGCGGCGGTCCAGATCGCGGGGCAAGCCATTGGCCGCCCGTTGCGGCTTCGTCGGCTGGCCTACGCCAAGTTCGTCCAGGCAGTCGTTGCAGACCAGGAAGCCGTTTGGACTTGGCAAACCGCGCCGGCCCCGGAAAACGCGGCGCAGCTCCGGATCACCGGCAAGTGGAGCCGGGACGGCTCAAAAATCGCCGAAATGCAGTTCACGGCGGCAGACGAAGGAGGTCGCGATGGCCCGTAGGCGCGAACAAGCGATGTCGTTTCCGGTCGAGCCGGCCTATCCTCCGATCCAGGCGGCGGTGCAGCACCGGGTCGGGTTTTCGGAAGTCGATCCGATGCGGATCGTTTGGTTCGGACGCTACGCGACGTTTTTCGAGCAGGCCTCGGCGGCGCTGCGCGACTGCTGCGGACTGTCGCACGAGGATTTCTTCCGTGCGGGCATCCAGCCGCCCATCGTGCGCTACGAGGTCGAATATTTGCAGCCGTCGCGCCTGGACGAGCAGTTGAAGATCGTGGCGCGCCTGCACGGGACCGAGGCGGCGCGGCTCAACACCAGCTATCAGGTCTTCGGTCCGGACGGCGCGCTGCGCGTGGCGGCGCGCACGGTGCAGGTGTTCACGGAACTCCACACGGGCACCATGTGTTTCGTCCCGCCGAAAATCTGGCTCGATTGCCTGGAACGCTGGCGGAAAGGGGAATTCGCGTGCCTGCAGGCGTAGAGCCCGTTTGCATCGTCGCGCAGGAGCTGCTTTCCGCCTATGGGCGGGGCGTGGCGCGCTGCGCCGACGGCTTGCTGGCCGGCCCAAGCGCCTTGCGGCCCGCGGCGGGGCCGGGATGGTCCACGGCGGCGACCGCGCAATTCGCGGGGATCATTCCGCCGAACGAGCTGCCCGTTTCTGGCGTGGGCCGGTTCGCGGCGTTGTTGCGCGCGGGAATGGCGGGAATGGACATGCCGGCGGATGCTCCCATCTACCTGGCCACGACGGCCGGCGCGATCGATGAATTGGAGGTGGCCGTTTTCGCCGGCGCCGAATTCGCGGGACAGGGCGGTTTTTCGCGGTTGCATGGACTCGCCGCCGCGGCGCTCGGCGTGGAGCCGGAACGGATCCAGATCGTGTCCTCGGCCTGCGCGTCCTCGACGGCCGCGCTGGCGTTGGCGGCCGGCGCCATTCGCCGCGGAGAAACCGAATGCGCGCTCGTGGTCGGCGCCGATATCGTGTCGGAATTCGTGCTGGCGGGATTCGCGGCGTTGATGGCCTCCGATCCGACCGGCGCGCATCCGTTCGATGCGGACCGCAAGGGAGTCGCGCTGGGCGAGGCCTTCGCCGCGGCTTTGCTGATGCGCGGCGACCGGGCGGCACGCGAGGGCAAGTCCTGCCTCGGCGTGGTCGATGGCTGGAGCCTGACCTGCGACGCCAACCACCTGACCGGACCCTCGCGCGACGGCGCGCCGCTGGCGGAGGCCGTTCGCGGCGCTTTGGACATGGCGGGTGCTTCGCCCGTCGACGTCGCCGCCATTTGCGCGCATGGCACGGGAACCGTCTACAACGACCAGATGGAGATGTTGGCCTTCCGCCGCGCGTTCGGCGAGTCTCCGCGGCCGACGTTTTCCGTGAAGGGCGGCATGGGCCACGTGCTGGGCGCCGCCGGTTTGGCGGAAGTGCTGCTCGCGCTGGAATTCCTGCGGCGCGGCCGGATTCCGCCGACGGTCGGCTTGCGCCGCGCCGCGGACGATGCGGCAGGCTGGGTTTCTGCGGAACCGCGCCCGGTGGATTCCGCCGGTGTCGCGATTTCCACCAATTCGGGCTTCGGCGGAACCAACGCGGCCGTGGCGCTGACCTTGGCGTCGCGCGGTCTTCCGGCTCCGCAGGCGAAAACGGAGCCGCAACGGGTGAGCACCGTCCGGGTGGCCGCGGCGGATGCCGCGGCGACGCCGGAGGAAGCCGGCTCCTTGCCGCGCAATTTCAACCGGTTCGGACCCGACGTGCGGCGGGCCTATTTCGCCGTGCGCCGGGCTTTGGCTGCGGCCGGCTTGGCGTCCGAAGCCGGGCGCATCGGATTGATCGCCTGCGACCGGGCCGGCAGCGAACGGGCCAACTGGGCCTATTTCGCCGATTACGTGAATTCGGGCCGGACGTTGGCGCGCGGCCAGATGTTCGCGTATACTTTGCCGACCGCGATCGCGGCGGAGTGCGCCATCGCCTGCCGGCTGACGGGACCGTTGCTTTCCGTGGCGGACGCGGACGGTTCGCCGCGCGCCGCCGAGCAGGCCGCGCGCGGCCTGTTGGCGGACGGTTTGTGCGATGCGGTCGTTTTGCTTTCGACGGATTCCGCCGAAGCCCACGCGGCGGCGTGGGGCGCGGCGGGCTCCCAACCCAAGGAACATCCATGAATTTGAAGCTGATCTATCCGCGCTGGCCGAAGCTGCAGCACCAAACGGAATTCCATTTGCCGCCGCACGGACCGGTGTGCTTCGCGGCCACGTTGCCGCCGGACGTCCAGGTGACGTTCGTCGACGAAAACGTGGACCCGCTGGATCTCCAGGATTCGCCGGAACTGGTGGCGATGTCGGTCATGCTGACCTGCCAGATTCCCCGCGCCTGGGAAATCGCCGACGCCTACCGCGCGCGCGGCATCCCGGTGATCTTCGGCGGCATCGCCACGATGCTGCACGCGGAGGAAACGAAGGCCCACGCGACCAGCGTGTTCCTCGGCGAGGCCGAAGGGCGCATGGAACAGGTGCTGGCCGACTTTCGGGCGGGACAATTGAAGCCGGTCTACGATTTCCTGCGCAATCCGCCGGACATCCGGCTGGTGGGGCCGGCGCGCCGCGACATTCTCAACCGCCCGCGGTACAACTTCCGGGGCGTGCAGATGGTCGATCTGATCCACGCCTCGCGCGGCTGCAAGTTCAAGTGCTTCCCGTGCTGCACGCCGTATTTGGGCGGGTGTTCCTTCCGGCCGCGCCCGCTCGACGTCGTGGTGGCGGAAATGGCGGCGATCCCGAACAACCGGTTTTTCATCGTCGACAACTCGCTGGCGCAGGACGGCAAGTGGGAGAAGGAACTGTTCAAGGCCATTGCGCCGCTGAAGAAGAAATGGGTGTCGCATCCCATCTACGACGACGACGAGGTGCTGAAGTTGGCGGCGGAGGCCGGCTGCTGGTACGTCTACCAGGCCGTGGCGGGCATCACGCAGGGCATTCGGCGCCGCATCGAGCGGTTGCACGCGCACGGCATCGGCATCGAGGGGACGATCCTGCTCGGGTTGGACGACCAGACGGAGGACGACGTCAAGCGCATGGTCGATTTCCTGCTGGAGATGAAGCTGGACATGGCGGAGTTCACGGTGCTGGTGCCGTTTCCGCATACCCCGGTGCGCGCGCAGTTGGAGCGGGAAGGGCGCATTCTGCACAACGACTGGATCCGCTACACCTGCTCGGAAGTGGTGTACAAGCCGGCCAAGATGTCGCCGGATACGCTTGAAAAGATGTACCACTACGCCTGGGACGCCTTCTACAAGGAAGCCGACGCCGCGACGCGGATGGCGCGTCTGTTCCTGAAGGTCATCCACAAGGAAATGAAGGACGGCACGAATCCGGACGTCGGCCGGCGCCGCGACCGGAAGGGCTGGGGCGCGGGAGCCGGCGGGGCGCCATGAAGATCCTGCTGGTCGCCTGCAATCCGGTCGTTGCGCCGTATCCGGTTTATCCGCTGGGCATGGCGGTGATCGCCAGCGCCCTGAAGCAGGCCGGCCACGACGTGCGCCAGCACGACATGCTGGCCGGCGGATTTTCGCTGGATACGCTGCGGGAGGTCTTGGCCGCGGATCCGCCCGGCCTGATCGGCGTCTCGTTCCGGAACCTCGACAACGTGAACGCGTGCAACGAAGCGTGGTACGTCGACCAACTGACGGAACTGGTGGCGGCGCTGCGCGCGGCAAGTCCGGCGCCGATCCTGTTGGGCGGACCTGGATTTTCCGTGATGCCGGAGCAAGTGCTGGCGGCGTCGGGCGCGGATTACGGCATCGTGGGGGAAGGGGAACGCCTGGTGGTCGAACTGGCGGATCGGCTGGCGCGCGGGGAGCGGCCGGAGCAGCGCATCTGGCGCGCCGGGGCCTCGCTGGACGCGGCCGGCATGGCGGCGCCCGCCTACGACGAGGCGATTTTGGCTTTCTACCAGGGCTCCGGCGGCGTGACGCCGCTGCAAAGCAAGCGCGGTTGCCCTCACCGCTGCGCCTATTGCACCTATCCGCTGCTGGAGGGCCACCGGCTGCGCCCGCGCGATCCCGACCAGGTCGTCGACGACATCGTGGCGCTCCAGGCCCGCGGCGCGAAACAGATCTTCTTCACGGATTCGATTTTCAACGACCAGGCCGGCCACTACCGCGCGCTGGTGGCGGCCATGCGGCGGCGGGGCGTCCAGATTCCCTGGACCGGGTTCTTCCGGCCCGAAATGCTGTCGCCGGAACTCCTCGCGGACATGAAGGCGACGGGACTGAACGCCGTCGAACTGGGCTCCGACGCAACGTCCGACGCGACCCTGCGCGGCATGGGGAAGGATTTCACCTTCGCGGAAGTCAAGGCCGTCCACGATCGCTTCCTGGCGGCGCAGTTGACGGTTTCCCATTACTTCATGATGGGCGGGCCCGACGAAACCCGCGCAACGGTGGAAGAGGGCATCGCCAACGTCCTGCAACTGAAAGGCGCCGCTTCGTTCATTTTCCTCGGCGTGCGGATCCTGCCCGATACGCCGCTGGCTGCGCGGGCGCAGGCGGAGGGGTTGATCGGGCCCGACGTCGATCTGCTGCATCCGGTCTACTATTTCTCGCCCGCGCTCGACCGGGATTGGCTGCACGAACGACTGCTGGCGGCGTTCAAGCCCCATCGCCACGTGGTGTATCCGCCGGACGCGATGGATAGCGGTTTGGCCTTCCTGCATCGGTTGGGCTACACGGGCATGTCGATCGATCTGCTGCTCAAGCGGGGCGACCGGCGCGGCCATCGCGCGCAATGACCATGGCTGCCGCAGAATCCACGGCCACCGCACCCGACGCTTCGTCGCGACCTCGTCTCCGCGGGCGGGGCAACGCTTTGGGATTCTGGTTTTTCCGGACGGCGCTGCGGTTCACGGGACTGCGGGGGGCCTACGGTCTGCTCTACTTCGTGGCGCCCTACTATGCCTTGTTCGATCGCGCGGCGATTGCCGCCGCCGGGGCCTGTTTGCGGCACCTTTTCCCGCGGCAATCGCCTTTGGCGCGGCGGTTGGCGGTCTGCCGCCTGTTCATCAGCCAAGGCAAATGCCTCATCGATCGCGGCGCGTACAACGCCGGGGCCGTCGAATTCCGGTTCGACACGGCGCAGGTGGAGCAGGCCGGCGCCGCGCTGGCGGAGAACCCGGGCGGGTTCATCCTGCTGCTGTCGCATTTCGGCGGCTGGCAACTGGCCTTGCCGCATCTGCGGAACCTGACCGCGGCCCGGCCGGTGTCGCTGCTGATGAACGCAGCGGAAACGCCGGACGTGCAGGCGCACGTGCGCGGCGACGATGCCGGGTTCAACGTGATTTCGCCCGAGGCGGGACCGGCCTGCGTGGTCGAGATGGTCGCCCGCCTCCAGCAGGGGGAAATCGTGTCCATCATGGGGGATCGCGCCTACGGCGGCCAGACCGCGGCCGTGCCGTTTCTGGGCGAGCCCGCCTATTTTCCCGCCAGCGCCTTCGCGGTGGCGCGGGCCGCCCAATGCCCGGTGCTGGCTTTGTTCGCCGTCAAAACCGGCTGCCAGACCTATGCGTTGGAAACGCGCTTGTTTCCGCCGCCCGCCCGGGACGACCGGCAATCGATCCGCAAGGGCGTGGCCGATTACGCCGCAACGCTCGAGGCGTACGTCCGCCAACATCCCTTTCAAGGTTTCCTTTTCGACGACGTCTGGCGGAAGCCGGAGGCCGGATGAGCCCGGAAACGAGGCTTTGCGCCTTCGGGCAATTGGAGTATAAAGACCGAAAATCGGATCAAGGAGCGACTATGGACCCCCGCGAGCAAGAGCTGGCTGAAATCAAGAAGAAGCTGAAAGCCCAGTTGATCGATCACCTGAACCTTCAGGACGTCGCGCCGGAGCAGATCAAGGACGACGATCCGCTGTTTGGCGGTGGGCTGGGCTTGGATTCGCTGGACGCCGTGGAAATCGTGGTCGTCCTGCAGCGGCACTTCGGGGTGGAAATCAAGGACATGGAAGTCGGCCGCAAGGTCTTCCAGACGGTGAATTCGCTGGCCGACTTCATCTACGAAAAGACGCACGCCTAGCGCATGCCTCCGGCCGGCATGAAGGCGGAGATCGCGATTTCAGGCCTGGGTGTCGTATCCGCGGCGGGTAGCGACGTGGCCGCTTCGCTCCAGACCTTGCGCGCCGGCCGGCGACCGGAATGGATCGTCTGTCCCTTCGCCAAGCTGCCCGTGGAATTGCCGATGTTCGCCGTGCCCGGTGGACCCAACGTCGATCGCACGTTTCATCTGGCCATGCAGGCGGTCGGGCAGGCGCGGGCGGATGCCGGACTCGATTCCTTGCCGGATGGCTTCCGCCTCGGAGTGTGCCTGGGCACGACCGTGGCGTGCCAGTTGAACGACATTCCGTTCTATGCCGAGTATCGCGCCACGGGCAATCCTTCGCTGGAACCCGTCGAACGGTTTGCGGCGGGCAGCTTGGCCGAACGCGTCGCGCGGGAAACGCGGGCGACCGGTCCGGCCCTGACCGTGGTGAACGCCTGTTCGTCGGGGACGGACGCCATGGGCGTGGCCATGGCGTGGCTGCGGGCGGGGCGGTGCGATGCGGTTTTGGCCGGCGGGGCGGATGAATTGAGCCCGATTCCCACCGTGGGCTTCCATGCGCTCGGCTTGACCAGCCCGGAACCATGCAAACCTTTCGACCGGACGCGCCGCGGACTGAATCTGGGCGAGGGGGCCGGCATCGTCGTGCTGGAACGGGCGGAGAGCGCCCGCCGGCGCGGACGCACCTGCGATCTGTTCGCCGCCGGCTTCGGCGGCGCTTCGGACGGCTATCACCTGACCGCGCCCCATCCCGAAGGGCTCGGCTTGGAAATTTCCATCCGCGCCGCTCTGAACGAGGCGGGCATCGAACCCGCCGACGTCGATTTCGTCAACGCCCACGGCACCTCGACGCCGGAAAACGACCGCATCGAAGGTGCGACGCTGGCCCGGATTTTCGGTGCCGGGGTGCGGGCCATCTCGACGAAAGGCGCCACGGGCCACACGCTGGGCGCGGCGGGCGGCATCGAAACGGTCTTCACGGCCTTGGGCCTGCGCGAGGGCTGGATTCCGCCCAGCATCGGTTTCGCGGAACGGGACGAAGCGATCCCGTTCGCGCCGTTGACGGAAGTCACGCCGGTCGTCCGGCGGCATGCCATCTCCACCTCGCTGGCGTTCGGCGGCAACAACGCGGTCGTGGTATTGGAACGGCGGGAGGAGCCGGCATGAACCTCGCCGGACTAGGCGTCGTGTTTCCCGGCGGAGCGGGCGTGCCCGCGTTGCGGGAGGCGTTGTCCGCCGGCCGCCCCTTGGTGGGCGAAATGCTGGCCAAAGAACAGGTGCCCGTTTTGAAGGTGCCCGCGGCGGCTTTAACCGGCAACCCCGTGCTGGCGCCGGCCCGTCGGGCCGATCGGTTCTGCAAAATGACCCTGCTGGCCGCGACGGAAGCGCTGGCCGGCTGCAAAGTGGCGCCGGACCGCATCGGGATCATCCTGGCCACCGCGTTCGGTCCCCACGGCACGGTGTTCAAGTTCGTGAACGATCTGTTGGAATTCGGCGACGAGCAGGCGTCGCCGACGGTGTTCTCCCAATCCGTCCACGCCGCGGCGGCCTCGATGGTCGCGGCGGCCGCGCATCTGCACGGTCCGGCGCTGACCGTCGCGGATCTGGCGTTCCCGTTCGAGGAAGCGCTGGCGCTGGCGGATACTTGGTTGGCCGACGGCCGTTGCGAAGCCGTGCTCGTGGGCGCGGTGGACGAAACCTCGGACGTGCTGGCCCACGTGGTCCGGCGCAAGTGGACGCCGGCGCCCGACGGGATCGCCCGTCCGGCGCAAGCGGGCCCGCCGGCCTACGTGCCCGGCGAGGGCGCCGTGTTCGTGCGCCTGGAACGCGGCAACGGTCCGCAGCTCGTCGTGGCGGATGCGCCGGATGCTTCGGCTGCCGCGAATCTATTCAATGCCGGCGCGCTGGGGGGCGACGACGCCGCGCTCCGCAGGCTGGCGCAACCGGCCGTTTCCGCGCAAACGTTCGTGTCCCTGCTCGGCAACGTCCGCATCGGCAGCGCCTTCCATTTGGCGGTCGCCGAACTGATGCGCCAAGACAGCCGATTTTACCCCGACGTGCTGCCGGCGGACCAAACCGGATTTTCCGGCGGCGGGACCGGTGCGCCCAAGGGACCGATTCAGGTGATTTCCGCATGCGGATCGCGCGTTCGCGCGATGTCGCTCCATGCGCATGGCGAGCGAGGATGATATGGCGATGACCCCTGACGAAACGTTGTTGAAACTGAAGGAACACGTGGCTTTCCTGTTGGGCGTGGAAGCCTCCGGCATCGCCGCCGACCAACCCTTGCACCTGCTCGGAATCGATTCGATGGGGTTCGTCGATCTGCTGGTGTTCATCGAGAAGCAATTCGGCTTGTCGCTGATGAACTCCGGCTTGTCCCAGGACGATTTTGCCTCGCTGGCGATCTTGGCGGGCCGGATTGCCGGGGCCCGGCAATCATGAAGGTCCCGAGTTCTTCGCGCAAACGCTACTTGGGCGGAGCTGACTGGTGCGTGGCCGCCTTGCGGCAGGGCACGCTCGAAACAACGGGCAGGCCCATTACGTTCCACGTGGCGGTTTTCATCGCGGGGCGTCTCGATCCCGCCCGTCTGCAAGGTCGTTTCCAAGACTATTGTACCCGCTTTCCGCTGCTCTGGGGCCGGGCCGCTCGCTGCTGGTGTCTAGCCCCGTATTGGAAAAATCCTGCGGATTCCGCGGTGCGCAAGGCTCCTTTCCGGCACGTGGAGGACGGCGATGCAGCGACGCCGGCCGCCGTGACCCGCCGGATCGAAGAACTGGCCAACGATCCGGATCGTCTGCGCGGGTGCGCCGTCGCGCTGGAACTTCTGCAGGGCGCCGCTGCGACCGGCGCGCTCGTGTTTTCGTTCGACCATCTGTTGTTCGACGCGGCCGGCGCCGAGCGGTTCATCGACCTGTTCTGTCGATTTGCCGACGGTCGGGCGGCGGATGCCGAGTTCCCCGATCCGCAGGCGCCGGAGCCGGCGCACCTCGACCAATGGAACAAGCGCTTCGCCAGCGGGCAGCAACTGAACCGCTCGCTGCGCGAATTGCTGCCCGGCGCGACCGCCAATCTGGAGTTGCCGGTGAATGCCCGGCGGCGGCCGTTCCGGTTCCGGGTCTTGTCCCTCACGGCGGAGGAAACGCGCCGCGCGCAGGAACAGGCGTTCGCGACGGCCGGCTACCTGATGTTCACGCCCTATGTTTTAGCCACGGCGGCCGCGACGTTCCAACCGCGGTTCGCCCGGCGCGTCGCGCCCAACGCCGACTTCATCGTCACGGTTTCGACCAGCCGCCTGCGGCCGCCCGGCGAGCGCGCGCCGCACGTGTTTTTCAACGATCTCTCGTTTCTCTATTTCGGATTTCCCGTGGCCGAAGCGGGGGAGCGCGACGAGTTGGCGCGGACCTTGCGCGACCAGATGATCGCGCAGGTCAAGGCGGGCATGCCCGCGGCCATCGAGGATTCCAACCTGCTCATGCGGATTTTGTCGCCGCGCGCCTTCTGGAAATTCATGTTCACGTTTTTTCGCAACCGGCTGTCGTCGTTCGCGCTGACCTGCCTGGGCGATCCCTTGCTCAAGACGGGCAGCGTTTTGGGCGGTACGATCCGGACCCACGTCCATTTCCCCGTCATTCCCGTGCCGCCGGGCTTGGGGCTGATCCTGAACCGCAGCGGCGACGTCTACCACGTCGTGTTGTCCTATCTGGAGGGCGTCCTGTCCGAAGACGAAGTCGCGACGTTGCTGGACGAATTTCGGCAACGTTTGCTCAACGGAGCGCCGCCGGAACAATGAAGCCCAAGGTCGAACGCTGCGACGTCGCGGTAGCCGGTGCGGGGGCGGCCGGCATCGTGGCGGCGCTTGCGGCGGCCTGCGGCGGGGCCCGCGTGGTTCTGATCGAAGCCGGCGCTCGAGTAGGGGGCATCGCGATCCAGGGCCTGCACCGGTTTGTCTGCGGGCTGTTCCGGAACGGCGGCGCGCGGCCCGGCGAGCCGTTGCACGGATCCGCGACCATGGAATTCTGCCGGCGGCTGGCCGGCGGCGATCCGGAGCAACTTGCCGTGCGGCGGGGACGGGTCTGGCTGTTGCCGTTCGCCGGCGGCGAGGCGTTGGCGGCCTGCGCGGAAGCGGAAATCGCCGGATGCAAGAACATCCAGTTGATCACAGGCGATCCGGTGGTTCGCGCGGAGCGCGCCGGGAATGGACTGACGGAAATCGGCTTGGCTTCGGGGCTCGTGATCCAACCCGCATGGGCGATCGATTGCACAGGCTCCGCCGCATTATGCCGGATGGCGGGCGCGCAGGTCGATTGGCCGGAGCGGCCCGCCATGGCCGGATACGGATTCGAAGTGGCCGCTGCAGACGAATCCAAGGACGGACCGCTGGGCTTGGCCCTGACGGTGCCGTATCTGTTGCGGCAGGCGGCAGATGCCGGCCGGATCGCGCCCCATCTGGCCTACGCGACCTGGGAGCCGGCCGGAAAGACGGGGCAGGGATGGATCAAGTTGGCGCTGCCGGCGGCTGCCGTTTCGCACGCCCGGGAGCAGGCAGACCTCGTGTGGAGCGTTCTGAAAGAGGCGCCGCCATTTGCCCAAGCCCGGATTCTGCGCCACGTGCCGACTCCCTTGGCCCGGGAAACCGGCCATTTGCGAGGCGAGTACGTGCTGACGGAAAGCGACGTGCTGTCCGCGCGCGATTTTCCGGATGCCGTCGTCCGCAATGCCTGGCCCATTGAACGCTGGGAAGAGGATCAAGGGGTCTCGTATCGCTATTTGCCCGCTGGCCAGGCACACGGCATTCCGTTGCGGTGCCTGCGGCCGCAAGGCGGGCCCGGCAACTGGCTCTGCGCCGGCGCGGCCATTTCGGCGGAGCCCGCCGCCGCCGCATCCCTCCGCGTCATGGGCGTCTGCATGGCGCTGGGCGAGGCCGCCGCAAGGCATTGCCTTGCGCCGGCGTGATACGCTATGCTTCTCAAAACAATTCAACCGGAGAAAACCGATGAAAACATCCCTGAGAGTGATCTTTGTTGCGTTGATTGCCGTTGTCGCCCTCGTTGCCACCGGCTGGGCGGATGAAGTCGTCGGCAAAGTGACCGACACGGGATTCGGATCGTTCATGCTCGACGATGCCGGCACGTTGCGCCAATTCAACCTGTCTTCGCGGAACACTGCCTACGAACCGACGGCTTGGCGGCCGACCTCCGGCGATGAAATCCGCGTGGCTTTTACGCCCATCCAGAACCGCCGCGGGAGCACCGTTCTGGCGGTGGACAAGGCCACGTTGGTCAAGGCCGGTCCCCACACCCTCGTCGATTTGGCCAGTCCCGTCGAAGTTGAAATCACCGAAACGGGCCGCAGCGGCATCCGCGGCAAGATCCCCAGCGGCCAGATCGTGCGGTTCGCCTACGACCGCGGCGTGCAGCGGATCCCGGCCGGCTGGATGCCCGTCGTCGGCGAAAAAGCCCGCGTGACCTTCCGGGTGGACGCCGAACGCGGCTTCACCGTCGGATATTGGGCGCAAAACCTCGAAAAGCTGCCGTAGTCGATCTTTCCGGCCGGGTTCGGGTCTTTTTGCGGCCGGATCGGATTCCGGCGGCAATCGCCAGAATGCCGTTGCGGGCGAGGCGGGTTTGGCATATGTTTTCTCGACGTTGTTTTTGCCATTTCCGTTGTCCCAAATGAGTTGCGCATCCCTATTGTTCGGTCAGGAATTCTCCCCGGAGGAGATTGCCCGGACCAAGGCCGCCCGCGGCCTGCTGACCATGGAAGTCGAGGTCGGGACGGCCTGCAATTTCCGCTGCAAGTACTGCTACGTCGGCGACGGGAATTCCGTCGGCAACGGTAATAGCGCGGAATTGTCGCTGGAAGAAATCCGCGACGTGATCGGGCAGGCGCAAGCCCTCGGGGCGCGCAAAATCATCCTGCTGGGCGGCGAGCCCATGATCTACGGCTTCACGCCGGAACTGTGCGAATGGATCCGCGGTCGCGGCCTGGGCGTCGAACTGTTCACCAACGGCACGAACATGACCGCCGAAATGGCCGCGCGGCTGTTCAAGCTGGGCGTGCACGTGGTCCTGAAATGGCATACCTCCGACCACCAGATCCAGGATTGGCTGGCGGGGGTCCCCGGCGCGGCCGCCATCATGTCCGACGCCTATCGTCATTTGCGCGCCGCCGGTTATCCTTCGACTGAGGCGAAGATGGCCTTGAGCACGGTGATCTGCCGCCAGAACGTCGCGGAACTGCCCAGCCTCTGGAAATGGATGCGCACCGAGGGCATCGAGCCGTATTTCGAGATGATCACCCCGCAAGGCCGCGCCCGGAACAGCGCCCACGACCTGTCGCCTTCGGTCGAAGAAGTCCGGCAGCTTTTCGAGACGATCCGCACGATCGATCGCGACCAATTCGGGCGGACCTGGGAAGCGCAGCCGCCGTTGGTCGGCAATGCCTGCCTGCGGCACTCGTTTTCCTGCCTGGTGGCGGCCTCGGGCGACGTCATGCCGTGCGTCGGGGTGTCGCTGCCGGTCGGCAACGTCCGCGAGCGGCGGCTGGCCGACATTTTGGCCGACAGCGAAGTCATCGCCGATCTGCGCGACCACGAACACACCATCCAGGGCGCCTGCGGCGCGTGCGACAAGGCGGCGACCTGCTACGGCTGCCGCGGCGCGGCCTTCCAGTTGACCGGCAACTATCTGGGTTCGGATCCGCTCTGCTGGCGCAATCAGGCGGAACACGTCGATTGCGCCCAGTTGCCGATCGATGCCGCGCGGCTGGTGCCGCATCAGGCGCCCGCCCGGATGGTCGCGGCGCTGGAGGCGGTGGGCGAACGGACCGCCACGGTTTCGGCCGTCATCGCGGACGACAATCCCCATTGCCGCGCGGGCCGGTTGGCGGAAGCGGCGCACGTCGAATTGATGGCCCAGGCGGCGGCCGCCCTGCACGGGTATCGCTCCGCGACGCGGCCGGAAGCCACTCCGCAGCGCGGGATGCTGGTCGGCGCCCGCAACCTGGAAATCCATGCGGACATCCGCGTGGGCGATCGGCTGACCGTGCACCTGCACAAACAGGCCCGGCTCGGCACGTTCGGCGTGATCGACGCGGAAGTGCGCCGCGGCGAAACCGTGGTTTCGAAAGCGGAGCTGAAAACATGGCACGAAGGATGATCCGCCAGCCGCTTTGGGGGGTAGGCCTGATCTGCGGTCTGCTCGCCGTCCAGGTTTCTCTGGCCGCGGAACCCGCGGCCGACGTCTTGGGTCAGATGGAACAGGCCATGGCGGACGTCAAAACCGTCAAAACCCGTTTTGTGCAGGAAAAAAAGATGGCCCTGTTCAACCATCCGCTGGTCACGCGCGGCAGCATCTGGGTCGAACCGCCGGAACACCTGCTCTGGCGGGTGGAAAGCCCGATGCAGTACGCCCTGGCGCTCGACGGTTCCCGCGTCCGGCAATGGGACGGCGAGACCGGCAAAACGACCAGCCTGTCCATGGAAGGCAATCCCGTGTTTGCCGCCGTCACCGAGCAGCTCAATGCCTGGTTCGGGGGGCGTTATGGCCTGCTGGCCCACGATTACGACGTCGAGCAGCAGGTCGCCGCGCCCGCCACGTTCGTCTTCGTTCCCAAGCCGACCGCGCCGTCCGCGAAAATGCTGAAATCGGTGACGGTTGTTTTCCGCGAGGACGCGCGCTACATCGCGTCCATCCGGATCGACGACCGCGGCGGCGACGTCACCACGCTGACGTTCACCGATACCGAGATCAACGTCCCCTTGGATCCGAAAGCCTGGGAGCTGTAGTGGCCGGGCCGTTTCGGGACAAGCTGCGGGCGGGTCTGCGGCGGCGGCCGGCCGTCGTGGGCTTGGTCGCGCTGGTCTTGCTGCTGTCCGCTGCCGCGTTGCCGTTCAGGAGCTTCAACGGGCGCATCGACGTCATGCTGCCGGACCGTTCCGAATTGCGGGACGTTTTCGGTTTTCTGCGCGACATCCACGTCGCCGACAAAGTGCTGGTGACGCTTTCCATGCGCGCCGGGACGGTTGATCCCGACGCGTTGGCCGCGGCGGCCGATGCCTACGTCGCCGGTCTCGATCCGGCCTGGGCCGCGCCCCTGGTGGCGGGGAATCCGGTTGCCGACGTGGCGGGAGACTTCGACCGCTTGGCGCGCCGGTTGCCGGACTATCTCGCCGCGGAAGATCTTGCCCGATTGCGGGACGGCGCGGCGTCGGCCGCCGGCATCCGGGCCTCGCTGCAGGCCCTCAAAAGCCGCCTGCAACGCCCGGAAGGGATGTGGTCCGCCGTTGCGCCCGGAGCCGACCCGCTGGATTGGAACGGCCGGCTGGCGGCGGGCATCCTCCATGCGACGTCCTCCTTCGGCTACCGCGCGGTGCCGGTGGGAAACCATCTGATGGACCCGGAGCGGCGCCATCTGCTGCTGGTGCTGCAAACCCCGGTCTTGATGACGGACACGGCCCGGGGCCGCGGCCTGCTGGAGCATCTCGCCGCGCGCGCCGCGGAACTGCCGCCGACGGTCGAAGCGCGGCTCGTGTGCGGGCATCTGCATACCGCCGGCAACGAAGCCCTCATCCGGCGGGACGTCCAGCGCACCGCGCTGGCGATTTCCGCCGTTTTCCTGGCGCTCTTTTGGGGCGTGTATCGCGATCCGCGCGCGCTGGCGATCATGCTGATCCCGCTGCTGGCCTGCGTGCCCGCGCTGGCGTTGGCGGCGGCGTTTTTCGAGAGTTTTTCCTTCATCGTGCTCGGGTTCGGTTCCGTGATCGCGGGCATCGCCGTGGATTACGGCATCCATAGCTACGTCGCGGCGCGCAGCGCGCAACCCGACCGCAACCTGGCCGGCATCCGCCGCCCGGTTGCGCTGAGCGCGCTGACCACGCTCTGCGTGTTCATCGCGTTTTGTTTTTCCAGCATTCCGGCCTATCGGCAACTCGGGGCGTTCGCTTCGTTCGCCATCGTGATTTCGCTGGTGTACGCCTTCTGGGCCTTGCCCCCGTTCGTGCGTCGGCGCGCAACCGCGGTGCCGGCGCCGGTGCCGGCGGCGCGGGGGAACGGCTCGCGAACGCAGGCCGCCTGGATCGCGCTGGTCGCGGCGGCGGCGTTGGCGGCGGGGATTGGCTTGCTGGCCCGGCTGTCGCTGGATCCGGACGTTTCCAAACTGGACGGCACGCCGCAAGCGGCGCTCGACGAGGAGGCCCGGGCCATGGCGATCTGGGGCGGGGGGCAATCCATGGCCGCCATCCTCGTCGTGGAGGCTCCGGACGAGCAGGAAGCCCTGCGCCTGAACGACCGGCTGTACGAGGGTTTGCAAGCCGCCGGGTTGCCAGCCTCCGATATTTCCAGCCTGGCACCGCTGTGGCCCTCCGCCGCGACCCGCCAGGCGCGCCGCGCGGCTTGGAATGAAGCGTGGACGGACGAACGCATCGCCGAACTGCGCCGGACGCTGGCGCGGGAAGCCGCCGCGCTCGATTTCTCGGAAGCCGCCTTCGCCGCCTTCTGGGAACGGTTCGCGGAGTGGCGCGACAGGGCCGCCGAACAGGAGGCCGTCGGTTTTCTGGAACCGCTGCGCCGGCAATTCATCCACGAGCAGGACGGCCAGGTGCGCGTGACGACGTTCGTCCCCGACGAGCCGCGCTGGATCGCGGCGGCCCAGGAGTTGCAACAAGAGCAGGCCGCGCTGCGCGTGATTTCCAGGCGGGCGTTTTCGGCGGACTTGTCCGCGGCGGTGGTCGGCGAAATGCTGCGGACGACGATTTGGGCGGGGACGTTCATCCTGCTCGCAACGGGGCTGGCGCTGCGGCGCGCCGGCATGCTGGCGTTGGCCATCCTGCCGGCCGTGGCCGGCATGGTCTGGGGCGGGGCGGGCATGGCGCTGTGGGGACTGTCGCTGAACGTGTCCAATCTGGTCGCGGGCATCCTGGTCTTCGGCTTGTGCATCGACTACGGCATCTGCATGGCCTATGCCCAGCGGCGCGGGATGCGGCGCGACATGTCCCGCGCGGTGACGCTGTCGGCGCTGACGACGGCGTTGGGCGCGGCGGTGCTGTTGATCGCCGACCATCCGGCCTTCCTCGCGATCGGCATCACGCTGGTGTTCGGCGTGAGCGCGGGCTATCTCTACGCCCGTTGGGTGTTGCCGGCGCTGCAAATCCTGTTCCCGCGACTCAATCCGCCCGATGAGCGCGCGGCGGAGGAGGGCGCATGAAACGGTTGCGGACCGGAGCCATGGTTTTGGCCGGGCTGTGGCTGACGGGGTGTGCGACGGCGCCGTTCCCGCGGCCGGAGCCGTTTGCGGCGACCAGACTCGCGCCGGAACGGGTTCCGGCGGCTTTCGCGGAGCGCTTGGCGCCGCGCTACGAACAAGCGCAAGCCCTCGTATTCCGCTTCTATCTGCGCGAAATCGCCGCTCTGGGCTATCTTTCCGTCGACGTGCCCGCCCGCTCGTTCGCGATGGCCTGCCTGAATCCGGTCGGCATCAAGCTGTTTGAATTGGTCGGAACGAACGGCGAAGTCGAGGCCCGGTTCGTCGCGCCGGAAATCGAAAAGCACGGCGGCGAACTGGCGCAAGCGGCGGGGGCGGACTTGGCGCGGGCCTGCTTCGATTGGCTGCCGCCGGCCGGCGCGACGTGCCGCCGTGCTAAAAACCGACTGATTTTCACCGCCGCGGATGCCGCGGGGCGCACGGAATACCGCTATGCCGGCCGCGACGGGTTTTTGGCCGAAAAAATCCGCATGGAGGGCCGGCGCGTTCGCTGGAAGGTGGAATATCGCGATTATCGCCGTGGAGCGGACGGCTGGATCCCGGCCGGAATCGTGATCCACAACCGGCGTTATGGCTATCGCTTGGTCGCCATCGCGAAAGATTCGGAGGCTCCATGAAAGTCCTGCTGGTGCGTCCCCATCTGATCTTGGCGTTGTCGCGCCGCTTCAATTCTTTCCTGCATCTGGAGCCGTTGGATTTGGAGATCGTCGCCGGCGGCGTGGAAGCACCGCACGAGGTGGAAATCCTGGACCTGTCGCACGGCCGGCGGCCGTTCGCCGCCTTGCGGCGCAAATTGCGCGCCATGCGGCCGGATCTGGTGGGCTTCGGCTGCTACTCGAACCAAGCGGCGGCGGTGTGCGAGCTGGCCGGCCTCATCCGGCAAGTCCTGCCGACCGCGAAGATCGCGGTGGGCGGGGTCCACGCCAGCATCGCGCCGCAGGACCTGAACCGGCCCGAATTGTACGATTTCGTGGTGCGCGGGGAGGGCTCCGTCGCCATCCGCCGCCTGCTGGCGGCGCTGGAGCGGGGTGCGTCCATCGCCGACGAAGGCGTGCTGCCCGTCGGCGCGCCCGAATTCGCCGCCTTGGCGGAAGGTCCGCCGCCGGCCCATCCCGACTATCGCGAAGTGGCCAAGCCCCGCCGGGATTTGGTCGATCGGTCGAAATACTTCTGCATCTGGTCCGGCAAGCCGGATGAACAACTGGCCACGCTGTATCCGCGCACGGCGTCCATGCGCACCAGCGTGGGTTGTCCGCGGCGGTGCAGCTTCTGCGTCGTGCATTTCCTGGCCCATGGGCGCTACATCCAGCGGGATCCCGCCGACGTCGTGGACGAAATCGCATCGATCCCGGAGGATTACGTCTATTTCGTGGACGACGAGATGTTCATCAATCCCGTGCGTGCCGAAGCGATCGCGCGCCTGCTGCTCGAACGGGGCGTGCGCAAGCAGTACGTCAGCTGGGCGCGCAGCGACACCATCTGCGCGCATCCGGAACTGTTCAAGCTGTGGCGGCAGGCCGGCCTGCAAGTCGTCTACGTCGGGCTGGAATCGATGGAAGCGGATGCCCTTAAAAACTTCAACAAGGGCGTCGATCCGGACACCAACCGCCGGGCCGTCGCGATCCTGCGCGAGGCGGGCATCGTGCTGCATTCGGCGCTGATCGTGAATCCCGATTTCACGAAGGACGACTTCCTGCGGCTGCACCGGACGGTCGCGGCCATCGCGCCGGCGGAAATGTCCTTCACGGTGCTGGCGCCGTCGCCGGGCACGGATTTCTGGCGGGACACCTGCGCGCGGTTCATCGCGCCCGATCCGTACGCCTTCTACGACTGCATGCACACGCTGTTGCCGACGCGCCTGCCCATGCGCACGTTCTACCGCTATTTTTCGCTGCTGTACCTGCGCGGATTCCAGCACAATCCTTGGCGCGCGCACCGCGTGAAGGTGCCGTTCCGGGATCTGCTGCGGCTGATGTGGAGCGGGGCGCGCACCGGCTGGACCCTGCACGGACTCCACCGCGATTATCCGCCCGAGGCCCGCGCGGCGTGCGGGCAAGACGCCGACTAGAGCGGTTCCCGAAATCATGTAGCCACGCCGACCCCTCAAACAGCCCGGCTCGGCAAGGATGCCTCGCCCTACCTAAAGCCGGTAATGCGGATTGCG
>RZYG01000470.1 GCA_009930415.1 Spartobacteria bacterium | reverse complement strand
GCACCGTCAGCTGATGGACAATGGGCAGCAGGGCGTGGCTGTCCGGCGAGGCCAAAAGGGCGAGGATGAACGCCCCGAAGGCCGGAATGAGCGCGCAGATGGCGGTGATGAGCACGGCGGCCACGGCCCGTCCGATGAGGCGGACGCCGTCCGGAGCCGGAGCCGCGTCGAACATTTCCGCCAGACCGGATTGTTCATCCCGGCGGGCCGCCGTGCCGACCATGGCCGCGACCATGAACACGACGATAAGGTAAAAGGTTTTCGTCAGCACCGGCGACACGTATTCGGGCCGGGGAATCATGGGACCGTAGGCGTGGTGGACGCCGTGGGCGATGGCCGCGGCCAGGGCCAGCAGGACCAGAAGGCCCAGGGCGATCCACAGACCGCGCCGGGCCAGAATCTGCCGGGCCTGCCACGCGGATTCGGCGACCACGGCCCGCCACCAAACCGGCCGGGTGATGGGGCCGGGCAGGATGGTTGGGGCGGTGCGCGGCGTTTTTCGCTTCCCGGCGTGTTGCGGCGTGTGCCTGCGCGGCATGCGTCCGAGCACGAGGGATTCCCGCGTGGTCCGGGCAATGACCGCACCCAGGGCCAGAAGCGGCAACACGCCCCAGAGGAGGCGGCTGCAGAGCAGTCCCGGCGACAGGGCCAACAGGGCCGTGCTTTTTTCGTGCGGGGTCCACTGATCGATCACCTGATGCTCGGCCTCGGCAAAGCCGGACGGGTCGAGCACGGTCACCAGGAACGGGTCGGCATGGCCTTCCTTGAACACGATTATGGACACCATCCAGAAGGCCATGAGCAGGGCGGCCACGGCAAAGGGGCCGCCCACGCCGCGTGTGCGCAGGGCCGCGATGAAATACAGGGCCCCGGCTCCAGCCGCCAGGGGCAGGGTAAAAACCAGGGCGGCCCAGCCAAAGGCCATCCAGGGCGCGGGCGCCACGGAACCCGCCGGGACCGCGCCGAGAAATTCGAGCACGGGCGCGAGCAGAAAGCCCAGAATCTGC
>RZYG01000469.1 GCA_009930415.1 Spartobacteria bacterium | reverse complement strand
GGTCTCGCCGCCATACAACGGGATGGAGAGCGCGTGGACCAACCGGACAACCAACCTGGCCTGCACCAACGGCGTGGGCGTTTGGGAGGATGCGAGCGTCGTTTCCAACGCCCGCGTGCGGTTCTATGCCGTGACCTTGCGCACCGACAGCGACGGCGACGGACTGACCGACGGCGCGGAATACTTCGTCCACCACACCAACCCCGGCACCAACGATACGGATGGAGACGGCATGTGGGATGGCTGGGAGATTCTTTATGGGCTGAATACGTCCAGCAACGACGCACTGCTCGATCCGGACGGTGATGGGCGCGTCAACATCGAGGAATTCAACTACTCGAACTCGATCTACTACACGGCCTGCATTTTCGGCGACTCGAACCCGACCAACAAGGATACGGATGGCGACGGCGTGACCGACGGGCCGCTGGGCGGCGGCGGGGCGTACACCAACGGCCCCGACGCCTTCCCGCGCGATCCGTGCGCGGTAGCCGATACCGATTGCGACGGCCAGCCCGACGCCCTCACTTGCACCTCCTCGTTGACGGAGGATGCGGACGACGATAACGACGGTATCGTCGACACGAACGAAGTCACCGCGCTGGATCAGATTATTTCCTCAACCATCGCGCCCTTCAAAGTTGTGGAGGTGCAGACGGTATCGGCGGGCAGTCCCACATCTAGCTACGCATCGATGACGGTTGCGGGCAATTTCTTCGGTTCGGACAATTGGAGTCCTGCCTTGCGCAACATGACGCTGGTTTCAAACCAGGTGTGGGAATACGTTCATTTCTTCACGAACGAGACCGGCATGGAGTTCAAATTCGCGGCGAACGGGGACTGGGGTGCGCCGAACTGGGGTGACAATTATCAGGCCAGCACGAATATACCCATTTCCGATACGGCGGATTTATTAATCCGGCATATAAATACTTGCACATATAGGCATGCATGGTATGATTCCGGGCATGATGAAAAGAGATGCCAGAAGACTGAGTACCGAGGCCCA
>RZYG01000468.1 GCA_009930415.1 Spartobacteria bacterium | reverse complement strand
ACAAGAAGTTGATGGATAGTAGTACGGATGGAGGCGGAGTTTGCCCGAGGTTCGAAGTCCGAGGTCGGAGGTCTGAAAAGATACATTTGCGTGGATTTGCGTTTATTTGCGGTTGTTTTTGGGCTTCGGGGGCGAAAACCGGATCGCAACGGGCTTGGGCGGGCAGAAAAAGAGGATTTTGACCGCAAATGGACGCAAATGGACGCGAATGGGGCAGGGAAAGGGGGCGTTCTTCAGGAGGGCTTGTCGAGCTGTTGGCGCAGTTCGGGCGGGAGTCGTTCCCAAAGTTCGGGATGGGCTTCGACGAGTCGGGCGACGTCGCCGAGATCCTTGAGGCGCTTGCTTTGCCGGCGGCGGGGATCGCGCCAAGCCGCGATCTTGCCGGCCAAGGTGTCTTCCAACGAGGCGACGCGCATCAGGATGCCGTGGACGTCGGCCGGGACGGAACGGCTTGGGAAATCGCGGTAGAATTCTTCGGTGCTGAGCTGGATGCTGACCTGGGAGCGGCCGGTGAAGTTGATCGACCATTCGTGGGTTTCGGCCTTGAAACCGGCGTCGGTGAGAAGGGCCTTGGCCCGTTCGATATCCGCGGCGGCGACGACCAGATCGACGTCGCGCGTGACCATGGGTTCCTTGGCCCAATGGTTGACGGCCACGCCGCCGATGGCGCACCAGGTCACTTCGGCGCGTTCCAAGGCTTCGACGAGGCGCAAAACGTCGCTTGCGCCGCCGGCGGTCTGCCAGTCGTAGAATTGCCGTCCAGTCATGGGAACAATATAGCCGACGGGCGCGGGGCTGTGAATCATTTCTTGGGAGCGTTTCAAGGGCGGGGCGGCGAAGAGGTGGAGGTCAGAGGTCGAAGGTCAGGGGGGGCGAAGACGGGGGGACAACTACGAAATGCACGAATTGCACGAAAATGGGGGCTGGAAAACGGGGTTGGGCGGGCGGAAAAAGATGGACAACCACGGATGGACACGAATGGACACGGCGCGGCGGAGCCGCAACCAAAG
>RZYG01000467.1 GCA_009930415.1 Spartobacteria bacterium | reverse complement strand
CCACGCCCGGATCCGCGCACGAACCGCCGGCACGAAGCCGGCGCCCCATCCCGCCACCGCGAGCGCCGCCAGCACGCCCAGCGCCAGCGCCACGGCGCGATGCTCGGGCACCGCCCACACCATATCCTTCAACGTCGCCCAGCGCGTCCAATCGCCGTAGGGCTGGCACACCCAGCGCGTCATGGCCCAAAACGGAAAAACGCCGGCCAGCAAACCCGCCGCGACTGCCAGCGCCGTCTTGCGCTCGTTGCGTTCCAGCATCAGGCCCAGCGCCGCGGGCCCGGCCAGCGCGACCAGCGTCGGGTGGTAGCTGACGGCCAGGCCCAAGGCGAAGCCCGCGACTCCGGCCGCGCCGCCGCGCAGCGGGCGGACGGCGGCCGCGCCGACGACGCCGGCGATCAGCGCCGCACCGATGGCCTCGGCATGGAACCCGCGGAAAAACCAGGCGGGCCACGCCGTACCCAGCGCCAGCACCGTCGCGATCACGAGCCCCCAGCCGCCGCCGGCGACGAATCCGGCCGCCAGCAACAAGGCCCAGCCCAGCGCGCCGACGAGCGGCACGAACCGTTCCGGCGCCAGCGCCGGATGCAATTCGGCCGCCGCCAGCGCCGGCAGCGGCATGAAGAACGGCGCGGTTTCCGGCGAAGTCCAATCCGCCAGTTCGAAGGCGCGATCGCGCGTCGGGCGTCCGGCCGGGCCGCGCTGGAGCAGGAAATTTTCCCGCAACGGTTCCGGGACTTCGGCGAGCACGGTGTCCGGATCGTGGAAGCCGCGGCCCTCGAGAAAAGCATGCGCGAGGCTGCGGTAGGTCATGTCGTCGAGCCCCGAAAACGTGGCGTCGTGGGGCCGCGCCAGCAGAAACGCCGCGCCCAGCAGCCCCAGCCCGATCCATCCCCACCGCGCGGCCGCCCGCGCGCCGCGCCACCGCCGCGCCACCGCCGGGGCCAGTCCCGCCAGTCCCGCGGCCAGCGCGCCCAGCGTCGCCGCGCCGGCTCCCATTGCCCAGATTCTGAT
>RZYG01000187.1 GCA_009930415.1 Spartobacteria bacterium | reverse complement strand
CTGGGACAATGAATGGCGTAATGCAGGGATATGAAATCCGGCGAACATTCCGGTTGCGGAATATTCCATAATGGAATATAAGGGAGGTGGACGATGTGGAAAACAGAGCCATATATTGGGTTTGAAAACCAATATAAAAAGTTCATTGAAAGCCACGAGTGCGAAGCCAAAGCGGCCATGAACAACGTGGAAACATATCTCTCGGTACTCCAAGCAACGGGCAATATCGCGCGTGCGAACATGCAGCCGTTTGTCCATCCGGAGCCGGAAGGGATGATTGCCATCGATCAGCGAGGTGTGAAGATTGACAAAAAGCACGGAAAACTGAAGGCGACCCGTTTATATGTTTACGCGGCTATAGTGAGTGAAACCGTCTATCTGTTGGGCATTGGCGACAAGGATTCGCAGAGACTAGATATTCAGAATTGTCGGAAAAAGGCGCAAGAAATCAAAAAGGGTGAGCAAAATGGCTAAGCAATACAATAGCATTGTAGAAATGCTGCAGGCGATGGACCTGCCGCCGGATCAAAAGAAGCGACAGGTGGAATATCTCCAAGCCCGTCAGCTTTCCCGCTTATTGACGGTGATGCGCGCCCAAATGCAGATGTCGCAAGAACTGGCAGCCGAGAAGCTGGGCTGGTCTCAGGGACGCGTTTCGAAGCTGGAAACGAAAACAGACCGCGACATTTCAATCGGAGATCTAATGGACTACTCCGGTGCATTAGGTATGCAGATGTCGATCCTCTTCCTGCCCAATAAATTCTCAATTGCTGAGCGGATTAAGGTCTTGGCTTGTGAAATTGTTCGGCTACTCCAAAAGCTAGTCAGGTTGAGCAAGGGCGATGAAGCCATGGAGCGGGGCGTGGAGCGGTTTCACGAAAAATTTCTTAAAGATCTAAACAGAATGGTCGGCGACAGCCAGAAGTCTATTCGTACCAAGCCCAAGAGTGATCTCACGGTGATTGGGCCACCACAAATCGAGCAGATGCTGGCGAAGAAAGATTGCGACCTTGTTCCGGTTGGTTAGCCAGCAGGTGCGAGAACGGCATTCTTTTGATCTTCAACGAATCCATCATCGAAGACGCCGCCCTGACCTGGTTCAGGGAAATGGGCTATTTCGTCGGGTATGGGCCGCAACTGGCCCCCGGGGAGCCAACGTCGGAGCGGGAGTCGTTCGGTGACGTGATTCTGGCGGAGCGGCTGCGGCACGCCATCCAGCGGCTGAATCACGGTATTCCGGCAGAAGCGCAGGAAGAAGCCTTCCGCAAGGTCCTGCGGGTGGGGACGCCTTCGCTGACGCAGACGAACCGGGCGTTCCACGCGATGCTGCGGGACGGGGTGCCGGTGGAATATCGCCGCCAGGACGGAAGCATCGCCGGCGATTTCGTGCGGTTGGTGGATTTCGAGCGTGTCGACATGAACGACTGGCTGGCGGTGAACCAGTTCACGGTGGTCGAGGGGCATCACAATCGGCGTCCGGATCTCGTGGTCTTCGTCAATGGGCTGCCGTTGGGGGTGATCGAGCTGAAGAACGCGGCGGACGAGGAAGCGACGATCTGGAGCGCGTTCAACCAATTGCAGACCTACAAGCAGGAGATCGGCTCGCTGTTCCACTACAACGAGGTGATGGTGCTGTCGGACGGCACCAACGCGCGCATCGGTTCGCTGACGGCGAATCCGGAGTGGTTCAAGGTGTGGCGGACGATTGATGGCGAAGGCGACGCGCCGAAGACCGCGCTGGAGCTGGAAACGATGATCCGCGGGGTGTTCGAGAAGCGGCGGTTCCTCGATCTGCTCCGGAACTTCATCGTGTTCGAAGAGGACACGGAGAGCGACCGGCTGAACAAGATCATCGCGGGCTATCACCAGTTCCATGCGGTGAACGCGGCGGTGCAGGAAACGATTCGGGCCAGCGGCATGGGCGCGGGCGCAGTGCGCGAGCCCGCCGGGACCTATTGGGCCGGGAAGATGCACGGCGGGAAGTCGGGCGACCGGCGCGCGGGCGTGGTGTGGCATACGCAAGGCAGCGGCAAGAGCTTTTCCATGCTGTTCTATGCGGGGCAGATCGTGCGGCATCCGGCCATGCAGAATCCGACGCTCGTGGTGCTGACGGACCGCAACGACCTGGACGACCAGCTTTTCGGGCAGTTCCAGCGGTGCCACGAGATTTTGCGGCAGACGCCGGTGCAGGCGGAGAGCCGCGAGCAGTTGCGCGACCTGCTGCAGGTGGCCAGCGGCGGCGTGGTGTTCACGACGATCCAAAAATTCCTGCCCGAGAAGGGCGAAAATCTGCCCGCGCTGAGCGCGCGGCCAAACATCGTCGTGATCGCCGACGAGGCGCACCGGAGCCAATACGATTTGATCGACGGGCTGGCGCGGCACATGCGCGATGCGCTGCCGAACGCGTCGTTCATCGGGTTCACGGGCACGCCGATCGAGAAGACCGACGCGAACACGCGGGCGATTTTCGGCGAATACATCAGCATCTACGACATCCAGCGTGCGGTTTTCGACCAGGCGACGGTGCCGATCTACTACGAGAGCCGCATCGCCAAGCTGTCGCTGAACCAAGCCGTGCTGCCGAACATCGACGAGGAATTCGACGAGCTCACGGAAGGCGAGGAGCTGTCGAAGAAGGAACAGCTCAAGTCCAAGTGGGCGGCGCTGGAGGCGCTGGTGGGCGATCCGAAGCGCATCGCGCTGATCGCCGAGGATCTGGTGCGGCACTACGAGCGGCGGCTGGAGGCGATGGACGGCAAGGCGATGATCGTGTGCATGAGCCGCCGCATCTGCGTGGAGCTGCACAACGCCATTCTCAAGCTGCGGCCGGATTGGGCGGGGGCCAAGGACGACGACGAGGACGCCGAGAAAAAGAAGAAGTGCGTGCTGAAGATCGTCATGACGGGCAGCGCCGACGACGGGCCCGACTGGCAGCCGCACATCCGCAACAAGCCCAAGCGCCGGGCGCTGGCGGTGCGATTCAAGGACAGCCAGGACCCGTTCCGGATCGTGATCGTGCGGGACATGTGGCTGACGGGTTTCGATGCGCCGTGCCTGCACACGATGTACGTGGACAAGCCGATGCAGGGGCATGGGCTGATGCAGGCCATCGCCCGCGTGAACCGCGTGTTCCGCGACAAGCCCGGCGGGCTGGTGGTGGATTACCTCGGGCTGGCCGACCAGTTGAAGCACGCGCTGGCGACCTATACCGAGAATGGCGGACAGGGCGCGCCCAGCATCGACACCGCGCAGGCCATCGCCGCGATGCAGGAGAAGTACGAAGTGGCCTGCGGCATCCTGCATGGGTTCAAGTGGGATTTGTGGACAAAGGGCAAACCCGCCCAGCGCTTGGGCCTGATTCCCGCCGCGCAGGAGCACGTCCTGCAGCAGGAAAACGGGAAGCAGAGGTTCATCCAGGTGGTGACCGACCTGTCCCGCGCCTTCGCCCTATGCGCGGCGACGGACGAAGCCATCGAGCTGCGCGACGACATCGCCTTCTTCCAAGCCGTCAAGGCGCAGTTGGCCAAGACCTCGGGCAAGCAACGCCCGCCGGAAGAACTCGACGGGGCCATCCGCCAACTGGTCTCGACGGCCATCATGGCCGACGAGGGCATCATCGACGTATTCACGGCGGCCGGCTTGAAGAAACCGGACATCAGCATCCTGTCGGAGCAATTCCTGGCCGAGGTGCGCGGGCTCAAGCACAAGAACGTAGCCGCCGAACTGCTGGCCAAGTTGCTGAAGGACGAGGTCAAGCTGCGGTCCCTGCGGAATCTTGTGTTGGGCCGGCAATTCAGCGAGATGCTGAAAACCACGCTGAACGCCTACCACAACCGGGCGATCTCCACGATGGAGGTCATCGAAGAGCTGATCAAGCTGGCCAAGGAACTGGATGCCGCCACGAAGCGGGGCGAGGACCTGGGCCTGAACGACGACGAAGTCGCTTTCTACGACGCCTTGGCGGCCAACGAGTCCGCAGTGAAGGCGATGGGCATCGCCGAATTGAAGGTCATCGCCGCCGAACTGGTGACGCAGGTGCGCAAGAGCGTGACCATCGATTGGACCGTGCGCGAAAGCGCCCGCGCCCGCATCAAAGTGATGGTCAAACGCATCCTGAAGAAGCACGGCTATCCGCCCGATCTGCAGGAAGAGGCGACCAAGACCGTTTTGCAGCAGGCCGAGCTGCTTTGCGCGGATTGGGCCGTGGCCTAGTTGATGGCGGCCATTTCGGTCTGTTTTTTCACCCAAATCCCGTTGAATTTCGGATCGCACCGTTTTCGGGGCGCCGGCGCGGCGGAACGGAATTGACGGATTCGGGGGGCGGGGGCTAGAGTGCCGTTTCGGGTAGCGTATTCTGCGAATCCATCCGGAGGAAGGCGACGATGAGCACGACGGTCGGCGATCTGTTGCGGATCAAGGGGAACAAGGTGGAAACCATCGCGGCGGCGGAACCGCTGCTCGAGGCCATCCGCCGCATGAGCGCCAAGCACATCGGCTGCCTCGCGGTGGTCACGAAGGTCGGCAAGCTGTCGGGCATTTTGTCCGAACGCGACGTGCTCTGGAAAGTGATCGCCGAAGGTCTTTCGCCGAAGACGCACCGGGTGAAGGACGCCATGACCCCGCTGAAGCAGATGAAAACGGTGGCCCCGTCCGTTTCGGTGGAGGAATGCATGGCGCTCATGACCGGCCGCCGCCACCGCCATCTGCCCGTGCTGGACGACGGGAAGCTCGTCGGACTGATTTCCATCGGCGACGTGGTGAAGTTCATGCTGGATGCCCAGCAGGCGACGATCCAAAGCCTCGAAAAATACATCACGGGGACGTTCTGAACCGCGGATACGATCCGAGAATATTCACCGCAAATGAACGCAAATCCACGCAAATGAGAACGGGGCCTTGATCCAATTTGCGTCCATTCGCGTCCATTTGCGGTAGTTGACGGCTGGAAGAATTGGAGAGCGGAGCGATGACGAAAACCTGCACGTGTGCCTGCGCGGAAGCCGCGCCGGACGAAAAGGAACTGATGGCGCGGCTGGAGGAGGTGCTGGCCGAGCAGCAGGACAAGCCGGGCGGGCTGATTCC
>RZYG01000466.1 GCA_009930415.1 Spartobacteria bacterium | reverse complement strand
GCCCAACCGTCGAGCCAAATAGTTACTCCCTAGCCGCTCAGTTGACCAGAAAACTCGAAAATGACCTCATGAGAGGCTCTACAAGCGTGGGGCCACACCGTGATGATACGGAATACTATATCGATACTAAAACGGCTAAAAACACTGCCTCACGCGGCGAGGTGCGAAGTTTGGTGTTGGCGCTCAAGCTTTTCGAGCTAGACTATATCGGATCGAATAGAGGTGATACTCCCCTGTTTTTGCTAGATGATGTTTTTTCTGAGCTCGATAAACGCAGACAAAACGCAGTAATTAGCTTCAAACAAGTCCAAACTATTATAACCAGTGTTGCAATTAGTAATACGAAAGCTCACCGAATAGAGCTTTAGTCAGTGGCTATCCTACCTGATCCGGGATCAGTGCCTTTTGTTTCGAAAGTATACCCAGAAATGTCGTTGGGTTGTTTGAATATACACTGAGCGATATTATCGACGTTAATTGCAAAGTTGTTGTCTATCGGCACATATAGACTATAAAACGAGTTTATGTCGGTGTATTCACTGATTGAATTGTACTGCTCGGCGCATTTTTGGACTAAGTTTGTAGGAGCTTTGGTTGGTTTTTTAGGCAGTGACAGATTGGCGGTATAAACCAGAGTATCTTTTTGCGATCCTGAAGCGATAAACCCGACTGGCGAAGTAGAATAACCAACTAAACTGGTCGTGTAGTTTTTTGAGGTAGCTGGCAAGACACTGTTTTTGGTTATATATAACCCCAGAGCCGATCTAGATCGATGTGAAACAGATACTTCCCCGCCCCCGATAGAAGCATAAAGAGTTAGTTTTCCGTCTGAATAGAATGGAATTGTATAGTTTGACTGAGCGTTGGATATACCGGTTTTTTCAGTTTTTTGAGTGGTTAGGTTGTATATATCGTAAGTGTAGGGGCCACTATAGATATATCCCTCTACCTGATTATTTTCAGAGTTATCAGCTGTTTCTTTGGTTATCAGAAATCTCGTCGGGTCATTGGTTGGAGT
>RZYG01000186.1 GCA_009930415.1 Spartobacteria bacterium | reverse complement strand
TGATCGCGGAACTCCGGGAAGATCCGGCCCCCGTGCTGATTACGGAACATGGACGCCCGGCGGCCTATCTGGTCAACGTCGCCAGCTACGAAGAGCAGCAGGCGCGCATGCAAATCCTGGAAGGCATTGCCCGCGGCGAGCGTGCGTTCCAGCAGGGCCGCATCCTCGGCCACGCCCAGGCCCAAAAGCGGATGAAACGATGGCTCGCCTGATCTGGACCGAGCCGGCGCTGGCCGACCTGGAGGCGATTGCCGACTGCATGGCTCTCGACAAGCCGGATGCCGCCGCGCGGTACGTGCAGCAAGTCTTCGCGGCCGTTGAGCGCTTGGCGCGATTTCCGAAATCCGGAATCCGGGTTCCGGAGCTCCCGCATTTGCCCTATCGGCAGGTGGTCGTGCCGCCCTGCCGGATCTTCTATCGGCTCGAGGAAGCGGATGTCCTGATCGTATTCGTCATGCGCGGCGAACAGCGGTTGCGCGCGAGCCATTGGGTCGAACGGAAGTAGAGCGTCGATCCTCGCGGCATGGCGCACGGGAGGGCAGGGGGCGTCAGGCGTCCGGCCGGAACCGCGCGGCGAAGGCGGCGAAATCGGGGCAGACGAGGTCGGGGGTTTCGGCGCCGGGATGGCCGATGCCGCTTTCGAGATAGATGGATTTCACGCCGGCGCGGCGGGCGGCGGCGAGATCGGTATGGTGGTCGCCGACCATCCAGGTGGTGTCCGGTCCATGTCCGGTGCGTTGCATCGCGGTTTGCAAGGGGAGGGGCGAGGGCTTGAGGTCGGCGGCATCGCCGCCGCCGAGGATCGCGGCGAACAGCGGCGTCCAGCCGAAGTGGTCCATGAGCCGCCGCGCGTGGGGGGCGGGCTTGTTGGTGACGAGCGCGAGGTCGTGGCCGGCGGCGCGCAGCGCGCGCAGGCCGGCGTCCACGCCGGGATAGGCGGTCGTGCGGTCGGTCAGGCGTTCGGCATAGGCGGCCGAAATTTCCTGCGCGGCCAGGTCCGGATCGACGGGGGCGCCTTCGAGGGCGCGCTGGGCCAGGACCCGCACGCCGTCGCCGACGTAGGACGCCACGACGTCCAGCGGCAGGGCCGGCAGGCCGTGGAGCGCGCGCATGGCGTTGGTGGCGGCGGCCAGATCGGCGCGCGAATCGATCAGCGTGCCGTCGAGGTCGAACAGGAAAAGCTGCGGGGTCTGCATTTTTACGTGGAACGTAAAAACTTTCCGCCGGTTTTACGTGGAACGTAAGAACTTTCCGGACTTTTTACGTAGAACGTAAAAACTTTTGCCCGATTTTACGTGGAACGTAAAAACATTTCGCGCGGCGCGGAAGGCCGCGGGCGCATCTGCGATTCGGTGCAGAGAGATGGAACTGGAGGGGCAACCTCCGTGTTGCCCGCGGTTTGGACTGAATCGTAGGGGCCGAGCTTGCTCGGACCGGGTTTGGAGAAATTTGGGAATAGCCGCGGTCTCAGCAAGCTGAGCCCCTACAAGCGAGGGCCGAATCTACCGTGAAGAATCCGGTCGTGCGCCCCGCGCGGCAGCGCGGCCGGCGCCCGAAAAAAGGAATTGGGGGGCCGGGCGCCGACGTGGTAGGTTGTCCACTTGGAGAAACCCAAGGCCCGGAGGTTTGCGATGAAGAAACGAAACGACGAAATCGCCCGCAAGGATGCGGGCTTCACCTTGATCGAAATCCTGCTGGTGGTGGTCATCATCGGCATCCTGGCGGCGGTGGCGGTGCCGCGGCTGGGCGGGCGCGTGGGGCAGAGCCAGATCGCGGCGGCGCGGGCGGGCGTCGGCGCCATTTCGACGGCCATCGATCTGTACGAGACCGACAACGGCAAGCTGCCGGAATCCCTGCAGAACCTGATCACGAAGGGCAGCGAGCCGAACTGGAACGGGCCCTACATCCGCAAGGCGGAAGGCCTGAAGGATCCGTGGGGGGCGGAGTACCAGTTCACGAAGCAGGGCAACGTCTATACGGTGGCATCGGCGGGCCCGGACGGCAGCTTCGGCAGCGCGGACGACGTCAAGTAGGGCCGGCGCGGGGCCGGCGGGAAGGACGGCGGCATGGCGCGGCAGCGAACCGGTCGCGGAGGCTTCACGCTGATCGAAATCCTGCTGGTGGTGGTCATCATCGGGATCGCGTCGGCGGTGGCGCTGCCGTCGTTCGCGCGCTCGTTCCGCGGCGCCAAGATGCGCAATTCGACCCGGCTGGTGCTGGCCATGCACCGCAACGCCCAGATCAAGGCCGTGCTGGGCCAGCGCTACATGGCGATTCTCTTCGACCAGCGCAAGGGCACGCTGGAACTCGTGGAGCAGGGCAAGCCGGAACGCAAGCAGGACGTGTTTTTCGGGGAATTGGGCGGCGGCGGGGGCGGCGGCATGGGCGAGGTGACTACCGGCGCCGATGCGGCCCCGGCGGGGCCCGCGCCGACCTCCCAGCAGGTCCGCAAGCTGGAAGACGGCATCCAGATCCTGTCGTTTCGCGGCGGCCAGGAAATCGACGAGCTCCATTACGTGAACTATTATCCCAACGGCCGGTGCGAAGGTTATGAGATCGAGATCGGCGACGACGAAAACCGGCGCGCGCGGATCCAGATCGATCCGGTGACGGGCAAGGCCAAGGTGGAACGTGAATAAGCCCGAGGCCCGAGGTCCGAGATCCGAGGTCGGGAAACCTGGGAAGAATATCCAATATTCAATGTTCAATCTTCAATGTTCAAGTAGAACGAAGGCGGGGATGACGCTGGTGGAGGTGCTGCTGGCGGTGGTGATCCTCGGCATCGCGCTGGGCGGGCTGGTGGAGGCGGCGTCGCGCGCGCTCGCCGTCGTGCGCCAGGCGCGCAACTACGAGCTGGCGCGGCGCATGCTCGGCCGCGTGGACGCGGAAAACCCGTTGCGCCTGCTCGACGAAATCCAGGCCGGCCAAACGAGCGGCGGCTTCGAGGGCGGGCCTTCGGGCTGGTCCTGGACGCGCACCCTCGAGGATTTCGGCGAGGCCGACGAGCAGAAGGAAGGCCTCTTTCTCCTGACGACGCGCGTGTTCTGGGGTACGGGCGAACGGAAGTCGATGGAAGAAGCCGTCCAGTATCTATACGTGCCCGAAAACCGCGACGGCGTGCGCACGCTGAAACCCAAGGTGCTCTGATGCGCGCGCGGCGGAACCAGCGGGGCGGCTTCACGCTGATCGAACTGTTGGCTTGCCGGCCGAAGCCTTGGCGAAGGCAAGCTCGAGCGGCGTTCACGCTGATCGAGCTGCTGGTGGCGCTGGCGATCTTCAGTCTGGCGGCGGCGATGGCCGCCGGTACCTTCTGGAGCGTCACCAAGGCCTGGACGCGCGGGGGCGAAATGCTCGAGCAGCTGCACTACGGCGAGTTCGCGATGGAGCAGCTCGTGACAGCCCTGCGCGGCGCGGCCTGGTTCCCCTCCAAGCCCGAGGCGTTCGGCTTCTGGCTGGAGCGGGACAAGGCGAGCTGGGTCACCAGCGGCACGGCGTTCCTGCCGCCCGATTCGCCCCTGCGCAACGGCCTGCACCGGCTGTCCGTCTCCGTGGATTCCGCGCAGGGCGAGCGCGGCCTGGTGGTGCGCGCCTGGCCGCACCTGACCGAAGACGCGGACGAAAACGACGCCGAGCCGTGGCTGGTCTGTCCCGAGGCCGAAGAGTTTTCCTGCGAGTGGTACGACTTCGACGTGGAAACCTGGAGCACGGACTGGGAAGAAACCAATTCGCTGCCCAAGCTCGTGCGCGTGACGCTGAAAATGAAAAAGCGCGCCGAATTCGACGAGGAGCTGGAACTGCAGCGGCTGGTGGAGCTGGAAGTGGCCCCGGAAATCCCCGGGCGCGAACGCCGCGACCGCACGACGAACGTCGACACGCGTCCGGAACCCAGCGTGCAGACCAATCAACCGTCGGTGGGGGGGTGACCATGAGGATTTTCCACACCATGGAAAAACTCCGCCTGAATTTTCCACACCGTGGAAAAAAGTTTTCCACACCGTGGAAAACGAAGACCGGGACGAGGGCGTCCCGGCTCCAATTCGATCCAGCGGTGGAGCCCCCGACGCCCTCGTCGGGGGGGGATTGCCGGCAGGGCGCGGCGCTGATCGTGGCGCTGTGGACGGTGCTGATCTTGAGCCTGCTCATCGGCGGCATGGCCTACGAAATGCATATCGAGGCGGGCATCACCTCCCATGCGCGCAAGCGGATGAAGGCGCAGATCGCCGCGCGCGGCGGCGTGGAGTACGCCAAGTTCCTGCTCGCGAAAAGCTTCGAAAGCAACGCGTTCGAGGAAAGCGAAGAGGAAAAGGAAGACCTGCGCATCCTGGCGAAAAATCTCGGCCGCGGCATCGGCGTCGCCGGCACCACCGTCGAAATGGGCGCGTCCAAGGCCGTCGTGGACATTCTGCCGGAAGCCGGCCGGCGCAACGTCAACAAGCTGGCCGACGAGGATTGGGAAGAACTGCTCGATCTGGCGGGCATCCCCGAGGAAGACTGGCCCGAGCTGATCGATTGCTTCATGGATTGGACCGATGCGGGCGACGAACACCGCCTCAACGGCGCGGAGGAAGACGACGCCTTCTACAAGGAGCAGGGCTACAAGCCGAAAAACGCGCCGCTGGACACCGTGGACGAGCTGATGCTGATCAAGGGCTTCACGCCGGCGATCGTCTACGGCGGGCCGCCGCCGGATCCCAAAAGCGAGCCGCTGCGGGGCATCGCCCACCTGCTGACGACGTTCGGCGACGGCAAGGTCAACGTCAACACCGCCTCGCGCGAGGTGCTCCTGACCCTGACGGCCGCCAACGGCAAGATGATGGACGACTGGGTCGTCGACGACATCCTCAAATACCGCCTCGGCGACGACGGCATCCCCAACACGAAGGACGACGGCTTCGACAGCGTGCAGGACGCCATCGGCAAGACCGGCATGGACGCCTCGCTGGCCGACAAGATTTCCGTGGCCGATCGCCAATTCGTCCGCGTGGTTTCCATCGGCGAGAACAACGGCGTCGAAAGCGGCGTCTGGGCCGTCTTCGAAGTCGGCGAGAACAAAGTCACCCCCCTCTACTGGCGCGAAGAACAAATGCAGTA
>RZYG01000465.1 GCA_009930415.1 Spartobacteria bacterium | reverse complement strand
CCGTGGGCAAAGCCTTCGGGAATGTAGAACTGCTTGCGGTTGTCTTCGGAGAGCTCGACGGCTTCGAACCGGCCGAACGTGGGCGAGCCGCGGCGGATGTCCACGGCGACGTCGAGCACGGCGCCGCGCAGGACGCTGACGAGTTTGCCCTGGGGGTGCTTGAGCTGGTAGTGCAGGCCGCGCACGGTGCCGCGGCACGAGCGGGACAGGTTGTCCTGCACGAACGCGCGGTCGAGTCCGGCCGCGGCGTATTCCTTGGTTTGGTAGGTCTGGAGAAAGAACCCGCGCGCGTCGCCGAAAATGCTCGGAGTGAAAACCCAAACGCCGGGGATCGAAGTTTTTTCGCAGATCAGGCCCATGGGCTCACCCCTGCGCCTCGTCCGCCAGTTGGAGCAGATACTGGCCGTAGGCGTTCTTGGCCATTTCTTCGCCCAGACGGCGGAGTTGGGCGGCATCGATCCAGCCCGAGCGGAACGCGATTTCCTCGAGGCAGGCGATCTTGAGGCCCTGGCGTTCCTCGATGGTCTGCACGAAATTGGACGCCTGCAGGAGCGAGTCGTGGGTGCCGGTGTCGAGCCAGGCAAAACCGCGGCCCAGCAATTCCACGCGCAACTGGCCTTGTTCGAGATATTTCCGGTTCAGGTCGGTGATTTCGAGCTCGCCACGCGGCGAAGGCTTGAGCGCGGCGGCCACGTCGCACACCGTGGAGTCGTAGAAGTACAGCCCCGGCACCGCGTAGTGGGATTTGGGTTTCTTGGGCTTTTCCTCGATGCCCAGCACCTTGCCGGTGGCGTCGAACTCCACCACGCCGTAGCGTTCGGGATCCTTGACCAGATAGCCGAACACCAGGCCACCTTCGGTCAGCTTCCCGGCGCGGCGCAGGATGCCGGTCAGGCCCTGGCCGTGGAAAATGTTGTCGCCCAGGACCAAGGCCACGGGCGAGCCGGCGACGAAATCGCGGCCGATGAGGAACGCCTGCGCGAGACCCTCGGGTTTCGGCTGCTCGGCGTAGTCCAGCTT
>RZYG01000185.1 GCA_009930415.1 Spartobacteria bacterium | reverse complement strand
CGCGGCGGAATTGATGCAGTAGCGCAGCCCCGTCGGCCGCGGCCCGTCGTCGAACACGTGGCCCAAATGGGCATCGCACCGCGCGCACAGCACCTCCGTGCGCACCATGCCGTAGCCGCGGTCCTCCCGCCGCGCCAGATGCGCCTCCGCCACCGGCTGGAAATAGCTCGGCCAGCCCGTGCCCGACTCGAACTTGGCGGCCGACGAAAACAGCGGCAGGTCGCACCCCACGCAATGGTAAAGGCCCGGCTCGTGGTGGTCGTGGAACGCCCCCGTGCAGGCGCGCTCCGTGCCCCGTTGCCGCGTCACGCGGTATTGCTCGGGCGTCAGCTGCGCACGCCACTCCGCATCGGTTTTGACGATCTTTTCCATGACGACTCCTTCCGCCGGCTCCGCGCCGCGCCCGCTGGCGGCGAAACCCGCCGCCAAGACCAATCCCAGGATGATTTTTCGTTTCATGCCCGCCAATATACCCCATGTCGCCCTTTGGCGCTTGCGCCGTCTTGCCGCGCGTGGCAAATTGTCGGCATGGACGGCTCGTGGACAGAATGGCTCCGGCACATCCCCTTTCCGAGCGTGGGCGGAGCGCTGGAAATTCTCGTGCTGGCGGTGCTGTTCTACTACACGATTCTGTTCTTCAAGGGCACGCGCGGCGCCCAGGTCCTGCTCGGTTTCGTCACCGCTCTGGTGGCGATGCTGGTCTTGACGCGGATCTTCAGCCTCGACACCCTCAATTGGCTGCTGCAGCAGGTCTCCGTCTACCTCGTCGTCGCGTTCGTCGTCATCTTCCAGCCCGAAATCCGCCGCGCCCTCGCCGAACTGGGCAAGCAGCACGTGTTTTCCACCCAGCGCGAACGCGGCATGCTCGACGAGATCGTCAAGGCCGTCTCGCTGCTGGCCGCGGACAAGATCGGCGCGCTGATCGCCATCGAGCGCGAGATCGGCACCCTCGCCGTCCAGGAATCCGGCACGCGCCTCGACGCGGCCGTCTCCGCCGACCTGCTCGCCACGATCTTCTATCCCCGCACCGCGCTGCACGACGGCGGCGTCATCATCGAGGGCGACCGCGTCCGCGCCGCCGGCTGCGTGTTCCCGCTCTCTTCGCGCGACATCGGCAAGACCGGCACCCGCCACCGCGCCGCCGTCGGCCTCTCCGAGGAAACCGACGCCCTCGTCGTCGTCGTGTCCGAAGAAACCGGCGCCATTTCCCTCGCCTACAAGGGCCGCCTGATCCGCGGCCTCGACGAAGAGCGCCTGCACCGCATCCTGTCGTCCGTCCTCATGCGCGGCGGCAAATCCACCCAGAGCCGGTGGCAGCGGATCCGCCGCAACCTCGACCTCTCCGCGGAAGGACTCGCCCGCACCGAAGAACTGATGGAGCGCGAATTTGAAGAGCCCCCGCAAAATCCTTGAGTATCTCGGCACCCGCAACGGCCTGCGCATCGTTTCCGCCGTCGCCGCCGTCGCCGTCTGGTACGCCATCCGCACCGCCACCAGCAATTCCACGCTCGTCACGGACATTCCCTTGGCCATCCAGCCGCCGGCGGACTGGAGCGTCGTGGACAGCTCCGCCAAGACCATCGACGTCGCCTTCCTCGGCACGCGCGACGACCTGCGCTATCTCAACCGCGAACTGATCAAGGCCACCGTCGACGCCCGCGCCCAGCAGAACAACCAGTCCTTCACCGTCGTCCTCGGCCCGGCCAACGTCAACACGTTCGGCAACGCCCGCATCGATTTCATCCGCCCGGCGACCGTCACCCTGCGCCTCGACCGCGAAATCACCAAGCAAGTGCCCGTCAAGGTCGAGACCCAGAACCTGCTGCCCGACGGCTACGAGATCGAAAAAACCGTCGTGACGCCGGCCGCCGTCGTGCTCTCCGGCCCGGCCCAGATCCTCGACGGCGTCGAAACCGTCAGCACCGTCCCCGTCGATCTCGACGGCCGCATCCGCTCCATCAACAAGCGCCGCCTGCCGCTCGTCCCCGGCGAGAATTTCGCCGGCGTCAAGCTCGACCCGACGGCCGTCACCCTCGACGTCGCCATCGTCGAGCGGTCCATCAGCACGCGCTTCCCGGACCTGCCCATCCTGCCGATGCTCGCGCCCGGCCGCGCCGCCCGCATCGATCTCGAACCCGACGTCGCCACCCTCACCGTCAAGGGCCGGCCCGAGCTCATCAACGCCCTGGCCGCCGAAGATATCCGCCTCTTCGTCGATCTCTCCGAACTCGACGGCCTCAAAACGGGCCAGGCGCTGCCGGTGCGCGCCGTGCTGCCCAACGGCGTCATCCTCGTGCGGACCGAACCGGCCTCCGTCGAGGCCGTCCGGAAGGACTAGCGATGCGCCGTCCGTGGGTCCTTGCCGCCTGGCTGCTCGCCGCCGGATTCGGCCTCGCCTCCGCCCGCGCCGGCTGGCACGACCCAGCCGTGCCGCCCGAAGCCGCGCAGCTCAACCGCACCGCCGAGCACGCCGCCAGCGCCGCCACGGCCGTCCGGCTCTTTGGTCAATCCCTCAAGCTGGCCCCCGACAACGGCCCCGCCCTCTACGGCCTCGGCCGCGCCCTGCTCGACCAGAACCGCCCCGCCGACGCCCTCAAAGTCTTCCGCCGGCTCGCCAAACTCCACCCCGGCGAGGCCGACGTCCTCGAAGCCCTCGCCGCCGCCATCGCCCGCCAGCCCGGCCTGCGCCGCGCCGACGTCGCCGAAGGCCGCGCCCTGGCCGAACAAGCCACCCAGCTCCAGCCCGACCGCCCCGAGGCCTGGCACGTGCTCTCCGTCCTGAGCCACCTCGACGGCGACTACGCCGCCGCCACCGCCGCCGCCCGCCGCGCCGTCGAACTCGACGCCCAGAATCCTTCCGACCCCGAAACCAGCGCCAGCTACCAGCAACAGGAGATCGCATGCACCGACGCCTTGTCCGTTTTCTCGCCCTTGGACTGATCCTCGCCCTCCCCGCCCTCGCCCAGGTTTCGAGTTCCGACCTCGGACCTCGGACCTCCGATCTCGAATCCCCGACCTCGGATTCTTCCCTCCCGACCTCCGCCGCCCCTCCCTCTTCGGATCCCCTGACTCCTGTCTCCGTTCCCCTGTCTCCTGATTCTTCCCCCAAGATCTACCCCGTCGGCTCCGAGCCCCAGCCCGAGCCCTCGCCCGTCCGCTGGGAGGGCCAGACCGCCATCCTCGGCGCCGTGCGGCTCGATTCCGCCACCAAGACCGTAACCGCTACCGGCTGGGTCAACCAGACCGCCGGCACCATCGAAGTCCTCGCCTGCGGCCTCGCCGGCAAGGTCCACGAATCCGTCTTCGTCGTGCCCCTCAACGCCCTCGACTTGCAAGCCGCCCTGCTGCTCGCCGGCCTCAAGGGCGGCGACCCCATGCCCGCCATCGGCCAAGGCCCGCCCCAGGGCTCGCCCGTCGATATTTTCGTCGATTGGCAGTCCGACGGCGAGCCCAAGACCGCCCGCGCCGAATCGTTCGTCTGGAACGTCGAAACCGATTCCGTCCTGCCCGACGCCCCCTGGACCTTCACCGGGTCCATGATCAAGGAGGGCCAGTTCAAAGCCTTCGCCGAAGAATCCTTCGTCGTCACCTACTGGGACCCCTACGCCATCGTCAACGTCGCCCACCCCGCCGGTGCCAACGACGAGCTCCTCGTCGTCAACACCAACCTCGTCCCCGAAGTCAAAACCCCCGTCGCCCTCCGCTTCGTCCCGCGCTGATCACCAAACTTGGGCATTGGATATTGATCATTGGATATTGGATATTCCGCCCCCTCCGCCGGCCCATCGCGCCATTTTTCGCCCAAGACCCCCACCACCTTGCGGGGCGGGTGAATCAGGTCGTGCGGCCTCGGCTTGCCGATTTTTCCAATTTGAACATTGGATATTGATCATTGAATATTGGATATTCCGCCCCCTCCGCCGGCCCATCGCGCCATTTTTCACCCAAGACCCCCACCACCTCGCGTGGTGGGTGAATCAGGTCCTCGAAACAGCCCGGCGCCCTCGGCGAGGCCGCCCTACCATCGCGCCCCCCCCAATGTCCGGCTGGATTCGTGTAGGCCAGCCTTGCATATGGCTGGCGGGCTGGTTTGGGCCCCGTGGAGCCATTTTCAGGCCGTTTTTACCGTTTTGGACCATTTTGAGGCCGTTTTTTGGCTCTCCAGGCCCTTTTCGAGGCATTTTCAGCCCGCCAAAGCCTTCCCGAGCCCAAAATCCGGTCCACCCAACCCGGATCAACGCGAAAAATTGCCTCCAGCCTCGGAACCAAGAATTTTTTAGCAGGAAAACAGGAAATACGCAGGAAAACAGGATCGAGCCTCCGACCCTCGTACGGCTCCGGATTTTGCCGTTTGGGGCTGTTTTTCGATGTTTTCAAGCCATTTCCGACCGTTTTGAAGGCATTTCCGACCGTTTTTCGGCCCCCGGAGCCTCTCCTTCCCCACTTCAAACGCGGAGCCTCGTCATGCCGCCGCCCGTTGCGACGTTGGCCCCGCCTCGCCGGCAAATTTTTACCACTTGCCAATTCCGCACCCGCCCCCTACCCTTTCGACCGGAAAGCCGGCTTTTCTCCGTGTAGACGGCGCAGGTTGCCGACAGTACGTCGGAAGTAAAAGATGATATGAAGCTCCAATGTCCATATTGCGATTTCGCGGGCGACTTCCAAAAGGCAGAAGTGCCCTTTTTCGTTTTCATCCTTCTTGATCTCCGACGCGAAAAATCAAGAGCCAAGCGCACGCACATCTGCCCCGAATGCGGTACGGAGCTCGTATTCCCCCGGGAAATCGACCATGAACACTTTCAAGACATTCCTCCCCTGCGGCACGCCAAGTGCGCCGAGGGTGATTGCTGACGCCGAAATTCTGTATTCGCATCCATGACCACCCGATCCATTCTCTGGGCATTAAGTTGTGCTGCCGTCTGCGGCACCGCGGCATCCGCCGAGACGTTCGCGGATTATTTCATGAGCCAAGTGCCGTTCACGCGTGTTGTTTCCGAGAACGAACGGTCCGCCGATTCCCTGTGCGGAACGTACAAGAACGGCAATCCCGACGTGGGCGGCTTGAGCGGACGGCGCCTGTATCTCTATCCCGACCAAGCCTTCGTGCTGACCCGTTGGGCCGACATCTTGCCGGAAGAACCCGTC
>RZYG01000464.1 GCA_009930415.1 Spartobacteria bacterium | reverse complement strand
CGCCATTGGCTCCTCGATCAAATAGACTTCCCGCGCGCCCGCATGGGTGGCGGAGTCCTTGACCGCTCTCTTCTCCACTTCCGTGATTCCGCTGGGGACCGAAATGATGATCCGCGGCCGCACCACCCACTTGCGGTTGTGCGCCTTGCGGATGAAATACCGCAGCATCGCTTCGGTCACCTCGAAGTCCGCGATGACGCCGGCTTTCATCGGACGGATGGCGACGATGTTGCCGGGCGTGCGGCCGAGCATGCGCTTGGCCTCTTCGCCCACCGCCAGCACGCGGTTCGACCCCTGCTGGATCGCCACCACGGACGGTTCCCGCAGCACGATGCCCCGGTCCTTCACGTAGACCAGGGTATTCGCCGTGCCGAGATCGATGCCGATATCGTTCGAAAAATAACCTAAAAGCCAGCTAAACATCTGGACTCTTTCCTATTAGATGCAAAAATCGCCTTCCAACCGATATAACCGCCGCATAGTGCCTTTCCCCCGCTCCCACCGTCAAGCATCATTTCCCCGCACCGGACAGACTCCGGACAGACCGGGCCGGACCCTCCGACAAACTCAGGCCATTTGATGCAAGCTCGTTCGCCACGCGCTCCTCTTGGCCCGCCAGGAGCAAGCGAGCGGAGCGAGCGCATCGAATGGCTTTGTTGTCGCAGGGCATCCAGATCTCCGGCGATCAGGGCTTCTTTCTTGCCCCGGCGCCAGCCTTTCAATTGGCGTTCGCGGCGCACCGCTTCCACCGGGGAGGCGAATTCCTCCTTGTAGACCACCTGGTCGGGCGGATGCATCGCCGTATGGCGGGCGCCGGCCTTGGCGCGGTGGCAGGCAAATCGTTTTCCACGCTGCAAGTGTGGCCCACGTAGAAGGAGCCATCGGCGCAGTGGAGGATATAGACAAACCAAGTCATGTCGGCCCTTCGACAAGCTCAGGGCATTCGACCCGCGCGCTTTACGGCCTGCCATGAGCAAGCGAGCGAAGCGAGCGCGTCGAATGGCGGAGAGAGAGGGATTCGAACCCTCGGT
>RZYG01000463.1 GCA_009930415.1 Spartobacteria bacterium | reverse complement strand
GGGAAATCCAGTACTTCGGCGGCTTCTCCAACGCCCTCGCCACCGGCAACCTCGACGGCGACTGGTTGAACAACTTCCAGGAATACGTCGCCAACACCGCGCCCAACAGCACCAACTCCGTCTTGACGGAAGACGTGCCTGCGCCCATTCCGCTCGGCGCCGGCGTCTGGGAAATCCAGTCGCCCGAACCCACCTTCCCCGGCCGCTTCTACGAGGTGTGGCGCACCACCAACCTGATGGGCCAGATCGTCTGGACGCCGCTCAACCTCGGCCGCGCCGGCAACGCCGCCGGCACCGCCGTCGTCTTCCGCGTCACGAATACCCTCGACGCCGCCACCTACCGCACCGGCGTCAAGCTGCCCTGATCTGCGCCCCTCCCTCCGGGGTTCGGGGAGCCCCCGTTCCCGCTTGCAAAGGAGTCGGCGATTTCCAATAATGTTTGCCGGAGATTCGCCATGGACAAACTGGAATTGGTTTTCACGGTCTGCGCGCTCGTCGGGGGCACGCTGTTTCTGATCCGCCTCGTCCTGCAATTGCTGGGCTTCGACGGCGACTTGTCCGCCGATCATCCCGGCGACGTCGAAACCTCCCGCACGGACGCCAGTTTCAAGATGCTGAGCCTGCTGGGCATCACGGCTTTTCTCATGATGTTCGGCCTGGGCGGCCGGGCCATGCTGGAAAGCCGGCCCGGCCAGGCGCTGCCGGCGCTGGTCGTCGCGCTGCTCGCCGGCGGCATCAGCCTGTGGCTCATGGCGTGGCTGTTCAAGGCCATGAAAAAATTGCAGTCCAACGGTGCAGCGAGCCTCGATCAAGCCGTGGGCCTCGAGGGCTCCGTCTACCTGACCATTCCGGCGAACGACGTCGGGAAAGTGCAGATCGCGGTCAACGGGCGGCTAAACGTGCTGGATGCGCGCGCGGCCGGCGGCCAGACCCTGTGGCCTCCCTGACCATCGAGCAGATCAACCAGGACCGCGAGAGCTTCCTGGCCTCGGTCCGGCGCAACGTGGAGCCCGAGCTCAACAAGATCGGCCTC
>RZYG01000184.1 GCA_009930415.1 Spartobacteria bacterium | reverse complement strand
GGAGGTGGTGTCCAGATCGCCGAAGACGATGTTCGAGGCGGCCGTGGAAGGCTCGCCCAGAATCCGGTAGCCGTAATCGGACGCGCTGAAATCGCCCATGCTGGTGCTGGTGCTGTTGGTGCCCCGCACCCAGTAGTAGTAATCCTGGTCCGGATCGGCCGAGGTGTCGTCGTAGCTCGTCGCGTCGGCGGCGGCCGTGCCGACGATCGCCGCCGAACCGGATGCATCCACCGTGTTCCGCCAGATGGCGTAGCCCGTCTCGCCGGCGATGTCCGTCCAGGTCACCGTCACCTTGTCGGACAGGTTTTCCGTTGCCGCCACGTCCGTTACGGTCGCGAGCTTGCGGTAGCCGGTATTCGCCGTGCTCCAATCGCTCGTGCTGCTGCTGGTGCTGTTCGACGCCACGACCCAGTAGGAATAGAGCTGGCCGGCCGTCGGCGCGTCCGTGAAGCCGCTGACCTGCGGCCCCAGCGCCGTTGCGCCGGCCGGCGTCGCGTCGGTGTCCCGATAGACGTGGTAGGTGCTGGCGCCGGTCGCGGCATCCCAGGTCACGGCCACGGTCGCCGTCGAACTGCCATCCGTCGCCGCCACGTTGGCGGGCGCGGTCAGCCGTTTGTAGCCGGAATCCACCGTGCTGGCCGCGCTCGAGCCGCCCGCGTTCGTCGCCGTCACCCAGTAGTAGTAGAGCTGGCCCGCATCCGCCGCGGCGTCGTTGTAGGTCGTGGCGTTCGCCGCGTTGGTATAAATGGCCGTTGCGCCGGCGAAATTGTTGGCCGTGTTGCGCCAAACCACGAAACCCGTCTCGCACGACACGTCGTCCCAGCTCAGGGCCACCTGCGCCGTCGACGTGCCGTCCGTCGCCGCCAGGTTGTCCGGCGCGGCCGGCGTCCCCGGCGTGTGGGTCACCACGATCGCGTTGCCGCTGGCCGAAACGCCGAACGTGCCGCTGCTCGCCCACTTCGTTCCGATGCTCATGTTCGCCGCGCTCGCCGAGCTGCCGCTCATGATCGTCCACGAATAGGACGTGCACTCGCTGAAGCCGCTCGGGGCCGACGCCGGCAGATTGATCGTCAGCGCCGCGGCCGCGGCGACCGCGCCGCTCGCCTCGATCTTGTCGCAGGCCGTGCTGCCGGTTCCCGTGACGTCGCAGGTGTACGCCCCGCCGCCGAGCGCCGCCGCGCCGTTCACGGTCAGCGTGCCCGCCGTCCCCGCGGAAGCGCCCGGACTGACCGTGCCGGCCAGCGCCGCGATCGAGCCGACCGTGCCGGCACCCGCCAGCGTCGCGCCGCTGCCGACCGTGACCGCCGAACTGCCGATGGCCCCGCTGACCAGCAGCGTGCCGGCGGCGATGGTCGTGGGGCCCGACAGCGTGCTGGTCCCCGACAGCGTGACCGTGCCCGCGCCTTTGTTCGTCAACGCCCCGGTGCCGCTGAGCACGCCCGCATAAGTGCCGGCCCCGGCCTGGTTGAACGTCAGCGCCGAGTTGTTCGTGATGTTGCCCTGCAAGCTGGTCGTCGTGCCTTCCAGCACGCCCGCGCTCACCAGCGTGCCCAAGGCATAGGTGTTCGCACCGGACAAAACCATGGTGCCGGCACCCGCCTTCGCCAGCCCGCCGTTCGACATCACGCCGGAGAACGTCACGGTGTTGTTGTTGGTAACGATGCGCATGCCGCCGCCCAAGCCGACCGTATTGGTGACCACCAAGCCCCCGGTGCTGTTGACCGCCAAGCCCACGTTGCCGTTGATCACCAAGGCCTTGGTCAACGTCCGCTCGGACGCCCCGTCGGAGCTATACTTGGTTCCGCCCGCCATCGTGAGGGTCCCGCTGCCCGTCATCGTGCCCGTATATTGCCGGATTTCCCCTTGGTTCAGGGAGATGTTCCCGCTGTGGGTGCCGGGATAGAGCCGGAAAACCCCGCTGCCGTTTTTCGCGAAGGTTCCCGAGCCCGTCATGCTGCTGCCCGACGCCATGCCAGCCACGACCGAATTCGTGAAATCCAAAGTTCCGCTAGACAGGGCAAAGCCACCGGAAAAATACAGCGTGGCGTCCGTCACCGACACCGTCGAACTGTTGTAGGAGGTCAGATCGCCCCGGTAGGTGATATTGGTGCCCGTCGATTTGGTCACCTGCCCATTGTACAGATTCAAAGCGACCGGCCGCAGACTCGCCGTGCCATGTTGCAGATCCAGCGTCGCATTCGTCCCGACGCTGATCGTGCCCGCGCCCATCGCGTTGGTGTGGTTGGCCAACTGCGCCGTCCCTTTTTCCACCCAGAGCCCCCCGCTGAAGGTGTTGTCGTTCGTCAGCACCACGATGCTGTTTTCTTTTACGGAGATCCCGCCGGACCCGGATTTGACGCCAAAGATGTTCAGTATATTTCCGTTGTTCCCCCAGACGTTGATCCAATAATCGCCTCCGATCGCGCCGTTAAAGGTGAGATGTCCGTCAACGGGATTGAACTCCGTGGCTTGATGGAGTTGAATCGCGGAGTTGAACACATGATGCCCGCTGGAGTTGTTTTGTATCTTGGCTCCAGAACCTCTCATGTCGATCCCGTTGTCGGAAATGCTGTGGGCAGCCGAAGCCCCGCTCGCGAAAGTAAGGGTGAGCACGTCGTACCACCGGCCATCGTTGAGGTTCATCGATGTCCCGTCATTATTCCCGATTTCAACGTAGTTGGCCGTCTTGTAGGTATAATCCGGGCCATACTGGTTATTGTTCCAGGTTTGATAATACCAGCCATCCGCCTGAGTCCAGTTGCCGCCTTTCCCCCCCCAGCTTCGCCAGAAAACGTTTTGTTGGGCAAAGGCGGAAGAAATGGACAAGCAACAAAATGCAAACAGCACCGGGGCCATTCTTTTCCTGGCCGCCAACGGCGCACTCAGACCCAACGCCGATAGGGCTGCGCGCATCCATCCATCCAACAATGCCGGCGCCGCCCGCCATGGCCCCCGGCCACCCGTGAAGCCCTTCATTCCGTTCTTGCTCATCGTGCGTCCATCCTTTTGGCCATCAAACACAGATCAACCGGGCAGATCCGACACCTCGCAGATCATTTACGGTCCGTCGTAAGGCACTACCACGCGGAAAAATCCCTTGGGCGGCTCGTTCGTCCCGACCCAGTCCTGCACGTCGATGTCCAGCAGGGTTTCCGTAGCCGTTCCGCTCCAAATGTTGCTGTAGGCCTCCTCATCCACCCATTGCGGACGATACTGGAGGTGATAGGTCATGCCCGGAACCGGAATGGTCCACCACGATACCGTGTGCGGATCGACCGCGGCGTTCTCCGGAGCGTTGATCTGGACTTCAAGCGCATTGGTCGGCGCATTGGGATCCATGTACTCGCCGTAGTACGCCTCGAACCAATCGTTGAATCCATCCCCGTCGGTGTCCCACTCGCTGGGAATGGTGCCGGTCTCGCCGTCCTCGAACGCATCCGGAAGCCCGTCCCCGTCCGTGTCCACGTCTTCCTCGCCGTCCACCCGCACCAGCGGACCGAACTCGGGATTGAGGCTGGGCACGCTTTCGGGCGGACCGTAGAACGGCGGCGTGTCGGCGTAATAGATCGCTTCTTGCGGATTGGGTCGGTTGAACACCCGGACATAGTACTGCTGGTTCGTGGCCAACAGGGCGCGGTTCTCGAATGTTTCGGCGTATGTGCCGGGGTTGAGGCCAACCACCCCCCGGCCCAGATGGGAATTGGTGATCTGGGAATTGAAGGCTTCCAGTTGCGCAGGATCGTTCGTCGGCGCCAGAATGATCCCGCCCGTCCATGTCCGGCGGATTTCCACGGCACACGAGTTGTCCGGATCGCCGTTATTGCCGACCAGGGTTCGCCCGAGCACGTTGGTAACCGGAACCATGTTGCCGACGGCCACGGAAATGCCCTGCGCGCGGGCCAGCCCCGGCAGAACCGCCAGCGCCAGCAGCGCCGCCCAAAACGTTTCGTTCGCCTGTCGTCGTGTCTTCATATGCCGCATCCTCTGGACCATGGGGCCGTTCACCCGCAATGATAACGTTTTACCCGGAAACCGCCGCAAATAGATTCCAACTTCGGTGGATTTCGTTATTCCCGCTTCCGGCGCCGGCGGCGCGCCGCCCACAATCCGATGCCGCCCGCCGCCAGCAGCGACAGCGCGCCCGGTTCCGGAATGACTTCGAAGTAGTTCACGTGATTCTCCGCGGTCACGTCGTCGAACGTCGCAAACCACGTTTGGAACACCTCGCCGCTCACCAACACGTCGCTGATTCCCCAGTAGCTGGCGCCGACCACCCCGTCGGGAAATTCCGTCATGCCGAACACGCGGATGTACATGCTGTCGTAGGTGCCGAGAATCCGGAACGAGGCGTAGATGTTGTACCAATTATTGCCGTTGGCGTTGCCGCCCACCGGCGTCCCGATCTGCGTCGTGTAGGCGATCACGTGGCCTTCCGGCGCCGATTCCGGATCGTAGACGTCGGTCGTGTCCGGCGCTTGGTCCCACGGATCGACATTGGGGGCTCCCGGCACGGCGGTACCACCGTAGGTCCCGAACAGTTCAAAGTTGGCCGCCGCCCCTCCCGCCACAAACGCAGTGCTACCATACTCCTGCGAATTGTACATGATGACCTGGACGATTGAGCCTTCCTGCAAGGCGTAGTTCGCGATTAGGTCGGACTCGGTCATGTCCGAGTTGCCGGTCCATCCCCACCCGATGTCCAAAATCACCGTCATCGCGGCAGCCGGCGCGGCCCAGAGGCACAGCCAGCCAATCGCGCCCGCCAAGATCGCCAGACCTCGCGCGGCACGGACTTTTTTCAGATGCTCGATCTGCATCACGTCGTTGCTCCACCGGACTCCGCGGCAGGATTTGCCGACACCAGCCCATCCGCCATATTCAAATTAGCTTACGCCCCCAATAAGCGCAAGCACGATCTCGGTTTATTGTTAGTTTTTGGTTACGGCATGTCCCCGGACGGCCCACCCACCTTTCGGGAGGTCTCCAAGGCCTTCCGCAAGCCTATTTTTCGTCCCCCATCGTCCCAAACGGATATTTTAGGTTTTGTGAGGCCTTTTTTCGCCTTTTTTGAACCTAGAGCGGTTCCCGAAATCATGTAGCCACGCCGATCCCTCAAACAGCCCGGCTCGGCAAGGATGCCTCGCCCTACCTAAAGCCGGTAATGCGGATTGCGGGTAGGGCGAACCCTCTGGGT
>RZYG01000183.1 GCA_009930415.1 Spartobacteria bacterium | reverse complement strand
GGTGGCCGGAGCGCCGGCATCCTGCCGCATGACCGATTCCACGTTCGAGCCTCCGGACGCATCGAAGGGGGACATCGCCCGGATCCTGTTCTACATGGACGTGCGCTATGCGGGGGACGAGGAAAACGAGCCCGATCTGAAGCTGGTGGATGCCGTCAACACCTACGGAACGGAATTGGGCCGGCTGTCCACCCTGTTGGCGTGGCATCTGCAGGATCCGCCCGACGATTTCGAACGGCGGCGCAACGAGTTGATCTACGCCAACTGGCAGCGGAACCGCAATCCGTTCATCGACCACCCCGAATGGGTCTTCAAGCTCTGGGCGTATTCGCTTTCGATCGCGACCCGGGTGCAAGGCGGCGGCCGCATCTCGCCGGAAAATCCGCAGGTGGCCTACAATGCCGGGCAGACGTTCGAAATCGCGCCGGACCCGTATTGGACCATTGCGGACGTGCGGACCAACGGGACGTCGCTGGGCGCGGAGTACGGAACTTCCACCTACGCGTTTGCCTGGAGTCCCGTGACGGCGACCGGTCTCGTCGAGGTCGTGTTCGCCGCGGCCACGGCCGCGCAAGGCACCCCGCTGTGGTGGTTGGCCGAACGGGGCATCACCAACGAGTTCGATCTGGCGGAAACGGCCGATCCGGACGAAGACGGCATGTCGACGTGGCGGGAATATCTCGCGAACACGGATCCGACCAATGGACAATCGCTGCTGCAGTTCGAGCTGGTGCAGCCCGATCCGGACGAGGGCGCAACCGTCTTGACCTGGCAGAGCGCCAGCAACCGCGCGTATTCCATCTGGCGGAGCGTCCGCTTGCCGGATGGCTTCGCGGAGCGCGTGGCCACGAACCTGACCGCGACGCCGCCGGTCAACGTCTACACCGCCGCCGTCGAGGGCCTCCCGAACGCGTTCTTCCGGATCGAACTGGAACCCTAGCGGCGCGGCCGTTTCGGAAAACCGTTGTCAGTTCCCCGTCCGCGGGGTAGATTGAAGACCGTCCAATCCGGAGGAAAACCGATGAACAAGTGCGGATTCGCAGCGGGTGTGGTTTTGATGGCGGTCGCGGGGCTGGCGGGGTGCGGCCGGAAGGACGCGAACGTCCTGAGGCTGGGCACGGACGCGAAATTTCCTCCGTTCGCGATGCGCGCCGAGGCGCCCGGGGCGGACCCGGTCGGGTTCGACGTGGACGTCGCCCGGGCCATCGCCGCCAGCGCCGGCAAGCAGCTCCAAATCGTGGAAATGGATTACGCCCGCCTGCTGCCGGCCTTGGCCGATGGAAAAGTGGATTTGGCGATGGCGGCTCTGCCGCGGGACGGGGAAAACCAGGCGCGGGCCGATTTTTCGGAGCCGTACTACGACGCCACGCCGGCGGCGATCATCCTGGCCGGCGGGCCCGTTCCGGAGACGAAGGAAGAATTGAAAGGCAAGCGGACGGCCGCCGTGGCGGGCACCCCCGCCTATGCCGCGGCCGAAGAGCTCGCCGCGTCCGCGGAGATGCGGGCCGTGGCCACGCCGCTGGCGGCCGTCGTCGATCTGATGAACAGCCAGGTGGATTTGGCGGTGCTCGACGAAGCGCCCGGCAGTTACCTGGCCGAACGGCATCCGGAACTGATGCTCCTGCGGCCGGGCTTCGCGCCCGTCGGCTATGCCGTCGCCGTGCGCAAGGGCGATACGAACCTGCTGGACGTCGTCAACCGCACGCTGGCGGAACTGAAAGCCGACGGCCGCCACCGGAAAATGCTGGAAGACTGGGTGGTCGGCCGTCCGGATCCGGTCGAATAGATTCGCGGGGCAGCGACGGCTCGACGCCATGAAACCGGATCTGACCCCGCTGGAAGCGCGCCTCCTCGGCTGCCTGGTCGAGAAGGAACTCGCCACGCCCGAGTACTACCCGCTGACGCTCAACGCCCTCGTGGCCGCCTGCAACCAGAAGAACAACCGCGATCCCGTCCTGCAGCTCTCCGCCGCGGAAGTCGAACAAGGCCTCGGCATCCTGCAGTACGACCGGCATCTGGTGGCGACCTATGCCGGCGTGGGCTCGCGCGCGGTGAAATATACCCACCGGCTGCTCGAAACCCTCGGCGTGGACACGCCCGAACTGGCGATCTTGTGCGAGCTGCTGCTGCGCGGCCCGCAGACGCCCGGCGAACTGCGCGGGCGGGCCTCGCGGATGCATCCGTTCGCCTCCCCGGCGGAGGTGCGCGCGGTGCTGCTGGCCTTGGCCGCGCGGCCCGAACCCTACGTCGTCGAATTGCCGCGCGCGCCCGGCTGCAAGGAAAACCGGTTCGCCCACGCCTTCGGCCCGCCGCCGGAAATCGCGCCCGCGCCGGCTGCCGCGCCCCGCGCCGTCGCGCGCGCCGCCGCGCTGCCCCCGCCGGATTCCGGCCGCATCCGCGACCTGGAGCAGCGCATCGCCGAACTCGAAGCCCAGATCGCCGCCCTCCGGCGCACCTGACCCCCCTGCGCAAAGTTTTTACGTTCCACGTAAAATCGCCGCAAAGTTTTTACGTTCTACGTAAAACTCGCTGAAAGTTTTTACGTTCCACGTAAAATTCCCCGCGGAGCGGTCAGTTGCCGAAGAGGGAAAGCTGGTCGCCCGGGGCGATCCGGGGCTTGCGGGCACGGGGCTGGGCCAGCTTGGGCTGGCCGGCTTCGCTGAGTTCCCCGTCTTCGAGATTGGCGAGGATTTCCTTGGCGCGGGCGACGACTTCTTCGGGGAGGCCCGCGAGGCGGGCGACCTGGATGCCGTAGGACTTGTCGGCGGCGCCGGGGACGATCTTGCGCAGGAAGACGACGCGGTCGTCCTTCTCGCTGACGAGGACGTTGTAGTTCTTCACGCCGGTGAGGGTCAGCGCGATGTCGGTGAGCTCGTGGTAGTGGGTGGCGAAGAGGGTCTTGGCCTTTACTTCGGCGCGGTTGTGCAAATATTCGGCCACGGACCACGCGATGGAGATGCCGTCGAAGGTCGACGTGCCGCGGCCGATTTCGTCGAGCACGATCAGGGAGCGCGCGGTGGCGTTGTGGAGGATGTTGGCGGTTTCCTGCATCTCGACCATGAAGGTGGAGCGGCCGCGGGCGATGTCGTCGCCGGCGCCCACGCGCGTGAAGACGCGGTCCACGACGCCGATTTCGGCGGCGGCGGCCGGCACGAAACCGCCCATTTGCGCCATGATCACGATGAGCGCGACCTGGCGGATGTAGGTGGATTTGCCGGCCATGTTGGGGCCGGTGATGATCAGGAGCTGGTTGTCGACGTTGTCGAGCAGGACGTCGTTGGGCACGAACCGGCCGGATTCGGGCAGGAGTTCGACCACCGGATGGCGGCCGTCGCGGACGACGAGCGGGCCGGCGGCGGTCATCGTCGGGCGGACGTAGCGGCAGGCGATGGCGCGCTCGGCGAAGGTCGCCAGCACGTCGAGCTCGGCGACGGCCGCGGCGGTCTGCTGGAGGGCGGCCGTATGCGCGACGACCTGTTCGCGCAGCGCGAGGAAGAGCTCGTATTCGAGAGCGATGGATTTGTCTTCGGCGCCGAGAATCTTGTTCTCGCATTCCTTCAGTTCGGGCGTGATGAAGCGCTCGCCGTTGACGACGGTCTGTTTGCGGACGTAGTCGTCCGGCACGCGGGCCAGGTTGGATTTGGTGACTTCGATGAAATAGCCGAAGACCTTGTTGAAGCGGATCTTGAGGGAGGAAATGCCGGTGCGCTCGATTTCGCGGGCCTGGAGGTCGGCGATCCATTGCTTGCCGTCGTGGGCCGCGGCGCGGAGTTCGTCGAGTTCGGCACGGTAGCCCTTGCGGATGACGCCGCCCTCCTTGATGGCCATGGGCGGTTCGTCGACGATGCCGCGGTCGATCAGGGCGACGAGGTCGTCCTGCGGCACGATGGCCGCGGCCAATTCGCGCAGGCGGGCGGCGGCCAGAGGCGCGAGGGCGTCCCGGAGGGCGGGGAGCCTGGAAAGGGACAGGCCCAGCGCGCGGACGTCGCGCCCGTTGCCGCTGCCGGAGGACAGCCGCGCGAGCAGGCGCTCGAGGTCCTTGATGCCGCCGAGGATGCCGCGCAGGGCGTCGAGCTCGTGGCGCCGCTTCTGGAAGGCTTCGACGGCGTCGTGGCGGGCCACGATGGCGTCGAGGTTCTGGAGCGGCCGCACGAGCCAGTCGCGCAGCAGGCGCGAGCCCATGGCGGTGCGGGTGACGTCGAGCGCCTGGAGCAGGGTGGTGGGCGCATCGGCGCGCGGCGTGCCGCGGGAAGCGACGAGGTCGAGATTGGCGAGGGTGGACTCGTCGAGCATCATCGCGTCGGACGCGGTGCGGAAGCGGATGCGCCGGACGTGCGCGGCGTTGCGGCGGAGATCGCGCGTCACGTAGTAGAGCAGCGCGCCGGCCGCGGCGACGGCGGCGGGATGGCCCTCGCCGCCGAAACCGGCGAGCGATTGCACCCCGAAGTGCCGGCACAGGCCGTCTTCGGCCGTGGCGGGATCGAAAATCCAGTCCTCGCGCGCGGTCAGCGCGAAAGACCCGACGGCGTTCAGGCCGGCGAGGAAGGGTTCGTCGGCATGGAGGGTTTCGGACAAAATGACTTCGGGCGGCGCATAGCGGGCGAGATCGTCGCAGAGCGCGTCGGGATCGGCGGATTCCTCCATCCAGAAGTCGCCGGTGGAAAGGTCGAGCATGGCGAGGCCGCAGAGCCTGCCCTGGCGGTGGAGCCCGGCGAGGTAGTTGGGGCGCGCGGCGTCCAGCATGGAGTCGGTCAGGACGGTGCCGGGCGTGACGATGCCGGTGACTTCGCGCTTGACGATGCCCTTGGCGGCGGCGGGGTCTTCCATCTGGTCGCAGAGGGCGACCTTCTTGCCGGCGCGCAGCAGCTTGGCGAGGTAGAGGTCGGCGGCGTGGTACGGGATGCCGCACATGGGATACGACTGGCGCTTGGTCAGCGCGATGCCGAGGATTTCGGAGGCGACGACGGCATCTTCGAAAAACATCTCGTAGAAGTCGCCGAGCCGGAAGAACAGAATGGTGTCCGGAGCGATTTCCGCCTTGGCGCGGCGGTACTGCGCCATCATCGGGGTTGTGGACTTGTCGCTCATCGTCGGGGAGAAAGTGAACCAAACCGCGCCGCGGCTGAACAGCCTAAACGGGCGCAGCGGGGGCTGAAGACGCGGGCCGCGTTCGGGGCGTCCACCCCACGCCGAGAAAACGA
>RZYG01000182.1 GCA_009930415.1 Spartobacteria bacterium | reverse complement strand
CGGTCAGAAGCAAGAAAACCCGACGCCGGCCACGGCCGCGCCCAGCATCAGCAAGGCCGGGTGGGGGTTTTTCCACAGCACGAGGCCGAACGCGGCGGCAAAGATGGCGATGGCGGGGAATCCCGGATGCGCCGCGCCGGCCGGGACAAGGGCCAGCGCCAAGCGGATGGCCGTTGCGGCCAGCAACCCGACGAGCGCCGGCATCAGGCCGCGCATGGCGGCCCGGAACGCCGGTCGCTCGCGCAGGTGCAGGGCCAGGGCCCCGAGCGCCAGCAACAGCAACGCGCCCGGCAGGCACACGCCCACCGTCGCCGCGATCGAACCCGGCCCGCCCGCGACCTGGTAGCCGGCGAAGGTCGCCAGATTGACCGCGATGGGCCCGGGCGTGATTTCCGACACCGCCAGCACGTCGAGGAACCGTTCCGACGTCAGCCAGCCGTGGGCGGCCACTTCGTGCTGCATCAGGGGGATCATGTTGTAGCCGCCGCCGATGCTGAAGAGGCTGATGCGGAAAAACGTCCAGAAGAGCAGAAGCAGCTCGTTCATGGCGCGGCCTCCGTCTTCCGGCGGGCGAGGTGGATCGCCAGCCCCGCGCCGGCGCCGAGGAGAATCAGCGGGATAGGCGGCAGGATTTTCGCGAACAGCAGCGCGGCGCCCGCCGCGGCGGCCAGCCAGGCGAACGGCGAGCGCAGTTGGCCGCGCCCCAAACGGATCGCCGCGCCGGCGACCACGGCGACGACGGCCGGCCGCAGGCCGGCGAGGGCGGCGGCCACCCAGCGGTTTTCCCAGCGGCCGGCAAACAGCGCGGCGAGGGCCAGGATGATGAAGTAGGCGGGCAGGGCGGCGGCACAAGCGGCGACCAGTGCCCCGCGCTTGCCGGCCAGCCGCAGGCCCGTCAGCACCGCGAAATTGACGATGATGACGCCCGGCACGGATTGGGAGATGGCGTAGGCCTCGGCGACGTCGTGCGGCGTCAGCCAGCGCCGCCGGGTCGCCAGTTCCGCCTCGAACACGGGCAAGGCCGCCATGCCGCCGCCAAACGCGCCGGCCCCGATCCGGAGAAAACTCCAAAAAACCGAATGTAGAGAATGGCGAACCATGGATGCCATTATCGCTGCCAGCCTTCGATCTTGAAGACTTTTTCAAGCAATTTGCGTTCCGGCGCGCCGGAATCGGGAACGAACCAGACTTCGAACCGGGCGGCGTAGGGTTTGCCCCAGTCGCCTTCGTAGATGCTGAAATGCGTGTTGGAGAGGAAAAGCTCCTCTGGATTCTCCGACCAACCGACCCATTCGTTGGACGACTCTTTCAGGCGGTTCGCGGAAAGCGGCGTCCCTTGGGTCGCTTCGTAGGCTTTGAGGTAGACCATGCCCGGTTCGCCGGGATTGATCCAGACGTAGGCATCGTATAGTCCGGGCTGGAACGAGTTGCGCAATTCCAGCGCGGGATCGCCGATGCGCAGGCTGTCCGCCGGCAAACAAGCGCGCAGGGTTTTCTCGGTCGGTTGCGCCGCGAGAGGCGTTAGTTCCGCCTCGATTTGCTCCAAAGCGGCCTTGGTCAGGCGTCGCTCCTTGGCTTGGGACTGTTCGAAGATTTCCACGACTATGTCGCCGACGGAAACGACGCAATGGCTTTCGTGCATTTGGTTGCCCGTCGACAGGCGGAGCGGAGCAGAATCTCCGGCGGACAGCCGGGTGGTGTCCGCATTGCCTCGCCACCAGGATTTTCCCGAGAGGCCGAGGGTCGTGCGGGATTGGAACTCGGGGATCTTGGAATTGCGAAACATGTCGAGGTTGTGCCGCGTATAGTAGCCGTGCAGGGTGAACTGCCGGGCGTCGCCGACGACCCAACGGCGGGTGGCAAAGAGGTTGTTGTCTTCCGTGAACACGCGCCAGGCGGAACTGCAGCGCAAATAGCGCGCCAATACATCCGGATGGTTTTGGCGGAGCTGCGTCAGGGCGGGGCAGGACGCGACGATGGTTGGGTCATCTCCGCCGGGAATGGACAATGCATCCAGCATGGCGCGCTGGAAGGAGTCGTCGTCCGGGCTCGGTCGGGCTTCGGCCCGGCCGAGGGGCTCGGCCACGACCAAGTCCGGCGGAATGACGAGGGAATCGGCGAAGCCGTCGTCGCTGGGGCCCATCATGGACGACATCATCATGAAAAACAGGACGCTGCCGACCGCCACGACGCCCACGGGCATCGCCAGCAGGTGGAGGATGCCCGTTTTCCATTGGCGTCGGACCAGGTTGAAGATGCCGGCGAGGGGCAGTCCGACAAACGACGCCAGGGCGGCCATGGTCAACGCGTTGGCCGGGACGGCCCAGATTTTCGAACGGAGAAGCGACAGGGCGGCGCTGGCCGCCAACAGGCACAGGAATACCAGCAAGGGCAGCCATGGACGGCGGACGTAGGCCGCCGCGAACTTTCCGATGCCGTTTTTCATAAGCAGGCAAATCGTATCCCATCTGCCGGCTCCCTGAAACCGAATTCCGCCTGCGCGACATTGGGGATTGCGGGCGGGGGGCGACGTGGCAGAATGGGCGGCCCGATGAAGATCCAGCGCTCCACTTCGACCGAATGGACGGCGGCGGCCTGCGCCGCTGCGTCCGGCCTGTTGCTGTTCGCGGCGTTTCCGCCGCTGGAATGGACCTGGGCCGCGTGGGCGGCGCTGGTGCCGCTGCTGGTCATGGCGCGGCAAACGCCGGCGCGCACGGCGCTGAAGATGGGGCTCGGGGCCGGGGTGTTGTTCTGGCTGCTGAGTCTCCGGTGGCTGACGAACGTGACGGTGCTGGGGTGGCTGGCCGTGAGCGCCTATTGCGCGCTGTACGTCCTGCCCGCGGTCTGGGCCGCGAACCGCTGGCGCGGGGGAGCGTTCGGTTTCGCGGCGGCGGTGGCGGTGGTTTGGTGCGGCAGCGAATTCCTGCGCGGGTGGGTGTTCGGCGGCTTTCCGTGGAATCCGCTGGGCGTGGCGCTGACGCCCTGGCTGCCGGCGGTCCAGCTCGCGGAAATCGGCGGCGTCTGGTTGGTCACGGGCTTGGCGGCATTCGCGAACGCCCTGCTGGCCTGGGCGGTGGCGGAGCGGCGCGGTGGCCGCGCGTTGGCGGCGGGAGCGCTGCTGGTGGCGGCGGCGCTGGGTTGGGGCGCGTGGCGGGTGGCCTCGTTGCCGGTGCCGGAGCGTGCGATCCGCGTGGCCTTGGTGCAGCCGGCGATTCCGCAGGACGAAAAATGGGTGCCGGCGAAAATCCTCGGGATCTACGAGCGGCTGGCGGAACTGACCCGGCAGGCGCAGGCCGATCCGGCGACGGAACTGGTGATCTGGCCGGAAACGGCGTTGCCGGACGACGTGCGCAACAGCGAGAACAGCTATGCGCTGGTCTGGAGTCTGTGCACCAACGGCACGCCGATCCTGACCGGCTCGCTCGATACCGCCGTGCTGGATTCCGGCGAACCGCAATATTTCAACAGCGCGTTCCTGTTCGACGTCGAAGGGCGCATCGCCGGGGAATACGACAAACGGCACTTGGTGATCGGCGGCGAGTTCATTCCGCTGGCCGGCCTCGTGCCGGCGGCCTGGCAGGTGGCGTGGGGCTGGCCCGCCAGCATCACCGCCGGCAAGGAAGGCGCCGTTTTCCGGGTGGGCGAAGCCGGCGTGCCGCTGGCGCCGCTGGTCTGTTTCGAGGATATCCTGCCCGATTTGGCGCGCGCGGACGTGCGGGCCGGGGCGCGGATGCTGGTGAACGTGACGAACGACGCCTGGTTCGATGCGCTCGTGCAGCCGCGCCAGCACATGCGCAACGCGATTCTCCGGGCCGTGGAAAACCGCGTGCCCCTGGTCCGCGCGTGCAATACGGGCGTGACCTGCGCGATCGCCCCGTCGGGCCGCATCGCGGCGTTCCTGTCCGACGGCGCCGGCCGGACGGACGGCTCGGGCGTGCTATGGGCGGACGTGCCCGTGCCGGCCGACGCGGCGTCCTTGACGTTCTACGCCCGATATGGAGATATCTACGGCATCGCCTGCGCGGCCGCGACGGTTTCGTGGCTGGCCACCGCGGCGTGGAAACGCCGGAAGCGGGCGAAAGAATTTTAGACAGGATGAACAGGATTGGCAGGATGAACAGGATGAAGACCGAAGGCGGGATTTTCCCTGTCCTCTGGCCTATGACTTCTGACCTCCGACGATAGGACTTATGTTAGACGAGCTTTCCACGCGAATCGCGTCCGTGAAAGAACACCTCGCAGGAATGCGAGGCTATCTTTGACGTCGATGGCAAAAAACGGATCATCGAAGAACTGACGCAGCGGATGGCCGCGCCCGACTTCTGGAACGACCAGGCGGCGGCGCGGGCAACGATCGACAAGAAAAACGTGCTGGAAGCGGTGACGGAACCGTACGCCAAGCTCGTGGCCCATCAGGAAGAGCTGGAACTGATGGCCGGCCTGCTGGCGGACGAGGGCTCCGTGGCCGACGACCATCCCGAGGTGGCCGAATTGGCCAAGCAGGTCGCGGCGCTGGAAAAGCAGTACGAACACGTCGAACTGCAATCCCTGATGACGGGCAAGTTCGACGCCAACAACGCCTTCCTGACGCTGCACGCGGGGGCGGGCGGGACCGAGTCGTGCGACTGGGCCGCCATGCTCCTGCGCATGTACGACCGCTACTGCCAGAAGCAGGGCTTCGAGGTGTCCACGGTGGATTATCTGCCCGGCGACGAGGCGGGGGTGAAGAGCGTCACGCTCATGGTGAGCGGCCCGTGGGCCTACGGCTTCCTCAAGGCGGAGCGCGGCGTGCACCGCCTGGTGCGCATCAGCCCGTTCGACTCGGCCAAGCGCCGGCACACCTCGTTCGCTTCGCTCGACGTGGTGGCGGAAATCAGCGACGACGTCGAGGTGGATATCGATGAAAAGGACCTGCGCGTGGACACGTACCGGTCCGGCGGCGCGGGCGGCCAGCACGTCAACAAGACCGACAGCGCCATCCGCCTGACGCACATGCCGACGGGCCTCGTGGTGGCGTGCCAGGCCGAACGCAGCCAGCACGCGAACCGCGCCCGCGCCATGAAGATCCTGCGCGCGAAAATCTACGAGCTGGAACAGGACAAGAAAAAGCGCGAGATGGAGCAGTTCTACGGCGACAAGGGCGAGATCGCCTGGGGCCACCAGATCCGCTCGTACGTCTTGCAGCCCTACACGATGGTGAAAGACCACCGCACCGA
>RZYG01000462.1 GCA_009930415.1 Spartobacteria bacterium | reverse complement strand
TTTCCGGTCCAGGAAGCGGGCGGCTAGATCGTCGTGCCGGATGATGGTACAGGGCATCATGGCGGCAATCGTGGCGGCGGGGCCTCCGCTTCCCATGATCGCCCCGAGGATGAGATTTTCGCGGGTGTCGACCTGGGCGGGGCTGGCGGCCGATTCGTCCGTCTGCGGATCGTCGATCGCGTACAAGTCCGGGCGGACGGCTTTTTTTCCGACCTTCAAGCGCATTCCCCGGAGTCTGCCGGTCAACCCTCGCGGCACGATGACGCATCCAGGGCCGTCGGCTCCCTCTAGGACCGGCAACACAATCCCGCCCTTCCCCCAGCGCATAAACAGGGACTCGCCCGCCCATGTCCAGCCCTTGGCCTTCAATGCGGTATCCTCGGCAAGCGTGGCCGCCCAGCAGGGGACGGGGAAGTCCTCGCGCAATAGCTCGTTGGTGCGGATTTCGAGTTTGACGCTTTCGACAATCTCTTGAGCGGCGGTCAAGTCGGCTCCGACGACGACTATGCAGCGGCGGTGTCCGTACAGGGCCGCCCATAGGATGGCGGCCTCGACGCGGCTGGTCTTGCCGTCTCCGCGTGGCGCGGCGAATGCGTAGCGTCCACCCTCGACAATGGCCGTCCGCATCGTGTCGAAGTCCCGGCGCTGGCCTTCACTCATGGGGAGATTGAAAACCCTGGGGAGATAGGTTTCGGCAAAGGCGGCGATTGATTCGGCGCAACGGGCCTTGCGGTCCGGGTTCCCGACCTTTGGCAATCCGTTTTCGACCTCGAACGGGGCTCCCTCTGCCTCCATCGCTCCGCGTAAGTCGCGGCCTCGGGCTCGGGCCTTGGCGACGGTCTGCCGGTGGCGCTCCTTGCGGTCCGGGCGCTGCGTTCTGGTTTGGCTGGTGCTGGTAAAGGCCATCGCCTATTTCCCTGCGAGCTCGTTGACTTGCTTAATCCCGCGCATGGCGTTTGCGTAGTCCCCGACCTCAATCATCTTCCGCACAAGCTCCCGCGTCGCGGCCAGCGCCCATCCCCTGGTGAACTCGGGCGACTCGTT
>RZYG01000461.1 GCA_009930415.1 Spartobacteria bacterium | reverse complement strand
GCCGAAGAAGCCGCCGCCGCCGCCCGCGCCAAGGTCGAAGCCGAGGAACGCAAGGCCCGCGCCGCCGAACTCGCCAAGGCCAAGGCCGAAGCCCGCGAAAAAGCCAAGGCCGAGAAGGCCGCCGCCGACGCCGCCAAGGCCGCCGCCGAAGCCGAAGCCGCCAAGGCCGCCGAAGCCCCGGCCGAAGCCCCCGCCGAAGCCCCCGCCGCCGAAGCCGCCCCCGAGGCGCCCAAGGCCGAATAGTCCCGCCGGGGGGCGCCCCGCGCCCCCCAGCCCCCACCCCCCTCCAAGAAAGAAGGAAATCCCATGGCAGAAATTTCTGCATCGTTAGTCAAGGAACTGCGCGAAGAAACCGGCGTCGGCATGATGGAGTGCAAGAAGGCGCTCGTCGAAGCCAACGGCGACAAGGCCGCGGCCGTCAAGATCCTGCGCGAATCCGGCATGGCCATCGCCGCCAAGAAAGCCACCCGCACCGCCAAGCAGGGCATCATCGCCGCCGACGTCTCGGCCGACGCCCAGACCGGCCGCATGATCGAAATCAACTGCGAGACCGACTTCGTCTCCAAGAACGACGTCTTCAAGTCGTTCGTCGCCGAGATGCTCGCGGCCGCCGCCGGCGTGGCCGACAACGGCCTGGCCGAAGCCGCCAAGGCCAAGGTCGACGCCAAGATCGCCGAGATCGGCGAAAACATCCTCGCCCGCCGCAACGTGACCTTCGCCGTGCAGGGCGTCGGCGCCGTCGCCGCCTACGTGCACCTCGGCGGCAAGCTGGGCGTGCTGGTCGAAGTCGGCTGCCAGAACGCCGCTTCCGTCCAAAACCCGGCCGTCAAGGCCCTGCTGGCCGACCTGACGCTGCACGTCACCGCCGTCAACCCGTCGTGCATCGTGCGCGACCAGGTGCCGGCCGAGACCGTCCAGGCCGAAAAGGAAATCTACGCCAAGCAAGTCGAAGGCAAGCCCGCGAACATCATCGACAAGATCGTCGCCGGCAAGCTCGAGAAGTTCTACGGCCAGATCTGCCTCGTCGAACAGCCGTTCGTCAAGGA
>RZYG01000181.1 GCA_009930415.1 Spartobacteria bacterium | reverse complement strand
AAGGCGGGCAACACGGAGGTTCCGCCGCGGGCGGACAAGTAGCCCCTCCAGTTTCAGGATTGCACCGAATCGCAGAGACGCCCGCGGGCATGAAAAACCTCGCCGGGAGGCCCGGCGGGGCGGACGCGGGAGAGCGCGGCTATTCGGGCAGCCAGCCAATGCGGATGATCCGGCGCGCGGCGGCTTCGTTCAGGATCGTTACGACGCCGGCGTCAACGACGTAGTCGGGATCCGGCGGCTCTGCCGTCAGCGGCTGCCAATCCCAGTCTTGCTCCGCGTTCGGCACGAAATCGGCGCCGTAAACCGTGCCAAGGCCGTAGCCCGCGGGAATCGCGAACGAGAAATCGCCCGTGGCCGGGTTGAAGGTGATCTCCCCGATCGGCTCGTTGGGGTTCGCGGAGAACGTCACCCCGAAGTCCGCCGTGGCGCCGGAAACCGCGTCGGTGGCGGTCAGCGACGTGAAACCATAGCCCACGCCCGTGGCGATGAAGGTGATGGCGGTTTCGCCTTCGCCGAAGATCGCCGTGGGCGGGACGGTCGCCACGCCCTCGTCGGAGCTGCCCAGCGCGATTTCATCGCCGACGGCGCCGGTCCGGGTCAGGGTGTACTGCACTTCGCCCAGCCCGTAGACCTGCCACGGCCCGTCGATGCCCAAAGCCGGCACCACGGGATACACGTTGTATTCCGCCCAGGCGCCCGTGTCTTCGTTGCTGGCGACGATCTTCGCCGCGCCGCTGGTCACGCTTACGACCGTCGCGGTGAAGGTCAGCACGTCGATGCCGGGCTCAAACGCGGCACTGGCCGGCACGGTCACGGCGGCCTCGTTGTCGCTCGTGAGCACGATGGTGTCGGTCACGACGCCCGTACGGGCCAACACGAATTCGTAGTCGCCGGGCACGCTCGGATCATAGGTGCCGGAGGTAAATTCCAAGCCGGGCCCGGGGGGCAGACCCGGCGTCAGGTACATACGGTTAAAGTAGAAGTTTTCTTCGCTGCCGGACCCGCCGTTGTAGTTGTAGAACTCGACCTGATCGATCGTGCCCGGAAGAACCACGTTTTCCACCAGGGTGGGGGTTTCCTCGGCCCCGCGCTGGAACGAGAAGGTGAAGGTGTTCGGCGCGGTACATATCGCCTGAACCGTGCCCATAAATCCGCCCTCGATGTAGCTATCCCAGATCACGGTGACGGTTTCATCGTCGCCGTCCAGCTTGTACGACCAGGTGTCGTTGCCGGAGTTGAACAATTCAAACCGATCATAGTCCGTGCCTTCGAATTCGCCCTTTAGCTTGAAGCCCTTGGTCCCGCTGCTCCATTGGTAGGCCACGTCCACGGAGAAGGTCTGGCCAACGACCATCGGCTCCGGAAATTCGCGCGACATCTTGATTTCGGGCAACGGGTCGGGCTCTGTTTCGCTCCAGTTGGCATAGAGACCGAACGTCTTGCCCGCCTGATTGATGGCGGCAATCGACGATTCTTCGATGAACTTGCCGCGAAAGACGTTCTCGGGCGCGGGATCCGGATTGAGCCATTCCGTCCAGTCGGAAAACCCGCTCACGTGCGCGGGAGCAAGAACCCATTCGCCACCGGCATACAGCGAGGCGTCGTCGTAGGCCACGTAATCCGGCAGATCCGCGACGACCACGTCCAAAGGCGTCGCCGTGGCATCGTCGTTGGCGGCGCCAAGCTGGACGGTTCCGGAGGTCAACGCATCGGCCTGGAAGGTCACGACGTTCTCTTCGACGGCAAAAGTCACGTTCGCCGGCACTTGCAGCACAGTGTCATCCGAGCTGGTCAAGTTGATCGTGTTGCCGATCGGCCCAAGGCGGGTCAAGGTATAGGTGGGGGTCGTGCCAGTCCAAACGGACTCGGGGCCGCTGAGCAACAGCGACGGCGTCGTGAAGATCACGTCCAACTCGGTCGCAATGCCGCTGACGGGATCAGTGGCGACAATGGTCGTACGTCCCTCGGTCAAAGCCGTTGCCTGAAAGGTGGTTTCCGGATTTTCGCCGGAAAATTCAGCCGTTGCCGGAACCGTCATAACCGCGGGATTGGTGCTGGAAAGATTGACGGTAGCACCGATGTTGTTGAATCGGGTCAAGGTATAGGTGACCAGGCCGGCTGCATACACCTGCACGTCGCCGTCTAGTTGCAAACCCGGCATCCGAATGGTGTATTCCGCGGTATCGCCGCTGACGGCGTCTTCCGCCGTCACTGTGACATCCCCGTCCACCAGGGACAAAATCGTCACGTCGAAAGATGCCTCATCCAAGCCCTCGCCGAACGTGACGGTGGTCTGAACCGAGGCCGCCAGTTCGTTGTCCACGCTCAGTTGGATTTCATCGCCGATGCCCGGATCGCTGCGCGTGACGGCAAACGCATAGACGCCTGTCGCCGCAGGATTCCACGTGCCGTCCAGTTGCAGCCCCGACGGGGGTTCTTCCCTGTTGAAATACACCGTGTCCAGGACCTGCGGGTCAGCGCTCATAACGAACGTGCGGATGGGATCGGCTTCCCAGATTTCGTTCTCTGTCGCTTCTCCGTTGTCATAGAAAAACTTGTAGCCCACCGTCGCGCCTTCGTTGGCCGTGACGGAAATCGTGGCGGAATAGATGCTGGTTTCGCCTTCGCGGGCCAAGGCCGTCTGGCCCCAACCGTTGATGTCGCCGCGCACGTCCACGCCCATGGTGGCGGGATCGAACGCGCCCGAACCGATGCGGACCGCCATGTCGACCGAGAAGGTCACATTGGCGGTGACTTCCGGACCCACGGGGCCTTGGTTGTTGAAATAGACCGTGTCCAACACCTGCGGCGTGCCGGCCGGACCCAAGTTAAAACTCCGGTTGGGATCGTTTTCCCAAACGTCGGCCCCGTTGTTGTAATAAAATTTGTATCCAATGGAAGTGGCTTCCGCGCCCGCCACGGAAATCGTGGCGGAATAAATGCTCGTTGTGCCTTCGCGGGCCAAGGCCGTCTGGCCCCAGGTGTTGAAGTCGCCGCGCACGTCCACGCCCATTGTGTCCGGATCGAATGTTCCCGCAGTGATTCGAACGCCCATGTCCACCGAGAAGGTGACGTCGCGCGTTTGCCCCAGCGCCGCGCCCGCCAGCGCCAATGTTCCGACCAAGAATCCGCCCAGCACTTTCCTCATGGTTCGCTCCTTCGTGGGTTCAACGGGAAAAACAGCCTAACCGCGTGAATGTGCCATGCCTTTGCCAGCCTTGGCAACCATAAAATACTGGAAAAACCGCTTAACTACAGCAAGACCTACTGGACCGCAAAAACGCCTGAAATGGCGAACGCCACGTTATTTGTAATCCATTTCCATTGTCCCAGAAAACGGTTTGTCGCTTGTCCCGGATTAAACCATAATGAATAGTTATATTCCTTGCCAAAACCATCTTGGAATATTAGCCGGGCCGAATAGGGATTCCGATACCAGCTGTCCCCTATGAAAACGGAACGCGTCATGGGCGCGTTTGTCCCAACGGTCACCGAGCATGTGCCCTGAAGCCACCAGTCCGATGCGAAAGCCGCCTCATACTTTTGCTCGGGAATCGTATTCCACCAGAACGTAAAGGTTCGCGACCGCACGCTTGCGGGCGACGTAATCGGCGTCGGATAGCGGATCCGACTCAGATGGAAGAAATATGCATCGCCCAAGACTGCCCGGGAAACCACGGTAGTCCAGAGATAGGTTGGGCCATCGTACAAACCCCATTCGACGTTTTCCCAGACTTGCAGGTTTGTCGATTCGCGAAAAGTCATTTCAGTCTGCGATGCAATTTCGAATTCCAATATCTGATTGGTTCCGGCGGCGTAGTGCCGCATGGGGCCCGACTCGACCACCGGAACGCCCTGCGAAGCGATGTTGAAATGTTCCGCGTCCTCGCCTACACGTCGGATCGCCACGGCATGAAGGTACACGTCTTCAACGGGGCGGTTGTATTCACCTTGGACCGCCACCAACGCAATCGACGTCACCACATTCATGCCGGTTACCACATGGCCGAAGACCGTGTAGTTGCCATTCCACGCCGGATAATTCGTGGCAGTCACAAAAAACTGCGATCCGTCCGTATTCGGACCGGAGTTCGCCATCGAAATAACTCCATTGGAGTGCATCAATCCATTTGTTGCGGCTTCGGGCATGTAGTATCCCGCATTGGAAAAATTAGTGGTCGTGACCCCATTGGTGGCCACGGAGCGCCACAGAAATCCGCCGCCCTGTATGGCGATGCCGTTGGTCTGGACCGAACCGTTGGTCGTAACCGAGTTCAATACGCGGTGAAAAATCGACCCATCGTAAAATTTCCGCCCTTGCCAGACATTGCCCTGGGGATCGGCCCATGACCCCTCCCCCGTGGCGAGGCCGACGAAGCTGGCGACGGCGCGCGGGGCGCGTTCGTAGTCGAGGCGGACGGTGAAATCGCCCATGGAGGTCGTGAAATCGGCGAAAATGCCGTCGGTCTGGGCCGCGGCGGAGCCCAACAGGCCCGCCCAGGCCGCAACTAAACCGATCCAGCGTTTCATGGCCGGCATCTTAGCGGAATTCCGCGCGGAGAGGGAATCCCTATTCGCGGGGCGGGGCAAAACGGGCGCATCTGCGATTGGGTTTCAGGATTGCACCTGAGCGCCGATGCGCCCGGGAAAAACCGCTCCCCGCGTGCGGTCCGTCGGCCGCAGCGGCGTTAGAAATGCCAGGCGATGGAAATCGCCAGCACCGGGAAGATTTCCCAGTCCTCCGCGTCCTTCTGGAGCAATTTTTCTTCCTTCTTCAAATCTTCGCGGAAGGTGGGGAGCGCGGCGCCCATGCCGGCGCCGTCGGAGGACAGCGACACGTCGTAGGACTGGAAGATCACGCCGACGTCGAGCGTCACGAGCAACTGCTGGTCTTCGCCGACGGCGTTGCCGATGCCGAGGCCCAGATAGGGGGCCACGACGTCGCCGGCTTCGATCTTGCCGGTGAGGGTGCCGATCACGTCGGCCGGATAGGTGTGCGACCCGATCTGGGTCGGCGAGGACGGCGTGGCGTCGAGATCCGCCTTGGTGCCGGGCTGGACGTAGAGCCCGCCGGTGAGGCGGAACTGCCCGCCGAAGGGATGGACGTCCAGCATCAGCGGCATGCTGATCATGGTGACGTCGAGATCGTAGTCCACGTTGCCGAATTCCTGGCCCCAGGTGAACGAGCCGTAGTTGAAGCCGCCGCGGAGATTCAGGTAGGGGTTGATCCCGAAGGTCATTTCGAGGCCGAGGCCCGTGGTGCCGATCTTCGGTCCGAGC
>RZYG01000460.1 GCA_009930415.1 Spartobacteria bacterium | reverse complement strand
CACACAGTAAGGCGTGAAAGTCGCGTACACGTAAAGAGTCATATTATATTGGGTATCCTGAGTAGGGCGGGACACGAAGAATCCTGTCTGAATCCACGGGGACCATCCCGTAAGGCTAAATACAACCGGAAGACCGATAGCGAACCAGTACTGTGAAGGAAAGGTGAAAAGTACCCCGAACAGGGGGGTGAAAAAGAACCTGAAACCGTACGCCTACAAGCGGTCGGAGCGGAGACAAGATCCGTGACGGCGTGCCTTTTGCATAATGAGCCTACGAGTTACTGTTGTTAGCGAGGTTAAGTACTTCAGGTACGGAGCCGAAGCGAAAGCGAGTCTGAACAGGGCGCTTAAGTTAGCAGTAGTAGACGCGAAACCTAGTGATCTACCCTTGGCCAGGTTGAAGTATCCGTAAAAGGATATGGAGGACCGAACCAGTATCCGTTGAAAAGGATTTGGATGAGCTGAGGGTAGGGGTGAAAGGCTAATCAAACTGGGAGATAGCTCGTACTCCCCGAAATGTCTTTTGGGACAGCCTCAAGCTACAGAGTTTACCGGAGGTAGAGCTACTGATAGGATGCGAGGGCTTCACCGCCTATCAAATCCTGACAAACTCCGAATGCCGGTAAATGATGCTTGGGAGTGAGTTGCCGGGTGCTAATGTCCGGTAGCGAAAGGGAAAGAGCCCAGACCAACGGCTAAGGCCCCTAAAGTGTGTTAAGTTGAAAGAACGAGGTGCGGTTGCTGAGACAGCTAGGATGTTAGCTTGGAAGCAGCTAATCATTTAAAGAGTGCGTAACAGCTCACTAGTCGAGCGACTGTGCATGGATAATAATCGGGCATCAAACACACTGCCGAAGCCATGGACTTCAATGAAGTGGTAGGGGAGCATTCCAGCAGGCGTAGAAGGATAACCTGTGAGGGTATCTGGAGCGACTGGAAAAGAAGATGTAGGCATAAGTAACGACAATGCGGGATAGAAACCCGCACACCGAAAGCCCAAGGGTTCCTGATCAATGCTAAACAGATCAGGGTTAGTCAGGGCCTAAGGGGAATCCGA
>RZYG01000459.1 GCA_009930415.1 Spartobacteria bacterium | reverse complement strand
AATTTTAATCATCAGTCGAATTGGCTTTTGGCGGGGCGTTGGGACGGGTTTTGGCTTTGGTCCGCGCCGCGGCTTCGATTTAGAAAAAACAAAGGGTCAACACATGAAGACAATCGGATCAAGTCTGTGGAAATGGGGAGCGGGTCTTTCGCTTGCGCTGGGATTGTGCATCGCGGCGCCGCAGGCGCAAGCGCAGTATGCCGGGGTGGGATCCTTCACCAAGATCACCTCCCGGGTGGATTTGACCGTGCCGGGCTATTACGTGGTCGCCGACAGCACGGCCGGTTTTGCCATGAACAACGCCGCTACGTCGTTCTTCGGCTCGGTTGCCATCAGCCCCGCCGGGGGCACGACCCTGACCGATCCGGCCACGTCGATCGTGTGGCTCATCCAGACGAATGCCACGTATGGTGGCCTTTCCCTCTATAACGAAGCCAAATCCATCTACGTCGCCGGCAAAAACGCGAACAATGCCTACCCGGTTCCCTCGGTTGCCGGCACGACGTCCGTTTGGTCTTTCGCATGGGCCTCGACCGAATTCGAGGCGGCGCTGGTTGCCGCTCCCACACGCTACCTGCAATACAACTCGGGCTCGCCCCGGTTTGCGAGCTACGCGGGCACCATGCGGGATTTGACGCTGTTCAAGCTGGACGAATCCGGTCCCACGGCCCCGGCCGTGACGACGGTGGCGGCTAGCGGCATCGGCGCAACGGCGACCACGGCCAACGGCAACGTGACGGACGACGGCGGCGATCCGGTCACGGAACGCGGCATCTGCTACAAGACCTCCAGCGGCGTCGCGATCACGGACAACCCGACGGCGGCCGCCGCCGGCGGAACGGGCGAGTTCTCCGTCGATCTTGCGAGCCTGGACGTCAACCAGATCTACTATTTCAAGGCCTATGCCATCAACTCCGTCGACACGACGCTGGCGGCCAATGAACTGAACTTCACCACGCTGGTGAACGTGCCCGCGGCCCCGACGGTGGACAATCCCACGGCGACGACCCTCGACGTGGCGGTCAACGCGAACGGCAATCCGGCGGCGACCGAATTCGCGAT
>RZYG01000180.1 GCA_009930415.1 Spartobacteria bacterium | reverse complement strand
GGTTTTTCATGCCCGCGGGCGTCTCTGCGATTCGGTGCAATCCTGAAACTGGAGGGGCTACTTGTCCGCCCGCGGCGGAACCTCCGTGTTGCCCGCCTTGGCAACGGCGATTCCGCCAAAAACGGGCAGGACAGAGCCTGTCCCTCCAGAACATCCCCATTGGATGCAAATCCAGATGGGAATTTGCACCCAGTCGCAGATGCGCCCATGCCTTCCGGCCGGGGTTTTCCATGCTTTACGGCCGGGGCCGGAACGTGGGAGGATGCCCGCCAACCCGAGGAGATTGCGCACGATGAAGCCTATCCTGTCCGAGCCCGAAATCAACGCCCTCATCTACGGCATGCACGGCGCTCCGTTTTCGCTGCTGGGGATGCATGAAACGGGGGCCAAGAAGCCGGGCGTCGTCGTGCGCGTTTTCCGGCCCTACGCCACGAAGGCGGAAGTGGTCCGCAAATCCGACGGCCAGGTCTTCGAGATGCCGCGCATCCACGCGGACGGCCTCTACGAACTCTTTTTCCCGAACGAAAAGCCCTTCGCGTATTCCCTGCGGCTGACGTGGTTCGACAAGTCGGTCGCGGATCTGGAGGATCCCTACCGCTTTCCGCTGCAGTTGACCGATCTGGACATGTACCTGCTGGGCGAGGGCACGAACTACCGCGCCTACGCCAAGATGGGCGCGCATCCGCTGACCGTCGCCGGCGTGGCCGGCGTGCATTTCGCCGTGTGGGCGCCCAACGCCGTCCGCGTGAGCGTCGTGGGCTGGTTCAACAACTGGGACGGCCGCATCCACCCGATGCAGCAGCGGGGCAGCTCGGGCTTGTGGGAGCTGTTCATTCCGCACCTGAAGCCCGGCGATCTCTACAAGTTCGAGGTCAAGGGCCACAACGCGTTCCTGGCGCAGAAGGCGGACCCGTACGCGTTCGCCTCGGAGCTGCGCCCGCGCTCGGCCTCGATGGTCTGGGACGTCGACAAATACGCCTGGCAAGACGCGGAGTGGCTGGCGGCGCGCTCCAAGAAGCATTGGCTGGACGAGCCGATCAGCGTGTACGAGGTGCACCTGAGCTCGTGGCGGCGCAATCCCGACGAAAACAACCGCATGCTGACCTACGCGGAACTGGCGGAAACGCTGATCCCGTACGTGAAGAAGATGGGCTACACCCATATCGAAATGCTGCCGATCAGCGAGCATCCCTTCGACGGTTCGTGGGGCTACCAGACGATCGGCTACTATTCGCCGACGTCGCGCTTCGGCACGCCGGACGACTTCAAGGCGTTCGTCGACAAGTGCCACCAGGAAGGCATCGGCGTGGTCATCGACTGGGTGCCGGCGCATTTCCCGAAGGACGGCCACGGATTGGCCTACTTCGACGGCACGCACCTCTACGAGCACGACGATCCGCGCCTGGGCGAACACAAGGACTGGGGCACCTACATCTTCAACTACGGCCGCAACGAGGTGCGGGCGTTCCTGCTGTCCAACGCGATCTTTTTGGCGGACGTCTACCACGTCGACGGCTTGCGCGTGGACGCCGTGGCTTCCATGCTCTACCTCGACTATTCGCGCAACGAAGGGGAGTGGATTCCCAACAAGTTCGGCGGGCGCGAGAATCTCGACGCGGTGGATTTCCTCAAGAAGTTCAACGAGCTGGTGCACCAGGAATATCCGGGCTTCCTGACCTTCGCGGAAGAGTCCACGGCGTGGCCGATGGTGTCGCGGCCGGTCTACCTCGGCGGGCTCGGGTTCGACCTGAAGTGGAACATGGGCTGGATGCACGACACGCTCGACTACATGCACAAGGATCCCGTCTTCCGCAAGTACCACCACCACCAGATGACGTTCTCGATGATCTACGCGTTCAACGAGAACTTCATCCTGCCGTTCTCCCACGACGAGGTCGTGCACGGCAAGGGCTCGATGCTGGCCAAGATGCCGGGCGACATGTGGCAGCAGTTCGCCAACCAGCGGCTGCTCTACGCCTACATGTTCGCGCATCCGGGCAAGAAGCTGACGTTCATGGGCATGGAAATCGGCCAGTGGCGCGAATGGCAGCACAACGAAAGCCTCGACTGGCACCTGCTGCAGTACGATTCGCACTCCGGCCTGCAGCGGCTGGCGCGCGACCTCAACGAGATGCTCAAGGGCTTCCCCTGCCTGCACCAGATCGATTTCGCGTGGGAAGGCTTCGAGTGGATCGACCTCAACGACTGGGAGAACAGCATGTTGTTCACCCTGCGCAAGGGCAAGTCCCCGGACGACCTGATGGTCTGCGGCTTCAACTTCACCCCCGTGCCGCGCGCGGAATACCGCATGGGCGTGCCGCGCGCCGGCACCTACGAGGAAGTGCTCAACACCGACGCGGCGATCTACGGCGGCAGCGGCGTGGACAATCCCCGTTTCGTGAAGGCGGAAAAACGCGAGTGGCAGGGCCGGGAATACTCCATCCCCATCGTCGTGCCGCCGCTGGGGGCGGTCTATTTCCGCTACCGGCCGGACATGGAAGGCCACGTCTAGCCGCGGCCGCCGCATCCGCTTCGCATCGCAAAGGCAAAGGACATGAACGCACTCGCCCGCAACGCCAAATGGCTCATCGTGGCCGCCGTGCTGGCCGCCAACCTGGCGGTCGGCGCCCGGCTCTATTCCCAGGAGGCCGCCGTCGCCGAGGAAGCGGCCGCCGCCGATTCGCCCTACGAGATGTTCACGCTGTTCTCGAAGGTCGTCGAACAGGTCCGGGGCAACTACGTCGATGCGGACAAGAGCACCTACAAGGAACTCATCCACGGCGCGCTCGGCGGCATGCTGCAGGCGCTCGACCCCCACAGCCAGTTCATGGATGAAGAAGCCTTCCGGAGCATGAAGGAAGACACCGCCGGCAAGTTCGGCGGCCTCGGCATCACTATCGGCATCAAGGACGGCATGCTGACCGTCATCGCCCCGATGGAGGACACGCCGGCGTTCCGGGCCGGGTTGCTTTCCGGCGACAAAATCGTCGAGATCGACGGCGACAGCACCGACGGCCTCGCGCTGGAGGACGCCGTCAAGAAACTGCGCGGCGATCCCGGCACGCCGGTCAAGATCAAGATTTTCCGGCCTAAGACGCAGTTGTTCAAGGAAATCGAGCTGGAGCGCGCCGTCATCAACGTGCCCAGCATCAAGGACACCCGGGTGCTGGACGGCGGCATCGGCTACGTGCGCATGCTGCAGTTCGGCGAGGACACCGCCAAGGACCTGCAGGCCGCGCTCGACCAGCTCGAAAAGGAAAAGGTCAAGGCGCTGGTGCTCGACTTGCGCAGCAACCCCGGCGGCCTGCTGACCGCCGCCGTCGAGGTGGCCCAGAAGTTCCTGCGCCGCGGCGACCTGGTCGTGTTCACCCGCGGCCGGGACAACCGCATGGAACGCGCCTACCGCGCCCGCGCCCGCGACACGTTCCCCGCCGTGCCCATGGCCGTGCTCATCAACGGCTACAGCGCCAGCGCTTCCGAGATCGTTGCCGGCGCGCTCCAGGACAACCGCCGCGCCGTGCTCGTCGGCGAAAAAAGCTTCGGCAAGGGCTCCGTCCAGAGCGTCCTGCCGCAGGACGGCGGCACCGCCATCCGCCTGACCACCGCCAAGTACTACACGCCCAGCGAGCGCGTCATCCACGACGTCGGCATCGAACCCGACGTGGTCGTGCCCATGTCCGTCGAAAACTGGCGCAACATCCTGCTGGCGCGGAACCGCTCCGAGGAAACCAACGGCGTCGCGAATGCCGCCGCTTTGGACGAAGGCTGGACCGCCGGCGGCGAAGAAGAAGACCTGCCGGATCTGGCCGCCAAGCCGCCGGCGGAAGAGTCCGTCGACTTGGATTCGGTCGTCGATCCCCAGCTCGATCGCGCCTGCGACATGCTCAAGGGCATCCTCGTCTTCCAGAAGCGCTGAGCGCGCCGGAGCCGTCCGTGCTGGTGCTCGGCATCGAATCTTCCTGCGACGAAACCGCCGCCGCCGTCGTGCGCGATGGCCGCGCCGTGCGGTCGTCGGTCGTGAACAGCCAGATCGCGAGCCACCGGCCGTACGGAGGCGTGGTGCCGGAGATCGCCTCGCGCGAGCACGTCGGCAGCTTTCCCGTCGTCGCGGCCGAGGCCGTCGCGCGCGCGGGCGTCGCGTGGGCCGATCTCGACGCCGTCGCGGTGACCCACGGGCCGGGGCTCGTCAGCTCGCTGCTGATCGGTCTCTCGGGCGCGCGGGCGCTGGGACAGGCGCTGGGCAAACCCGTCTGGGGCGTGAATCACCTCGAAGCGCATCTGGCCGGCATGTTTCTCGATCCCGCCGCGCCGCCGCCGGCCGAAGCCTGTCCGCTCCTCGTTCTGATGGTCTCGGGCGGGCATACCTGCCTCGTGGAAATGCGGGCGGTGGGCCGCTACCGGCTGCTGGGCACGACGCTGGACGACGCCGCCGGCGAATGTCTCGACAAGGGCGCGAATTTGCTGGGCCTGGGCTATCCCGGCGGGCCGGTCATCGAACGCGCGGCGCAGGGCGGCGACCCCGCCTACGTCCATTTTCCCCGCGGCATGGAACATGCCAAGAACCGCACCACCGAAAACGGCTTGGCCATCGAGACGTGCTTCAGCTTCAGCGGCCTCAAGACCGCGCTGCTGTACCACCTGAAGAACCATCCCGAAGACCGGGAAGCGCATTTGGCCGATCTGGCGGCGTCCTATCAGGAAGCCGTGATGGATTCGCTGGCGCAGCGCGCGGAGCGGGCGCTGAAAGCCACCGCCGCGCGCACGCTGGCCTGCGTGGGCGGCGTGGCCAAGAACGCCCTGTTGCGCGGCCGGCTGGAAGATCTGGCGCGCCGCCGCCAGGCCCGGCTGCTGCTGACGCCGCTGGCCTATTGCACGGACAACGCCGCCATGGTGGCCGCCGCGGCCGGCCTGCGCGCGCTGGCCGGCATCGGCAATCCCACCGCCGTCGAAGCCGATCCCAGCCTGCCGCTGGTGGAAGAAGATTCGGGCGGGTAGGGACGGCGCGCCGCGCCGTCTGGGGTGTTTGGGTAGGGCGGGTTGGCCCAACCCGCCGCGGGGCGCGCTGGCCAGCGCGCCCTATCTTTCCGGCCACTCGACGGCCTGGCCGTCGATTTCCCACTTCACGAGCGTGGCCCGCACGGGCCCGAAGCGGCTCTCCACGTCGGCGAACAGCACGGCGGGCTTGGCCGTGGCCACCCAGACGGATTTCGTAAGCGTGTGGCGGGGGACCTCCTTACTTGATTGATCGGGGCGGGGCATAGTCGTGGTCCAACAGAAAGGACCCGACGATGTTTCACGTGAATCAGAA
>RZYG01000458.1 GCA_009930415.1 Spartobacteria bacterium | reverse complement strand
CGGCGCGCTTGTCCGCCGCAGCCTTGGCGAAGGCGGGCCGCGCCGTCCGGGCTGTTCGGATCGGGAATCCGCGGACGCCGGCGGCGCGGCGTCCCTACCTTTCGGTCTATTCCCGCCGCGCTCGGCAATAGACGTCCCAGAGGGCGTCGCGCGCGGACTGGGGATCGGGACCGTAGGCGAAGACGCCGTCTTCGTGGCCGGCCATGACCAGGACCGCGACGGGCGGCAGGGCGGCGGCGAGGCGGCCGACGGCGCGGGCCATTTCGGGCGTACCGAACGCCGCGTCGGCGGGGGTTTGCGGCGCGCCTTCGCGCAGCAGGAGCCGGAACATGAGGCGGTCGTGGATATGGATCACGGCGTTCGCGTCGGGGCGCGCGGCGTAGATGGCGCCGTGGCTCATGGACTCCGACGAGGCCGGCAACGGCCCGCGGCAGACCACGCGGTTTCTATCGACGTCGAACGAAACGACTTCGCAGAAATGCTCCGCGGCGATGGGGAATTTCAGGCCGGTGCCGCTGCCGGTGACGATGAATCGGCCGCTACCCGCGATGCGCGCGCTGACGTTGCCGTAGCCGATGCCGTCGGGCAGGACGCCGATCAGTTCCCACTCGTGCAGATCGTCGCGGATGCGCATGAGGTCGTGGAGGCGGGGATGCGTGGGCGGCGGAGCCGCTTCATGCGCGAACGAAAACTTGATGTAGCCCTCGTCGCTATGGATGGAGGTCGGCATAGAGGGCGCGCAGTCCGGCGCGCGTGGCGGGGGCGAGGCCGCGTTCGGTGAGGATGCCCGTGACGAGGCGGGCGGGGGTCACGTCGAAACCGTAGTTCGCGGCGGGGGTTTTCTCGGGGCAGATGCGGACGGTGGCCGGGTGGTTCGCGGCGTCGTCCCAGCCGGTCATGAAACGCACTTCCTCGGAGCCGCGTTCTTCGATGGGGATGTCGCGCACGCCGTCTTCGATGGACCAATCGATGGTGGAGGACGGCAAGACGGCGTAGAACGGCACGCCGTTGTCGCGCGCGGCGAGGGCCTTGAGATAGGTGCCGATCTTGTTGGCGACGTCGCCGGCGGC
>RZYG01000179.1 GCA_009930415.1 Spartobacteria bacterium | reverse complement strand
CGCGGCGAGTTCCTCCGTGAAGCCGCACATGGGCCGAAAACCGCTGAAAACGCACGGATTTGAGCGGAAAACGACCTGGGACGGCGCTTCCGCTTTGACCGCGACGCGCTCTCGGCCAGTTTCCTGCCGGAGGCTGCCCAGCGGCGCTTTTCCGGGGCCTGAACCGGGCGGCCAAAACCCGTTCGATCGGACCGGGAAGGGCTTGCGCAGGGCTCCCGGGCGGGCTACAGTTCCTGCTCAAATCGAACAAGAGCAAAAGGAAGAAGAGATGAAGAAGGTACTGATTCCGACGGCGCTGGATTCCGTGGCGAAGGAGATTCTGGAAAAACACGGTGGCTATGCGGTCACGCAGATCCCGAAGGCCGACATCCTGAAATTCGCCCAGGAGAACCCCGATCTGCACGCGTTGATCGTCCGCAGCGAGAAGATCACGGCGGAGATCATCGACGCGGCGCCCCAGTTGAAGGCGATCGTCCGCGCCGGCGCCGGCTACAACACGATCGACATCGCCCATGCCCGCGCCAAGGGCGTGGACGTGATGAACACCCCCGGCGCGAACTCCAACGGCGTGGCCGAGGAAGTGGTGGCCCTGATGCTGGCCGACGCGCGCAAGCTGATCCCGGCCGACGCCTCCTGCCGGGCCGGCAAGTGGGAAAAGACCGCCTTCATGGGCACCGAGATCACGGGCAAGACGATCGGCATCGTGGGCTTGGGCTACATCGGCCGGCTGGTGGCCAAGCGCCTGTCGGGTTTCGAGCCGACCTTCCTGGGCTATGATCCGGGCATCACGATGCGGCAGGCCGCCGAACTGGGCGTCAAGCTGGTCTCGCTCGACGAACTGTTCGCCACGTCCGACTACGTGACCTTGCACCTGCCCGAGATCGCCGAGACCAAGGGCATGGTCAACCGGGCACTGCTGGGCCAGATGAAGGAAGGCGCCGTGCTGATCAACTGCGCCCGCGCCGGCATCGTCAACGAAGCCGACCTGCGCGCCGTCAAGGCGGAAAAGAAGATCCGCTTCTTGAACGACGTCTACGCCAAGGACGAAGAAGGCCCCAAGAGCGTGGTGGACGTCGCCGACATCATGGTGCCGCATCTGGGCGCCAGCACGCGCGAGGCGAACTACAAGGCCGCCGAACTGGCCGCCCAGGAGCTGATCGACCTCGACGAAAAAGGCATCGACAAGGCCGTCGTCAACAAGGCGAAGTAAGCGCAAGTTCCTTGCGCCGGCGCCGGTCCTTCATCGGGCCGGCGCTTTTTTCGGGGATTCTTTGTAGCCGGCCCCGGTGGGGCCGGGGCTGTTGATCTGATGGCCGGGTCCGCGAGGCCAGTTGCAAAATACGAACTCCCAAAAGGGTCCGCTGTAGCCGCGTCCGCTGGGCGCGACTGTCTTCTTCACGGCACGGTGGCCTTGAGGCGGTAGAAGTGAATGGGGCCGGAGGCGGCGTTGGAGCGGACGACGACGTCGCCCGTGCGGGGATAGCCGAAGGCCGGAGACACGGGCGACGTCCAGGTGCTGGCCTGATCCCAGTAGCCGTTTTGGACGCTGTAGTAGTCGTCCGTCGTTTGCCCCCGCGCGAAACTTGCCCCCAAGACCAGAACGCCCAAGACCAGAACGCATTTGCTCATTTGAGTGCCCTCTGGAGCCGTTATGCTGGTTCAATCCAGCGGACATTTCAATCCAGAAAAGCGAACAGAACCAAAAAATAACAATGCCGGATGGTTTCGGCCGATCCGCACGACGGGGTGCGTCGAAACCAAGAAATCAGGGTTCCAACTCGATCCGGTAGATGCTGCGGGGGCCGCGGTCGCCGTCGTCGGTCCACGTGTTTTGCGGGGCGGTGGCGGGGATTTGGTTGGTGACGAGGACATAGAGGCCGGTGACGGCCGGGGCGGCGCCGATGCGGTAGAAATGGCCATCCATGCTTTGCCACTGGAGGGCATGGGCGGCGCCGGCGGCGGGAGCGAATCCTTCCAGGGCCAACACGCTGCCAGGATCGCGCGGATTCGTGCCGCACCAGCGCTCGGCGTCGTTGGAGGCACCGTCGCCATCGGCGTCGGCGTCCGGGCCGGAAAAGTCCGGATCGGCGATTTCTGGGGCGGTGAAATGGTAGAACTGCCATTCGCCGTAGGGCAGGCGCAGGTTCATGACGAGGGTATTGGTGGCGAGTTCTTCCAGGCTGTTGCGCACGTAGATCGGTATGCGGAAAACGCCGGCCTGCCCGGGAACGCCGGTGATCCAGCCGTCGCTGGGATTGATCGAAAGTCCGAAGGGCAAAGGCTGGGCATCGTAGGTGCCGGCTTGGGCGTGGGTGGCTTGCAGTTGGAAGGCGAAGTTGCTTTGCGCCACGCCGGCGACGTGCGGGGCATGGGTGAAGACGGGATATTGCGCGGAATAGATGGTGTACCAGACCTGCGACGTGTCCACGCCATGGACGTTGGCGGCCAGCAGATAGACGAACTGTCCGGTTTTGGCCGCGGGAGCGCCGGTGACGACGCCGGTGGCCGGCACGACGCCCAGCCCGGCAGGCAGATCGGTGGCGCCGAACGACGTAGGTCCGTTGACGGCTTCGATCTGCGCGTGGAAAGGCTGGCCGGCGATGCCTTCGAAGTTCATCGGACTCACGATCAGGGGTTTGACCCGGTATTCCAGATGGAGATCGAACGCGCCGCGGCCGTTGTCCCCGTCGAGGGCGATCTGATAGACCGTGCCGGATGCGGCTTGGAAATAGACGAGGCTGTGCGACAGCCAGCGCCAATTGTTGTTGGAGGCCACGCAGGTCAGGCCGTTGAGCGCGTCGCCCACGTAGACCGCCAGCAGCGTGTCGAAGTCGAAACTCTCGGTCGAAACCGTCACGAAGCCGTCGCGCGGCGCGATCCAGGTCCACCAGAGCGACCCGGCGCAACTGAAGGAACCGGCGTGCGGCGGTTCGCCGGTTTCGCGCGTGGCGTCGGCCGTGGTGCCGCCGAAGGCGACGTTCGTGCCGGACAGGATGGATCGCAAATCGAAGTAGTCGTTGGAGACGGCGGCCGGCACGACGTGGATCTGCAGCCAGAGTCCGCCGGTCCCGTAGACGTTGGTGGCGCTGACCAGCACCTCGGTGGTTCCGGCCACGTGGCAGATGCCCGTGATCCAGCCCGTGGCGGGATCGACGACGAGTCCCGCCGGCAGGCCGCTGGCAGTAAAACCCGTGGGATCGTTGCTGGCCGTGATCCGGTAGGCGAACGGCTGGCCCACCACCTGCGCGGCGCTGGCCGCGCTGGTGACGACGGGACGCCCCGGCGCAAAATAGACGGAAAGCGTGGCGGTCGTGCTGCCGGCCACGTTGAGCGCCCCGATGGTGACGTTGCGCGTTCCGGTGACCGTTGGGACTCCCTCGATCCAGCCGGCGACGGCATCGAGGAGGAGGCCGTCGGGCAGCGGCGTGGCCGTGAACTGGGCGGGATCGTTCGTGGCCGCGATGCGATAGGCAAACGGCTGGCCCTGCGTGCTGGTGGCGGTCAACGGACTGGTCAGGACGGGCGCCTTGCGGCGCGGCAGCACCGCCAGCGTCACGGTGGCCGGCGCCGATGTGGCCAGGCCGTCCGAGGCCGTGAACTGGAACGTGGCCGTTCCCTTCCAATTGGTCTCGACCGCATAGGTAAAGTTCGAGCCGGCCAATTCCACCGTGCCGGCCGCCGGCGGCGAAACAAGCGAGTAGGAGAGGGCGTCGCCGTTCGGATCGTAGGCCCAGAGGCGGTTGGCCAGCGGCAAGTCGTCCTGGCGGATTTCAATGCGCGCGCCGCGCGCCGCCGGCGGCAGGTTGGACATCGTCCACGTGCGCACGTTGTCGGCCGGATTCGGATCGGGCCATTCCAGCGATTGAAATTGCGCGCGCACCGCGTGCGGCTGGCGGCTGGTCGGCACGTACGGCGCGCTCCAGACGTGCTCCTCGAAGACGTCCCAAACCGCGCTGGTGGCGAACAGTTCCACGAAGGGGCCGCCCGCTTCGGAAACGGCGATGGCGACTCCCGCGGTTTGGACCAGGCCTTGGTTGCGGAACGAAACCGTGAGGAAATTGGTCTTTCCGGGCACCAGCCGTGCCAGCGACCCGTCGCCGGCCGGATCGCCGCCGGCCGGGAGGCAGGCGAACGCGTTGCTGGCGATGGACAGGTCGCCATCCGCCGGCGCGCCCGCCCGCACGGTCACGGAGACGCTGCCCGTGGCGGACAAGCCCGCGCGGCTGGTGGCCGTGCAGGTCAGGAGATGCGTTCCCGCCGCGAGTTCGACGTCGGCGAGCGTGGGTCCGGTTCCCAGCGGCCCGGCGAGGGACGAATGCCAGGCGACGTTGGAGACGGCGCCGTCGCGCAGATCGTCGCAAACCGCCGCCAGTCGCCACAGGGTGCCGGTCGGGGCGACGTCGCCGTCGCGGGGGGCGTGGATGGCCAGCAGGGGGGGCTGGGTCTGGAAAGCCAGCGGGCCGGCCGCGGCGACGCGTTCCCCGAATCCGTCGGACACGGCGAGGCGGAACCAGAGCTGCGCGGGGCTGTTGAAAAATTCGGGCGGCGCCGACAAGCGGTTGGTCAGGGCCGGCGCGCGCAGATCCATCCAGTCCGTCCCGTTGGTGCTGAAATAGAGGTTGCGGTCGAGGCGCGGCCCCAGATTGGTCGCCGGGCCGAGGTTCCAGCTTACGACCACGGTCTGGCCGGTGCCGGTGCCGGCGACGGCGGCCGACAGGCTTGGTTCCGGGAGGGGGCCGGGCGTTTGGACGGCCAGCCATTCCAGCGGATTCCCGTGGGCATCGACGTGCGCCACCCGGCAAATCTCGACCTCGGGGGGCATCCTGCGGATTTCGTGCCAGACGTTCCATTGGCTGTCGTCGACCGGCCACGTCTCCGCGCGCGCGGTGAAGCCCGTGACGTAGTTGCCCCGGGCATCGAGGCATTGGTTGGCGACGTTGAGGAAGGTGCCTTCGTTGACCGTGGGCTCCCAGCCGGCGCCCGCCCCGGCGGAAATTTGGAGAGAGCCGGGCGCGATTTCCGTGTCCCATTCGCCGCGCTCCTCGTTCCAATATTGCCGGAACAGGGCGTTGATCTGCAGCGGCCAACCGTCCGCTCCGTCCTTGGGTGCGGGGTCTGCGACCTTGGAAACGCCCTTGCTGCCGAGCAGCCCGCGCAGGTGGTTGCGGATGTCCCGATAGGAAGAGGGCACGCTCCAATGGGGCTCCTTGGCGCCCATGAAATCGTACACTTCCTCGACGGAGCCGTAGGGGAAGTGGCGGATGGTTGCGCCGCCCAGCGCGGCGGGGCAATGGCGTGGGGCGGAATTGAAGATCGTGACTTCGTGGAGGCGCG
>RZYG01000178.1 GCA_009930415.1 Spartobacteria bacterium | reverse complement strand
CTCGGACCGGGTTTGGAGAAATTTGGGAACAGCTGCGGTCTCAGCAAGCTGAGCCCCTACAAGCGAGGGTCGAATCTATCGTGAAGAATCCGGTCATGCACCCCGATTCCATCGGGGCCGCGAATTGGCCGCGAATTATTGTTTTTCCTTGTCCGCGGCTATGGCATAGTGCGCCCTTGTGCGATTGACCTGAAAGAGGGCGACTTTGGCGTTAGGGAAAAAACTGAACCGGCGGAAAAACCGTTCGCGGGATGGCCTGTTGCGGGCGGCCGTGCGTTCGAGCGAGCGCCGCCGGACGGTGCGGCGGCGCGTCCTCGCGGCGCTGGGCGTTTTGCTCGCCGTGCCGGCGCTGGGGCTCGGCCTCTATTGGGGCGGTGAACAGGCCTGGCGCGGGATGTTCGCGGAAAATCCCTTTTTCGAGATCCGCCGGATCGACGTGACGACCGACGGCATGCTCGGGGCGGCGCACATCCAGGAATATGCCGGGGTGCGGCCGGGGCTGAACCTGTTCGCCGTGCGGCCCCAGGACGTCCGCGCCGCGTTGCTGACCGTGCCGGTCATCGCCGATGCGCAGGTCGGGCGCCGCTTGCCGGACGGGCTGGTGATCGAAGTGACCGAACGCGTCGCGGTGGCGCGCCTGGGCCGCCCGGGCGCCGGCAGCACGCTGGCCGTGGATGCGACGGGCCACGTGCTGGGGCCCAGTTCCGTGCGGATCAGCTTGCCGGTCATCCAGGGCGTGCGGGACGTCGGCTTGCGGCCGGGCGACGTGGTGGCCGATCCCCTGCTGCAGGACGCGCTGGCCATTCTCCAGATCTGCAACGACGAGAAAATGCGCGCGGTCCTGACCGTGGCGACCATCGACGTGGGCAACGCGGAGCAGATCGAAGTCGGCCTGGAAACGGGCGAACGGGTGGCGCTGTCGCGCGACCGGGCCAGGGAAAAGCTGTGGCAACTGCGCGAGATGCTGAAAGAGGCGCGCCGCCAGGGTTTGGCGCTGGCCACGTACGACATGACGGTGGACCGCAACTACGTGGGGCGGTCGGCGGAGGCGGCGGACGCGCCCTGACGGGCCGCCGGCGGAAAGGGAGACGGGCAGGATGAGCATCGAACCGATCGTCGCGCTGGAAATCGGCACGAGCCGGGTGCGCGTTTTCGTGGGGGAGGCCCGCGAGGACGGGGCGCTGATGATCACCGCGGTGGGCGATGCGGCCAGCAGCGGCATGCGCAAAGGGGAGATTTTCCATTTCGACAGCGTGTGCGCCTGCGTGGAGACCGCGCTGCGGCAAGCCGAAGAAGCCGCGGACCTGAAGATCAACGAGGTTTATCTGGCGCTGTCCGGCTCCCAGATCGAAGCGCTGCCCACCCGCGCGGAAATCCCGGTGGACGGCGAAATCGCGCAGGAAGACGTGGACCACGTGTTGCGCATGGCCAAGGAAGTGACGCTGCCGGCGGATCGCGAAATCCTCCACAGCATTTTCGGCCAGTTCGCGGTGGACGGCCTGCCGGGCGTGACGCCGGTCGGGCTCGTGGGCCAGCGCCTGGCGGCGGAGATGCTGATCGTGCACGGCGTCCATTCGCGCATGGTCAACCTGGTCCGGGTCGTCAAGGCCCTGAAGCTGGAGATGGCCGAACCGCTGTTCAGCGGCCTGTGTTCGGCGCAGGCGGCGCTCTCGGCCGATCAGAAGCGTCAAGGCGCGCTGCTGATCGATCTGGGCGGGGGCAAAACCGACTACGTGGTGTACGCGCAGGCGAAAATCGCGGACGCGGGCGTCATCGGCGTCGGCGGCGACCACGTGACGAACGACCTGGCGCGCGCCTTCCGGCTGTCCACGACGGAAGCGGAAGCCCTGAAATGGCAGCACGGCGACGCCATGGTGAGCGCCGCCGGCCGTACGCGCCGCCTGCCCTTGCCGACCGCCGCCGGCGAAGCGCCGCGCACCGCGAAGCTGTCGGACCTGCAGACGATCGTGCATTTGCGCATGGAAGAAACCTTCGGCCTGATCGCCGCGCGCCTGAAGCGGCAGAAACTCCTGTCGCTGCTGGGGGCGGGGGTGGTGTTGACGGGGGGCGGCGCCCACCTGAAGAACGTGGCTCCGCTGGCCGAAAAGGTGTTCGGGTTGCCTTGCGAAATCGGCGTGCCGCGCAACGCCAGCGGATTGACCGCGAATCTGGCCGTGCCGGAATACGCGACGGGCGTGGGCGCGGTGCTGCACGGCTACCGCAGCGCCCGGGCCGCGGCGGAGCGGTCCCGCAGCACCTGGAAACGGCTGGCCCATTGGTTTGGCGTGAGCTGAGCGGAGGAAACGGACCATGGCGGCGAATTCGGAAAATGCGCAGGACAACGTCCGGGAACTCCGGTGCCGCGTCCTGGTGGCGGGCGTCGGCGGCGGTGCCGGCAACGTCCTCGGGCATGCGCTGGCGGAATGGAACGAGCCGCCGACCGTGGCGGCCGTCAATACGGACGCGCGCGCCCTGGACGCGACGGCCATCGGCCTGAAAGTGCCGATCGGCCGGACGGTCGCCAAGGGCATGGGCACGGGCGGCGATGCCGAGCTGGGGCGGTTGGCCGCCAACGAGGATCTGGATGCGTTGCGCGCGCTGGTTTCCGGCCACGATTTGCTGTTGCTGGTGGCCGGCCTGGGCGGCGGCACCGGCACGGGTGCGGCCCCGGTGCTGGCGCGGATTGCCCGCGAAGAAGGCCTGCTGGTGCTGGCCTACGTGACCCTGCCGTTCGCGTTCGAAGGCGCGCGCCGCCAGGAGCAGGCCCAGGAGGGCTTGGCGGATCTGAAACAGTCCGCCGACGCGGTCGTCTGCCTGCCCAACCAGCGGCTGCATGCCCTCTTGCCGTCCGACACGTCGCTGCCGGACGCCTTCGCCTTCGTGGACCGCATGATGTCCGCCGGCATCCGCGGCCTGTGGACGCTGCTGGCGCGCGACAACATGCTCAACCTGGATTTTTCGGATTTGCAGAGCCTGGTGGAAAACAGCGGCAACGAGTGCTGTTTCGGTTTCGGCGAAGGCCAGGGAGCCGGCAAGGCCGAGCAGGCGCTGCAAGGGTTGCTGGATGGACCGATGCTGGAAAAGGGGCGCGTGATCGCCAATTCCGGCGCCATGATCCTGAGCGTGGCCGGCGGTCCGGATCTGTCGTTGGCGGAGCTGGAAACCATCCACCGCCGATTCCAGGAAGCGGCGCGGCCGGGCGCCCGGATTTCGCTGGGCGCAGCCGTGCTGCCCGGATGGACCGGGCGGCTGGCGCTGACGGTGCTGGCGGCGGAGCATTGGATTCCGCCGCCCAAATCCGGCGCGCTGGTGCTGGAAACCGGTCCGGAAGCGCCGGTGGAGGCACCGCCCGGCCGGGGCCGCAAGAACGCCCAACAGTCCGAGCTGCAGCTGGGGGGTGCCAACGACCGGGGGCGGTTCCGCGACGTCGCGCCGACGATCGTCGAGGGCGCCGATCTGGACGTGCCGGTGTTCATCCGTCGCGGCATCCGAATTCCGTCCTGAAGCGGCGTCTGCGGGCTTGATTTCGGGCTCCGGAGCCGCCATGATGCCAAAACCAATTAGGGTGCGGAGGAAATGACGATGAAAAGCGTGAAGTGGTTGACGTTGGCGGTCGCGGTTGGCTTTTGCGGGACGGCGGCGCAGGGCGGCGCGTTGTTGACCCAGGGATCCAACGAAATCGGCATTTCCGGGCAACTGGACACCTCGGGCGTGGCCGGCACCGATTTCGACCTGAAGGCCAAATACGCCTATTTCTTCTGGGACCGGACGTCCCTGGGCTTGCGCGCGGCGTTCGGCGACAACGACTGGTGGAGCTATTTTGCGGTGGGCACGACGGCGGAATACAACTTCAAGATGCCCGAAGGCTATCGGCCGGTGATCGGCACGGACATGGTGCCCTTGTTTCTCGGCGCGGCGATCGACTACCGGCACGTGAGTCTCGATGAAAACGAGAACGCGCTGGTCTTCAGCCTCGAAGCCGGCACCAAGCTCTTCCTGACGGATTCCACCGCGGTCGTCTTCTCGATGATCGGGGAAATGGGAACGGAAGACATCTACTACGACAAGGACGAGCCCACCGACAAAAACCTGCTGTTCGAGCTCGGGCTGCGGTTCTACTTCTAGACCGGGAGCGACCGGCAGCGGAACGGGGCGCGGCCGCGGGCCGCGCCTTTTCCGTTGCCGCCCGCGGCGCGCCGAAAAGGGATTGAATTCCCGGGCGGGCTGGGGTATTGATCTGCGAGTTTTTCGTCCCGCCCTCCGGCGGGACGTGGGCGGAGAGATGGCTGAGCGGCCTAAGGCACTCGACTCGAAATCGAGCGGGCGTTAATAGCGTCCCGTGGGTTCAAATCCCACTCTCTCCGCCATTTTTTTATGCGCCGATTTTGGGCGACGAACGCCCACGGTCCGCCGAACTGGATGTGCAACACGGGATCGGTTTTCGAGCCGAGCGAGCGAAAGATTTTTTGGGGCGGGAAATACGCGGCGACCTCTTGCGGCAGGATCGGGAGGAACGGGGCCTCGGGATCGGCGACGAACGAAAACGATCCATTTTGGGGGGGATTTTCGGGATTCGGGCAGGCCGAGCGTGCGGCAGAGCCGCCGAGAGGCCCGAGGATCGAATCGCCCGCCCCCCCTTCCGAACCGCCCACGGCTTTGCGGCCCGCCTGCGGCGCTCCACTTCCCGACCCCCGGAGCCCGCAACCGGTTCTGGCGGCTCGTGACCTCGCCACGCCAGCGTCTGCGGGCCGTACAAATGCGGAATTATCTCCTAAAATATTTGACCGTACCCCTCCCTCGCAGTAGGATAAATCAGACTCGTAAGCAACTCTTACAAAATGGAGATAAATCATGCAATTTGACATCGCGCGGCTTTCATCCAAAGGGCAGTTTGTCATTCCCGGCAAGGTCCGCAAGTTGCTTGGCCTTCGCACCGGCACGAAACTGGCGCTTTTCACCGATGGCGCGAATATCCTGCTGCAACCGATTCCCGCGCCGGACGCTTCCGCTTTTCGCAAGTTGGCGGAGGAAGCCAAGAAAACCGCTTTGAATGCAAAAGAGAAGAAGGGGGCCAAGAAATGAAATACTTCATCTATGCGCGGAAGAGCACGGACGACGAGGAGCGCCAAATCCTCTCGATTGATGCGCAGTTGGACGAATTGCGCATGCTGGCGGCGCGGGAGAAATTGGAAGTCGTCCGCGAATATATCGAATCGCAGACGGCGAAGAAGCCGGGGCGGCCTGTCTTCAACGAGATGCTGGCGGCGATGGAGCGCGGCGAGGCGCAAGGGATTCTGGCCTGGCATCCCGACCGCTTGGCGCGCAACTCGGTCGATGGCGGGCGGATCGTCTAC
>RZYG01000457.1 GCA_009930415.1 Spartobacteria bacterium | reverse complement strand
GACATTCGAGGGTGACTCGATTGATGCAGTCATGGAGTGCTCTCGGCACGTCGCCACCGTCACCGAAGCCGCCGTCCGCGAACAGGTGGCACGGGACATCGAGGACCGGTTTGCCCCCGTACTCGCCGTGGCTGGCGTGGTGCGGGTTGCCATCAGGCTATGTATCGCCATCGCACGAGGTGAGCAGTGACCCACCACCCGCACCGCCCCGACTGGGCTTACGTCCTCATCGCCGGAGCCATCGGCCTCGGCATCATCCTCGCCGCGTTCACAGCCGCCGCGGCCATCACCCTCGCACTGAACGGAGCCATCTGACATGACCACCTACGAACTACCCCCAGAACCGCCCATCGGCTCGCAGTTGCGCGACCCGGACCAGAACGTATGGGAGCGCACCCATGACGGGTGGACCGGAATCAACTACGCCGGACGCTTCCCGTGGTCATGGATCATGGCGCGCTCACCACTCACACTCATCGAGCCCGACCCGTGGCCCACGGAACCGCTCATCGTGGCGACGCTCAGCAGCCCGTCACGCTCAACGAAGCGACTGCTGCTCGCGCGCAACTCCAACGGCGACTACGTGGACGGTGTTCGTAGCGCTTTGCAGGAAATCGACGCCCTCACCAACGTCGTCCCCGTGACCGTCGTCCCCACCGCCGAGTGGCAGGCGCTGGGAGAGAAGGTGCGTGGCTTTGACACGGCGCGCACCGAAAAACAGCGACGGGTAGTCGTCACCCGCGCCGCGGAACTGCTCATCGAAGCAACGAACGCGCTGGGACTCGACTGATGCGCGCCGACCACGCCACCGACGCCATGCGGTTCGTCGTCACCTGCCCCATGCCGACCTGCTCATGGTCCTGGCGCCACTACCTCTGGGAAACCGTCGAGGCCGGATGGAAGCGCGAGAAGCACCTCGAGGCGTGCGTCATCAACCGCCCCTGCCCCGCCTGCCACGCACCCGCTGGCGAGGCGTTGCGGACCCGCAACGGCACCACCACCCACCGTCCCCACAAAGCGCGAAGGAGCGCAGCATGAGCCACTACGAATGGCAGGTCATCCGCAAGTCCGCGGG
>RZYG01000456.1 GCA_009930415.1 Spartobacteria bacterium | reverse complement strand
GAAGGTGTTTTCAAGCACCGTGAGGCGAGCATTGCCACCCGAGGGAAAATCTGTCAACAGGTCTGGCGAGATTCTTTTCCCGATGCCTGGCAAAACAGGGCCGGGGAAGCAGCCGCTCAATTTTGAGCAGCACGGTGGGCAAGTGTATCATTTTGCACCAAAATAAGGCCACCGTGTTTCGTATGTGGAACATTTGTTCTAAACTTGAAACGCGGTCAACACTTTTCCCGCAATTTTGCGGAGTTTTTAACGCATTTTCTAACCGACGCATGACAACCTCCGCCCCGCCCGGCCCCATGAAAAAAACTGTATGACAACGAGACAGGCGACGAAAAACCGGATAGCGTGGGGGCGTTTTTATTTCGGGAACTTCAACTTCAAACCAAGGGGAACAATGATGAAACGGTGCGTGGCGACAATCGCCCTGGTGCTTCTCGCAGGGGCGGCGTGGTGCGGAGACGACGGGTACTCAAACGGCTATTACCCTCAAAACCAATACCAGACATACGGCAGCACGGGAACACAGCAGACGTATGGATACAGCCCGAGCACGGGAAACTCGTGGAGTTCGCAGAGCCACGGCAGACAGCAAAGCGGCATCAACTCGCAAGGCCAGTCCTGGAGCTACGACCGGGGCACGGGCGTGTACCAGAACTACGGCACCGGAGAGATCCGTTTCAACCAGCCGCAGCCCAGACAAAAGGCGTGGTAGACGACAAAAGGCCGGGATCACTCCCGGCCTTTCTCGTTTTCCCGCCCAAGGTTTCGCGCTGCACCGCGATTCGACAGGTGCGCGACGTCTGCCCTGGCCGTCATGCTCGGCCCCGCCTCAGGCCCCGCTTGGGGTTGGTCGGTCAAAAAATCAGATCGCGCAGTAATTGACCCCCGTCTTGGGCAGGGCGCGCTGGTAGCGCGGCTTCTCCGGGGCGGGTGGCGGCAGCAGGCGGTCCGGCACGCCGTAGGCCAGGAGGCGGTTGCGCATCTCCTTGGGCAGGGCGTCCGTGCAGGCGATCAAGCATTTGCCAGGGAACGTCCGGTGGACGCCGCCCATGATCTGGGCCACGTCCTCGGTCAGG
>RZYG01000177.1 GCA_009930415.1 Spartobacteria bacterium | reverse complement strand
GCACGGCAATCCGTTGCTGGGCTGGTTCGGGCGCTGCGGCCGCGTTTTCGACGACGCCCGGCAGAGCCAGGATCCGGAACGCCTGGCGACGCCCGAAAGCCGCGCCCTGCTGGCCGATTTGGCCGCGGCCATCCGGAAGCCGGCCCCGGAAATTCCGCCGGATGCGCTGTGCGAAATCGCGGGACTGGCGATCCGCCGCAACGGCGGCGCCATAGGTTCGATCGACGACCGGGCGCGCCGGCTCATCGCTCAGCAACTTCCGGAAATGGCGGATTGGGTGCAGGTCCAGCTGGCGTCGGGCTTCCTCCACGAGCGCAACCTGCAATCGCTCAAATCCCTTTTGGATGCGGCCGTCCGCGCGGGCCTGAACGATCTGCGGGATGAAATCCTGCACCGGCTGGAGGCGGCCTTTGCCGAGACGTCTCCTGCCGCGGTTGCCTCCGTTCCGCAGCGGCAGGCCTTGGGGGTCTTCCATGATTGGCTGCGGGAACAAATCAAACCGGGCAGCACGGCGCTGCCGCCGGCGGCCGGCGTGCGCCTGGAGCCGATCGAGCTGATCAAGCCCGGCGGATATTTTCTTGGACATGCGGCGATTCTCGGCGATGGCGCCGGCGGGGCCTACGTGGTTTCCGCTTCCGGGAAGCCGCCCCAATTGCTCCTGCAAAAATGGGCGGGGGGCTTTGCGGCGCCCATCGCGTTGGGGGCGGTGGAGCCCGGTGGACCGCACCAGCGCGAGATTTCGCCGAATGCGATCGCGGGCGTTCTGGATGCCGCGCTCGGGCCGGACCTGGTGGCGGTCGCCGTGGCGGACGAAGGGGTCTTTCTGTTCGATCGAAGGTCGCCTGCCGTCGAGGCGCTCCACGAAACAACCGCGCTGCCGGTGACGCATCCGCTGTCCGTCGGATTCCTTGGCCAGACGTTGTACGTCGGCACCGACGACGGCCATCTGGCGGCTTACGATCTGGCCACCCGCACGGGACAGGTTTTGGTGGCCAGTTCCCGCAAAGAAAAGCGATCTCCTTTCGACGATGGTCCGCCGGCGCACGTCTCGGCCGTTTTCCCGGACTCGGCCCGGAACCGGATCGTGTTCCTGGCCTCCGTCGTGGAAGCCGAAAGCGATCTGGGGATGGCGGTATCCCGCCAGAGCGGCATCTGGGAATACGCTCCCGAAACCGGAGCCTTCAAGCAACGGGTGTCCTGGCGGCATCGCGGCGGCGATTTGCGGTGGCGCGGGATGGCCCGCGAAGGCACGATCATCGTGGGCGACATGTGGGGGCTGGTCCTCCGCTACGATTTGGCCTCCGATTCGTTGGATCTCATCAGCCGGGGCGACGGTCGATACAAGATGAACGTGTTCGCGCAAGAGCTCGGGCCCGTCATTGAAGCCAATTCCAATGGGCCGGTTGCGGTGCCGGTCGCGGAACGGTGCGCCAAGGTTTCTCCGCCGTACTTGGCGCGCGGGGACTGGCTCTGGACGGCCCAGCCGTGGGGCCGGCTTTCGATGAAGACCTACCAGTGGGCGGCATTGCCGCCTTTCCGCATGCCGGACGGCGCGACGCGGACCATCCATCCCGGCCTTGGCATGCTGCCGATCGGTACTCATCAGGTGCTGCTTGCGGAGCGCGACCGGCTCTGGCTGATGACGGAAGTAAACGACGCGCAGGAAATCCAATGAACAAGGCGAAGTCCATGCTGGGTGCGCTGACCGCCGGGTTGGCCGCGAGCCTGTTCGCGCAGGAGCCGGTTTTGCCGCGGGTGGCGCTGCTGGCGACGACGCTGAACGCGGATTCGGAGAAGTTTCTGGACGTCGCCGTGGCGGAGCTGACGGCGCGGGGGGATCTGGAGCTGGTGGAGCGGCAGGCGATCCGGCAGGTGCTCGGCGAGCAGGCGCTGGCGCTGCAGCAGGACAGCTCCGGGGTGGCGGCGGGCCAGCTGCTGCGCGCCGACGTGGTCGGGATGCTGGAGACGACGCCGGACGGCAAGGAAGCGGGCGGTTTCGCGGTGCTGGACACGGCGACGGGGATTTCCTATTGGAACCAGGGCATCGATGCGACAACGGTGGAAGACGTCGCCGGGGAGATCGCGCAGGGCCTGGCGGCGGCGCTGGAGAAGCGGGCCCGCGCCGGAACCGTGAGCACGGTGTGCGTGCTGGGCGCGCGCAACGCGGAGTTCCCGCGCAATCTGGACGTGTTCTGCGAGACGGTGGCCTATCTGCTCGAACGGCAACTGGGGGCGAATCCGACCGTGACCACCCTCGACCGGCGGCGGCTGGAAGCGGTCGTTTCGGAAAACGCGCTGCCGGGAGTGGAAAACAAAAGCGCCGCGCTGCTGCCCTCGCTGCGGCTGGTGGAACTGGACTTCCGCCGGGGGGCCGCCGCCGACGAAGTGAAGGTGTTGGCGCGGACGACGGATGCCCGCGGCAACCTGATCGCGCAACCCGAGGCGACGGGTCCGCTGGATGCGGCGGAACTGGCGGACCGGCTGCGGGCCGCGCTGGCGGAAACGCTGCGGGCCGCGCCGCAGGCGGCGGCCGGCAACCGCGCGCAAGAAGCCCGGCGCTTCCACGCGCAGGGCAGAATCCTGCGGGGCCGGGGTCTCGTGGATCAGGCCATCCAGGCCCTGGATGCGGCCTATGCCCTGGCGCCCGGCGACGCGGCGGAAATCGCTTTCCACGTGGACGCCTTGGCGAGCCAAGCCCTGGACGACGTCCGCGCGGGGCACTACGAGAAAGGCCTGGAGCGGCTGCTGCGGACGCTGGACATCGAAGAGGCGCACCAGGTCTGGCATTCCAAGGCGGGCGGGAACAGCGGGGATCCGTTCCTTCTCGCGCTGGGCCGGTGCAAACTCGATTTGCCGCAGGACGGGCCGTTGCGTCCGACGTTCGACGAACTGTGCCGGCGCTACCGGCGGAATCTGGGCCTGACGATCCATCCGGACGAAACCAGCCGAGTGGCGGTGCCGCAATCTCCCCAGACGTGCTTCGACGGCGTTCCCGCCTATTATCCCGTCGACTGTTCCGAGCAACTGCAATTCCGCGCGAGTGCGGCGCGGGTCCTGTGCCGGGACGCGGCGGAATTCTACGGCATCCTCCATGCTCGGCTGGAGGCCTGGTTCCGGCGCGAGGAAGATCCGGCCCAGCCCCACGATGCGGGCATCGTCGTCACCCTCAACGCGCTGTGCGGCATGGGATTCCGGTACGTGTGGAACGACCGGGGGTGGATTCCGTTCGACGACGCCTACGTGCGCGGCCTGCGCGACGTCGCCGCCCGTTTCCAGGCGCATCCCCGGCTGGCGGTCCGGTTGGAAGGCCTGTATTTTTCGCAGCTCATCGACGTGTGCCTGCAAAGCCGGGACGGCCCGGCCGGCGATCCGGACGTCCGGCGGAGCGAGTCCGAAGAAATTTTGGAAATGGCCTTGGCGGGCGCGTCCGATCCGGCCACGCCGCCGGGCGACGTTCCCGTTTTGTACGAACTGGCCGCGCGGATGGCGGCGGCCTACCGGGGCAACCGGGCGCTGTCCAACCAGAAGGAATGGACCGACGCCCACCTGCATCGCATCGCCATGCGGATGTTCGACAACCGGCATCTGTCGGGAACCATTCTGCTGATGATGGAATACGAAAAGGTGGATTTCGAAAAATACCGCCGGCCGATTCTATGGCGGTTGAACGCCGTGAAAGACGATCCTTCGTATCGCCGCTTCCATTTGACCCGGCGGGATCTCCGCGACCGGTTGCGGGTGTTGCCGGCCGCCCCGGCCGCGGCCGCCGCGGCCGCGGCACCGCCGCCGGACCTGCAGGTGCGGTGGCAAACGCCCGCCCCGCAAGATGCCCGGAACCGGCTGGCGGGTTTGCACGTCGACGACGAACAGGTCCTGTACGCCTATTCCGGATTTCTCGGGGATTACCAGCGCACGGAAAACCCCGAGATCGACGTCGTGCGCGTGGATCTGGCCGACGGGCATGCGGAACGCCTGGCGCGGATCCGCATCCGCACCTGTTGGGCCGAACGGTTCTACAACATCCACTGCCGCTGTCCGGGGGATTTCATCGAGGATTCCGCCTGCTCGGCCACCCACCTGTGGCTGGCGACGTCCGGCGACGGGCTCTACGGGGTGCCGTTGAACCCCGCGGACGGCGACCCGATCCATATCGGCGTGGCCGACGGTCTGCCCAGCGACAACGTCCATGCGGTCCGGCCGGTGGGGGACGTCCTCTACGTCGGCTGCGGGCAGGACGGAACCGAAGGGTATCTCGTGCGCTGCGACCCGGCGACCAAGACCAGCCAGATCGTCGTCTCCACGCTGCGCGCCAGTCCGGAAACGCCGCTGGACGCCATGACGAACGGATTCCATCTGCAGAAGATGATTCCCGACGAACCGCGGAACCGGCTGCTGCTGATGGTCAACGGTCCGCGCGCGGGCGCAGAGGGCACCTTGTGGGAATACCGGCTGGACGACGGCGCCATGCGCATCCTGCTGGAATCGGAATGGCCCGCGCGCGCGGTGGAGGTGGGTGCCGACGGCATCGTGCAGCTCTATCTGAACCGGACCCTGACGCCGCAGTACGTCTTTTATTACGGGATCGCGGAGTTCGACCCCCGGACGGACGCGGGCCGCCTGCTGTTCGCCAACCAGAAACGCGGGGCGGGGGCCGCCCTGCCGTTCCGGCCCGACACCTGCCGCTACCGGAATCTATACTTCCGGTCCACGGCGCTGGGCGCCGGATGGCTCTATCACTTCGGGGTCGTTCAGGAGGCCAGCGAAGACCGGCTGGCGTTGCGCCGGATTTCGCTGGCCACGCAGGAGGTCCAGCCGGTGCCCGGCCAAGACGCGGTGCCCCTCACGCTCACGCCGGAGGCCGGCCAGCCCAACAATCTGTTCTACTGGGGGTGGTTGCGGTGGCTGCCCAAGAGCCGGGTCCTCGTGATCGGCAACGGCGGGCAGTTCACCGCCGTGCAGGTCGGCTCGTGATCGGATTTTACGTGGAACGTAAGAACTTTGCCGAAAAATTACGTACGACGTAAAACCGCGGCTTCGGGCCGGAAATGCGGCTTGAAGGCGGCGCGGCGGGGGTGCTAGGGTGGGCACCGTGAAAACCAGCAAGGACAGTCCAGCCTGGACGGTGGTGACCGGCGGCGCCGGGTTCATCGGCCGCAACGTGGTGGCGGAACTCAACCGGCGCGGGACGGATCGCATCCTGGTCGTGGACGATCTCGGCACCGACGAGCGCTGGAAGAACTTGCGGGGCTTGAAGTTCGAGGAGATTCTCCCCATCGCAAAGTTCCGCGCGGAGGTCGCGGCGGACCGGTTGCCGGCCGTGCGGACGGTCTATCATCTGGGCGCGTGCAGCGCGACGACGGAAACC
>RZYG01000455.1 GCA_009930415.1 Spartobacteria bacterium | reverse complement strand
GGTGGCGAAACGCAGCAGGGATTAAGGCACTCTTTTCCTTCGGAAAAGAGCAGAACAGGAGGGTCAAAACATGAATAATAACTTCGTCAGCACCAGAATTAAGGCACGCGGATCGGCGGCGGCCGTTCAAGGGATAATGCACGACACGCGGTACACGGTTCCTGGGTATTTGCGCCGGGATCCGGAAGTGGTCTTTTATTCTTTTGAAGAAGACTTCAGCACTAAACTAGGCGGGAATAAGACCTTAGACTTAAAGGAATACTGCCGGGATTTAATCATGACATCTGTGAAGCAGCAGCAGGCGAGATATTCGGAAAAAGTTAAACAGAAGGCAGACCTAAAAGGAAACTGGAGTATTACGGGTATTATTACATTTTCGGAAGGAAGCGTTAAGGACGTTCCGAATGATAAGCTACTGGAACTGGGGAAAAAAGCAGTGCGGAAAATATCAGCGGAATTAGGCGTGAAGCCCCTTTACGTCAGTTTACATCTTGACGAAAAAACGGCGCACCTTCATTATCAACTTGAGAACCTGAACCGGGAGACCGGGCGCACCGTGGCGAGAACCATAAAAAGGGGCACACTGACAAAACTTCAGGACATCGCAGGCGAGATATTCGGAGAGGTCGGCTTAAGCCGCGGTTTAAGCAGGGAGACTACAGGAAAAAGATATAAAACAGTAGCCGAAGGACACCGAGAAGAACTGAAGGCGGGGGAGAAGAAGGTGCAGGAGCTGAAAGAAGTAATTCAAACCTATAAAGATGAGCTGACGGCACTGAAGAAGCCCGCTGAACAGCGGCGTTCCGTTACGGCACGGTTCTTCGAAATCCTGAAAGGAGCCGGGGTGCTCATCACGCTGCAGCGAAGAAAGTATAAGAGTGGGGCGTGGTCCGTCGAGACACCGGCTGAATATACAGACCTCACAAAAGCGGACATTAAGGGGCTGACGGACGAAATACACAGAGCGGCGGAAGGGGGATCCGGCTGCGAATGGCATTTGAAAACATTTGGACTACCGCCGGTCTTCTGCCTGGACGATCTCGGGACAGCGGAAATTCAGAAGATGAAGGCGGACGGAATAA
>RZYG01000454.1 GCA_009930415.1 Spartobacteria bacterium | reverse complement strand
CACCGGTTCGCCCCGGCCCAGGTTGCAGGCGGCGAACGCCGGCTTCAGGGCCGGCACGCCCATCGCCGCCGCGGCGATGCCCTCGGCCACGTCGTCGACATGGACGAAATCGCGGAGCTGTAACCCGTCCGAAAAAATGCCCAGAGTCCGCTCCCGCGCACAGCGCAAGGCATCGGGAATCGCCATGGTCCCGTCCTGCCCCGGACCATAGACGACGAAAGGCCGCAGCCAAACCGCTTTTCGTCCGGCCTTGCCTACCCACGCCTCCAAGGCGCGGCACGCTTTGTACTTGGCCTGTCCATAGGCGGAGAGTTTCGCCCCTGGCGCCATGTCTTCGCGCAAGCGCCCTTCAAGTTCGCCGTATTCCTCGGCGCTGCCCAGCCCCACCACGCCGGCCAGACCCTCTTGGCCCAGCAACCGCGCGAACGTCCACAGGGATTTTTGCTGCGCGGCCGCATTAGCCCGGTCCAGACTCCAAGCCAGATGAATCAGAATCCAATTCCCCTTGAACACCGGCAGCTCGCGATCCAGATCCATCTGGCGATATTCGACGCCTGCCGGCCAACCGCCCGGTTCGGCGGCGCGATCAATGGCTGTAACATCCGCTTCGGCCCGATTCAACCGATCCACGACCCGCCGCCCAATGAATCCAGCGGCGCCAGTGACGACGATTTTCGTACGAGTATTCATCGGGTGGGTTCCACGCGATGGAGTTTCCTGCCCGCCGGGTCAACGTCCCGGCCTACAACCGATCCAACAGCCGGGTTTTCTGTAGCCCGGGGCGCCGACCCGGGCGGCTGTTCGCATTTTGAATGAGGCACCACTGCCCCCCTCACCCGGCCCAGGGGGCCTGGCCTGATTCGTAGATTTTCTCGAGGTTTTCGCGGTCGCGCAGGGTATCCATGCACCCCCAGAAGCCTTCGTGGCGGAACGCAAACAGCTGGCCGTCCGCCGCGAGCTTCGTCAGCGGCTGGGATTCCAGGCTCAGGTTTTCGCCCGCCGGCAGGCGCGCGATGAAATCCTTCTGGAAGAAGAAAAACCCGCCGTTGATGTAGTCGTTGTGAAGCTTTTCCTTCTCGCGGAAGGCGACG
>RZYG01000453.1 GCA_009930415.1 Spartobacteria bacterium | reverse complement strand
TCCTTGATCATGCCGGGGGGGATGCCGGTTTCGTCGTTGCGCCAGGGGTAGACGCCGTTGGGGAAGTCCTCGGGCAGGAAGAGGCGGCGGCCGTCGGGGATGTCCACGACTTCGATGCCGACCATTTCCTGCTTTTCGCGTTCGCTGGTCAGGGCGCCGGGGATGAGGCCGGTGATGGTGGGGACCTTGAGGTCGGTCTTGTCGAGGGCGACGGTGAAGGTGACGAGGATTTCCTCGTGGGGGATGCCCCAGTAGACGTAGAAGTGGTACATCAGCTCGACCTGCGCGCCGGTATCGGCGGAGGCGATGACGGCGACGTGGGGATACTGGATTTCAACGAGGCGCTTCAGGGTGGGGATCAGGGACTCGCGGGCGATCTTGAGCCAGACCTGCTTGCTCTTGCGGCCCTTGACGCCTTCGGCCCATTCGGTGCAGCGGGCGGAAACGAAGCCGGCGCCGGCGGCGGTCTGGAGGACTTCGGCGATCTGCTGGGGAGTGAGGAGGTTCATGACGCGGCGTTCTCCTTGGCTTCGAGACGGGCGAGGACCTTGACGACGCCATCGATGATGGCTTCGGGCCGGGGCGGGCAGCCGGGGACGTACATGTCCACGGGGACGACCTGGTCGACGGGGCCGACGAGGGTGTAGGAATCGTAGAAGGCGCCGCCGGAGGTGCCGCACGTGCCGATGCAAACGACGATTTTCGGGTCGGGCATCTGTTCGTAGACGCGGCGGAGGCGGGGGGCCATCTTGCGGGTGACCGGGCCGCTGATCAGCAGGAGGTCGGCGTGCCGGGGGGAGCCGACGACCTTGATGCCGAAGCGCTCGAGGTCGTAGCGGGGCGTCACGCAGGCGACGGTTTCGATTTCGCAGCCGTTGCAGGACCCCGAATTGAACAGGAAGGCCCAGAGGGATTTGCCGAGGGTTTGGGAGAGCTTCATTTCAAAAGGCTTTCAATTTCCAATTTTCAGTGGCGCATCAAACGACCAGAACGACGACGAGCATGAGGGCCATGACGCCGAGGAGCCAGGCGACGTAGTCGGTGGGGATGCCGGTGTGGAGGGGGACGATGCGGGCGTAGTAGCTCTTGAGG
>RZYG01000452.1 GCA_009930415.1 Spartobacteria bacterium | reverse complement strand
CCGGCCAGCACGTTGAGCCGAATATCGCGGAAATCCCAGAACCGGCCCGGCATCAGCCACTGCAAAAATTCATCCGCACAGGCCACCAGCGACACGCTGGCCAGCGCGAGCGGATAGACGAGCGGATCTTGCCCGTGGCGGCGCCACGCCCGGAACAGCAGCACGCCCAGCGCGGCGTATTCCACGAAATGGATGGCTTCGACCGAAGACTGCAGTTGGCCGCGCAACAGCCAAACGGTGCCGGCGGCGGCGCCCGCCAGCCAGCCCAGGCGCGGCCCGATCCGCACGCCGGGGGTGCGCGCCAGCCGGCGCAGGGCGAACGCCAAGCCGAGCACGCCGAAGACGATCGCGACGCCCAGATAGACGTCCAGCCGAACGCGCCGCGCCAACTGCCCTTGCACCGATCGCGCGAAGGGAATGGCCAGGAAGATCAGGAGGATGCCCGCGGCGACCGCCCCCCAGGCGGGCGCGCGTCCCGTCCGTCCGTCCGTCCGTTCCCGCTCTTCGGCCATCGGCGCCCATCATGGCAAAGGCCCCGGCCGTTCGCCAGCGGCAACCCCGCCGGATGCAAAAAAAGAGCCGATCCGCAAAACGGATCGGCTCGAAAAAAAATCCTGGCAACGCGCTACTCTCCCGCCCCCAAGTGAGGCAGTACCATCGCCGCGGCGAGTCTTGACTTCTGTGTTCGGAATGGGAACAGGTATTGCCCTCGCGCCATGGTCACCAGGAAAAAAGGATTGCATAGGATACACGGAATCGAATCCATAACCATGAAAGAGGTCGCAGGCTCCGCCCCGCCGAAACGGGGCGGAGCCGCGAACAAATAAATGGCCAAGCCTCACGGCTGATTAGTAGCGGTTAGCTGAACGCATCGCTGCGCTTACACACCCGCCCTATCGAGGTCGTAGTCTTCAACCTGCCTTCAGTCCAGGCGAACCTGGAAGGGAGATCCAATCTTGGAGTCGACTTGGCTCTTAGATGCATTCAGAGCTTATTCATTCCGCACATAGCTACTCGGCCATGCCGCTGGCGCGACAACCGAAACACCAGAGGTGCGTCATTCCCGGTCCTCTCGTACTAAGGAATGTTCTCCTC
>RZYG01000451.1 GCA_009930415.1 Spartobacteria bacterium | reverse complement strand
GCGTTCGGGAACGTGGTGTTCGCGTTCGCGCTGGCGACGGTCGTGTGGCTCGTCGGCAAGCCGTCTTCGCTGCAGGAACGCAGCGCCGTGGTGGGCTACGTCGCCACCAACAGCCCCGCGCTCGCGCTGGGCCTGGCGCCGGGCGACGAACTCATCGCCGTGGACGGCGAGTCCGTCGCCAACTGGCAGCAGGTCATCGAGAAAACCGCCCTGGGCCCGGCCCGCGACGTCGTCCTGCGGTATCGCCCGGTCGGTGGGGCAGGGGAGCGCGAGATTTCCGTCCTCACCGAAAAGACCCCCATGGGCGTCTGGATGCTGCCGGGCATCGATGGCGTGGATCCGTGCCACGTCGCGTCCGTTTACCCCAATTCCGGCGCCGAAACCGCCGGCCTGCAGCCGGGCGACCAGCTGTTGCGGTTCGACGGCCACGACGTCTACAGCCGCGCCCACCTGAGCCAACTGGTCGAAGCCGCCGCCGGCCGGCCCGCGCTCCTCGAATTCCGCCGGAACGGCGAAATGCGTTCCGCCGAAGTCCAATCCGCCTACGACGAAAAGCTCGACCGCCATCTCATCGGCATCCAGTTCAATACCCTGGCCGATCTCGACTATGCCGCGCTCTCGCACCCGACCCCGTGGGCGCAGGTCAAGGCCCATGCCGTCGCCATCTTCGACTTCCTGCGCGCGCTGGTCACGCCGGCGACGTCCGGCGCCGCCGCCGAAGCCGTCGGCGGGCCGGTCCTGATCCTGATGATGCTGTGGCTGATGCTCAAATCCAGCTTCATCCTGGCGGTGTGGTTCACGGGCTTCCTGAACGTCAACCTGGCCATCATCAACCTGCTGCCGCTGCCGCTGCTGGACGGCGGACACGTCGTGATGAACCTGTGGGCGGGCATCACCCGCCGCCCGGCGTCGCCGCGGCTGATCAACGCCCTGGCCAACGCCTTCGCCGTCCTGTTCATCGCCCTGTTCCTGACGCTGACCTTCCGCGACAGCGTCCGGCATATCGTCCCCACCGTCCGCCACTGGTTCGCCGCCGACGCCCGCGACGATGCCGTCCCCACCGTCTTCGAAGACACCCCCGCCGAACCCGCCGCC
>RZYG01000450.1 GCA_009930415.1 Spartobacteria bacterium | reverse complement strand
GGCGTTGGCGAGGTGCGCGGCGTAGTGCGCGGCGGGGTGGGGACCGACGTGGACGGTCGGCGTGCCCAGCACCAGCGTGGCCGCGTCCACCAGCGCGATCGCCAGCTTCCCGACGTCCGTGACGGTCAGGTCGAACAGATGGACCTTCACGCCGCGCGCGACGAGCGCCGTCACGAGCGCCTCGGCCATCTTCTGCGTGCTGCCGTGCATGGAGACGTAGGGCAGCACGACCTCGTTCTTGACCGCGTCCGAAACCCAGTCCTGATAGGCCTGCAGGATGCTCTCCGGCTGGCCGTGGACGGGCCCGTGGCTGGGGGCGATCCAGCGGACGTCCTTGGCGAGCACCTTGTCCAGGTTGCGGCGGATGGGCCCGCGGAACGGCATCATGATCTCGGCGTAGTAGCGCTTGGCGGCTTCGAGGGTCGCGGCCGGGTCGGTCGCGAACACGTCGGTGGTGGCCAGGTGCGAACCGAAGAAATCGCACGAGAACAGGATGCGGTCTTCCTTCAGCCACGTGCACATGGTTTCGGGCCAGTGGACCCAGGGGGTATAGAGGAATTCCAGCGTTTTGCCGCCGAGATCGAGCGTCTCGCCGTCGGCGACGGTCCGGAACGCGCTCTCGGGCAGTTGGAGCAGATCGATCAGCATGTCCCGGCACTTCGGGTTGGTCACGACCTGGGCACCGGGGAATTTCTCCAGCACGAAGGGGATGGAGCCGGAGTGGTCCTGCTCCGCGTGGTGGGCGACGACGTAATCGAGGCGGTCCAGGCCGTCGAGCTGGTCCCGCAGCACGGGCCACTGGTCCGGGTCCACGGTGTCCAGCAGCGCCGTTTTGTCTGTGCCGCGCACGAGGTACGCGTTGTAGCTAGTGCCGTCCGGCAGCGGGATGAGGGAATCGAACAGGCGGCGGTTCCAGTCGGCCGCTCCCAGGAAATCGACGCCGGCGCACAGAGGTCGGATATTCATGCACGTACTCCTTAAGGCCGGGCGCGTTCGCGTCCGGAAATTTACCCATACCACGGTTTGGCCGCGGTGCAAGGGCCCGGCGGGCGAAAAACGCCGGACGTTTCCTCGGGCCGCCGGCTTACCTATGGTTT
>RZYG01000449.1 GCA_009930415.1 Spartobacteria bacterium | reverse complement strand
TCCTACGATCGGGCGCCGCGCATGATCGTGCTGGACATGGATCCGACCGCCGACACGGTTCACGGCGGGCAACAGCTGGCGCTTTTCAATGCCTACGAAGATGAATACTGCTTCATGCCCTTCCACGTGTACGAGGGCCAGAGCGGGAAGTTGGTGGCCAGTGTGCTGCGTTCGGGCAAGACGCCGACGGCGAAGGAGATTCTCGGCGTGCTCAAGCGGATCGTCCGGCGCGTGCGGGCGACCTGGCCCGAGGTGGAAATCGTCTTTCGGGCCGACAGCCACCACACCAAGCCCGAAGTGATGGAATGGCTGGAAGCCCGCGGCATCCAGTTCATTACGGGGCTGACGCCCAACCGCCGGCTGGCCGCGATCTTTGAGGCCGACATCCGCTCGGCCGAAAAGAAGTACCGCGAACAACGGCAAGTGGGGCGCCCCGTCCGGGCCTATGCCAGCCGACTCTATGCCGCCCAATCGTGGAGTCGCGCCCGCCGCGTGGTCTGCCGCATCCAGGTCTCGCCCCAAGGGACGGACGTGCGCTGCGTGGTCACCTCCTTCCGGACGGCTGGCGCAACATATCTCTACGACGTCGTGTATTGTGGGCGCGGCAAGATGGAGCTGATGATCAAAGACCACAAGGTCGCCTTGCGCTCGGACCGTACCAGTTGCCACCGGAAGGAGGCCAACCAGTTTCGCCTGTTCATCCATTCCGCGGCCTATGTGCTGTTGCACGCCCTGCGCGCCAATCTGCTGAAGGGTTCCGAGCTGGCTCATGCCCAGTTTGACACCATCCGCCTGCGCTTGCTCAAGATCGGTGCGCGAATGCAAGCCGGTCGTACCTTCCTGCGCTTCCACTTCCCGACTTCCTGCCCGACACAGGACATCCTGATGCGGGCCTCCAGCATCCTGGCGGCTCTGAACACCACGTAGATCCCCGTCGCGGCGGTCCCCTGCGCCCTCAAAATACAGGAGGCAGGGCGGAGCTATGCCCCAATCGTCTCTCCTGGGCCTCAAAACCGGCCAGGAAGCATCGGCGGAACTCTCGTTCGCGATTTTGACCCCAAACCGCCCCCGCCTGGAGTGGTTGATGAATTATTCAGGCTA
>RZYG01000176.1 GCA_009930415.1 Spartobacteria bacterium | reverse complement strand
GACCATGTCGGCCATTTCGCGCGCGGTGAAGGCGTTGGAGAAGATGGTTTGGTTCAGTTGCCAGGCGTAGCCAAGTTCTTCGAGGATGTTGTAGCAGCCACTGGGCGTCCAGTCGGGAGAGATGGCGACGGTGACTCCGGCCTGCTTGGCGGCTTTGACGTTGGCGGTGCCGGCGTAGAGCTTCATGTTCGACATGGGCGACCAGATGAGCTTGGCGCCGACGGCGCCCATCTGGGCGAAATCGGCGGCCTGGAGGGCCGCGCCGTGGATGATGGCGACGGTTTCGTTCAGCATCCCCCAGTCGCGCCATTGCGTGAACTGGGCGCGGGCAACGGTGTCGGTACCTTCGCACAGATGGATGATCGTGGCGTTGACGGAACCGCCGGCGATCTTGGCGAGAAGCTCCGTGCGTTCCTCGGCGGTACTGGTCCACGGAAAGATGTCGTTCCAGGTCCGAGCGGGGAACTGTTCGACATTGAAAAGCAACACGTCGGGATGGGTGTGTTCCGTGTCCGAGTTGCTTTGGCCCTGGATGGCCACGCAGCCAGCCATGAGCTCGAGGATTTCGCCGTATTTGGTGATGCTGTCCGTGGTGCTGTCTTTGGCCGCCGTGCGCAACGTGTTGCGCTTGTTTTTCCAATCGTCGTATTCCGCGTCTTCTTCGCCCCATTCGTCGCGATGGCCGAAGGGGAAGTTGTTGAACATCAGCGTGGGGAAGGAATTGTAGGCGGGGTGGTTGTGGACGTCCATCAGCCCGGGGTAGATGATGCCGCCGGTATCGACGTTGGCGACGCCGGGGATGGCGACGTTGGTGACGGCAAGGATCTCGTCGTCGCGCACGTGGACGGTCCAGTTGGTGCGGGGTCCGGCGGGGGTCATCACGAGGCCGCGCAGGGCATACTCGAAGACGGGACGGCCTTCGAAATCGGCGTCGAAGCGCGGCGAGATGAAGTTGGTGAAGGACAGGCCCCGGATGGCCGTCAGCCGCGCGTTGTTGGTCCAAACGTAGCGGTAGGGGGCCCGGGTGCCGACGAGGACGTTGGCGGAGCCGTCGGAAACCTGCCAATAGGTTTCGCCGCTGTTGACGTTGATGTTGTTGACGACGACGTTGGTGATGCGCACAAGGACGCCTTCGTAGGCTTCTTGGCCGAGTTGGTTGCCGCGGATGGCGGTCAGGGGCACCGTCTGGCCCGTGGCGAGTACGGCGTAGTTCGAGACATTGGTTAGCTGAGTCAGCCCGCTGGCTTCCTGCACGAGGGCATTGAGGCGGACGAGATCGCCGGGATCGGGGCGGTGATAGACGTCGGCCACGTAGATGCCGCTCCACGGGCCGCCGCCGGCATCGGCGAGGGCATAGCCCTTGGGGTCGGCGTAGGTCGCGATGCCGGATACCGTCACGCGCTGGCCGTTCTGGGGCGAAGCGCCCGTCGTGCTGTACTGGACGTTCGAAACGGTCAGCGACGCGCCCGGGGTGGCGCCGGAAAAGACGATGTGGTTCGTGGGCGTGCCGGGGTCGTTGGAAACGAGGCGGAACGTGGCCGAGTGCGAGGCGCCGGTGACGTTTCCGGGGGTGTACAACACGCGGACGTTGGTCGAGACGCCGGGCGCGAGCGAGGCGGGGATGAAGTTGACCGCGAATTTCGTCAAATCGCCGCTGGCGGGAGCAAGCGAAGTCAGATGGAGGGTATTCGACGCACCGGTGTTCGCGATGGCCAGCGTCTGGGTGGCGGCCGATCCGGGCAGGACTTCGCCGAAGGCGAGGGAGGAAGAAACGGAGAGATTGGGATCTTCGGCGGGGCCGCTCAGGACGGTCACGGCCACGTCGTCCAGATACCAGGTGTTGAAGGTGGAATTGAAACGGAAGCGGACGTTTTGGCTGACCGAGAGATTGGGAGACGCGTTCAGGGAGAAGTTTTGGGTGCCGCCCGCCGTGCTGACCGTGAAACTGCCGAGAGAAACCCAGGCGCCCCCGTTGACGGTGTAGTCCACCGTGGCGGACTGTCCATTGCCGCCGCCGCTGGCATCCACGTAGAACGACAGATTCGTGGGGAAATCTGTTGCTGGCGTTTGTAAGGTGTCGTTTTCCCCAAAGCCGCGGCAGTTAGGCGCACTTTGAAGATGGTCAGCCAAGGCGTCGTTCGCCGTGCCCCCGTCGATCCAGCCCGCGGGTACGGACGTGCTGGCGTCGAAATTCTCGAACAGGTCCGCGGCGGAAGCGCCGACGGTGAAAACAAAGGCCCACGCATAGACGAAAAGCGCGCGGAACAGATGGCGTGTGGAGTCATGGAAATTCATGGAATGCCTCGCGGGGCAAGGGAAAAGATAACGATTTGATTATGGCGGTTGCCACCGGAAAAGGCGGATTCGGGTCAACCGTTTCGTTTCAGGTTGGCGGCGGCCCGTCCGTGGGGTTAGGATGCCTCCATGAACCGGGCCGTGGCAGGATCGTTCGTGACGTTGGGCGTCACGGCGCTGGTCGGCCAAGTCTTGCTCGTGCGGGAGTTGGCGTTCGTCTTTTCCGGCAACGAGTTTTTCATCGGTTGGACCCTGTTCGGCTGGCTGTTCTGGAGCGCGCTGGGCGCCGGTTTCGGGAGTTGGATCGGCCGGGCGGAGAAAACGCCGCATTCGTTGGCGCAGGCGCATCTTTGGGCGGCTTTGGCATTGCCCGCCGTATTCCTGCTGATCCGGGCCAGCCGGGTCCTGCTGGGAACCCTGCCGGGAGCCGTGCCGGATCTGTTCCCGTCCATGGCGTTTGCGTTCGTCGCGCTGGCGCCGTTGTGCTTCGGCTTGGGACGGCAATTCGCCGTCGGGGTCCAGGTGTGGGGGGACAGCCGTTCGGCGGGCCGCGGCTATGCCTTCGAAACGGCGGGATTCGTGCTGGGCGGGCTGTTCTTCAGTTGGGTCGGGGTGCTTCTGGATCCCGTCCGGGTGGTGGGATGGCTGGGACTCCTGAACGTCGCGACCGGCTACCTCTTGTGCGCCGTCGGCGGCCGGCGCGGCATCGGGCTGCGCCTGGTGCTGGTGGCGGCGTTGCTGGCGCTGGCCCCGGCGGCGATCCGCGGCGAGCGGATCGGCCGCCGGCTGGAAGCGTGGCGCTTTCCGGGGCAGATCCTCGTGGAGTCGCGTCCATCCATCTACGGCCACCTGGCGGTCACGGCGCTGGACCGCCAGCTCAACTACCACGAGAATGGGCTGCTGCTGGGGGCCGAAAACGAGCCGCAGGCCAGCGAAAACCTGGCCCATCTGGGGTTGCTCGCGCATCCGGCGCCGCGCCGCGTCCTGTTGATCGGCGGCGGCTTCAACGGGGTTCTGGGCGAGATCCTCCAGCACGCGCCGGACCGGGTGGACTACGTCGAACTCGATCCGGCGTGGATCGCGCTGGCACAAAAATACGGCGCCGCCGCGCGCCGCGCGGCCCTGGCCGATCCGCGCGTGCACGTCGCATTCGACGACGGCCGGCATTTCCTGAAACGCGCGGCGCCGGGCGGCTACGACGTTGTGCTCGTCAACCTGCCCAATCCCGCCACGACGCTGATCAACCGCTACTACGTCCAAGAGTTCTACCGCGACGTCCGGCGGCATCTGGCGCCGGGCGGAGTGCTGGCGGTGCGCCTGGCGTTCGCGCCGGACTATCTCGGCCCGGAACTGGAACGGCTGGGGGCTTCGATCTACAAGACGCTGCGCGCGGAGTTCGCGGCGGTGGCGTTGCTGCCCGACTACGAAATCCTCTACTTGGCGACGGCCGAACCCGCGCCGCCGCCGGCGGCGGACGCATGGCTCGCGCGCTACGAGCAGCGCGGGCTGGACAACGACTTCGCGATCCCGCCGGCGATCCGGCTGCGACTGGCAACCGACCGCATTGCCAACGTGCGCGCGGCGTTCGAGACCCAGGCCGCCGCCCAGATCAACCGCGACGGCCGGCCGATCGCGTGCCAGTACCAGTTGGCCTACTGGCTGCGCTCGTTCCATCCGCGCGCAGCGGCCATGGCCATGCGCCTGGGCGAAACGACGTTGCCGTGGGGAGCGGCCGCGGCGGCGTTCGCCGCGCTGGCCATGGCGTTTTCCGTACGCGGCCGGCGAACGCATCGCCTCGGCACGTGGGGCATGGGCCTCGGCAGCTTTTCGCTCATGGCCGGTGAACTCGCGCTGTTGATCGCGTTCCAGGCCCAGTGCGGTTTTCTCTACTACAAGCTCGCGCTGATCCTGGCCGCGCTGATGGCCGGCATGGCCGCGGGCGCGGCGCTGGCCACGCGCCGCCGCGCGCGCGCCGGCCCGGGCACGCTGGCGGCGATCCATTTCCTCGCGGCCATGTGCGGCGCCGCGCTGATCGGATTTCTGCGCTGGATCGAAGCGGCGGGCGCCATTTCGGAAACCGGCCTGCAAATCGCGTTTTTGGCGTGGGCGGCGGTGCTGGGCGGCTTGGCAGGCTACGAATTTCCCGTCGCCAATCGGATCTATTTAGCCGGGCGGCCAGCGGGCCGGAATCGCGCGGGCGTCGTCTATGCCGTGGATTTGGCTGGCTCCTGCGCGGCGGCCTTGCTGGCGGGTTTGTGGGCCATTCCGGTCCTGGGCATGCAAGCGACGCTGGGACTGGTGTCCGGGTTGAACCTGGCGGCGGCGGCGATCGCGGCGCGACGGAAGCTTGCCGCCGAACGCGCCGCGTGCGACGATGGAGATGAAGAACAGCAGAGGTCACCATGAAAAGCAAACTCGCGTGGAGGATCGGATGGGGATTGGTTTTCGCCGCCAGCGCGGCGGTCGCGGCGCCGCCGGTGCGGATCGGCGCGCCGGCGCCCGCGCCGACGCTGCTGACGTCGTCCGGCGACAGCTACAAATTCCTGGCCGAAGTCTACGGCACCGATCCGCAATATCCCGAGGCGCGCCGGTCGGCGGCCGCGCTGCTGTTCGTGGATCCGGAAGCCGAGGCCGGCGACCCGGCCGTGGCGGCCTTCGTGGAAGTGGCCCGGAAGGTGGCGGCGCGGCCGACGCTGCGCGGGCAAATCCGTTTCTATCTGGTGCTGGTGTGTCCGAAGAATGCGGGCTTCGCCTTGGCGCGGTTCCTGGAGCAGCAAGACCGGACCTTGCCGATCGACGTGCTGCTGGATCCCCGCCGCAAGGCCGCCAAGTCCTTCGGCGTGGACGAGCTGCCGCGCCTGTTCGCGGTCGCGCGCGACGGCACGCTGGCGGCCGACGTCGCCGGACTGCCCGCCAACTACCGGAAGCAACTGGCCAAAGGCGTGGTGGCGGCGATCCAGGCCGGCCGGGCCGCGCAGACGTCCGCCGGGCCGCGTTAGAGGTTTTTCAGAATACCGGTGCCACGGCACAGCCCCCCGACGAGGTCGTCGGGGGCTCCAAAGGCAAAGAGCCCGTGGCTGTTTGGATCCGGGACGACCTCGTCCCGGTCGGATTCAGCGTAAGCGTGTGGCGGGGGACCTCCTTACTTGATTGATCAGGGCGGGGCATAGTCGTGGTCCAACAGAA
>RZYG01000175.1 GCA_009930415.1 Spartobacteria bacterium | reverse complement strand
TGCGTCGGCAAGGGCTGGGGCGTGCTGGCGTTCGTCCTCGACGCGGTCAAGGGGTTCGTGCCGGCGTTTTTCTTCCCGCGCCTGCTGGAATCCGCCCCGCCCTGGCTGGGCCTGGCGTGCGGCGTGGCGGCGGTTGCGGGCCACAACTGGCCGGTCTGGCTGAAGTTCAAGGGCGGCAAGGGCGTCAGCACCAGCGCGGGCATGCTGCTGGGCATCGCGCCGGCTGCGGTCGGCATCGGCTTCGCGGTCTTCGCCCTGACCGTGGTCGCCACGCGCTTCGTCTCGCTGGGGTCGATTCTCGCGGCCATCGCCGTGCCGGCCGCCTACCTCTGGATGAACGGCGCGGACAACCGGCTGCTGGCGGGCGCGCTGGTCCTCATGGGGGGGCTGGTGATCGTCAAGCACCGCGCGAACATCGGCCGGTTGCTCAAGGGAACCGAACCGCGGATCGTCGGCAAGAAATAGATCGACCTATCTTTATTTTCCGCAAGCAATCTGGGTATTGTTTTATAAAACAATACCCGGTTTCGGAGGGCGCAACACCCGGAGGCGGCGTGGGTCATCTCTTGGATTCGCAGGCCAGTTCGGCGAGGCGCCGCATGACGAGCGCGCCGACGGATTCGTAGTCGTTCTTCTTCGGCATCGCGGCGAGGATTTCCTCCGGCGAAATCGCCGGGCCGTAGCGGGCGACGATCCGCGACGGCCGGAATTTGTTCGCACCCTTCGGGAACGCCGCGAAGGTACCGGAAATGTGCAGCGGCACGACGGGCACGTTGCCCTTGGCGATCAGGAAGCCGATGCCGCCCTTGGCGGCGCGCATCTGCCCGTCCGGCGAGCGCGTGCCTTCGGGGAACAGCCCGACCACCTTGCCTTCTTTCAAGGTCGCGATGGCTTTTTTCAAGGCGCCCAGATCGCCCTTGGTGCGGTCGAGCGGAATCACCCCCACCCGCGGGAAAAACCAGCGCGCGACTGGATTGGACAACAGCGTGTCGCGCGCCAGGAAGTGCACGATGCGCCGCGAGTTGGCCCCGCCCATCACCGGCGGATCGAGATAGCTGCAGTGGTTGGCGACGATGACCGCGCCGCCCCGGGCGGGGACGTGCTCGCGGCCATGGACCCGCATGCGGTACTTCAGCAGCAGGCAGAAATAGACGAATCCGCGCGCCAGCCAATAGAGCGGCTGCGTGAAAAACCCTTCGCGCATGGACTCAGGCCGGGGCCGCTCCGGCGGCCTTCAGGTCGGCGACGATCGTGTCCACGACCTGTTCGATGGTCATGCCGGTGCTGTTGATGATCTTGGCGCCGAGGGCGATCTGCAGCGGCGCGGTCGCGCGGCTGGAGTCCTTCTGGTCGCGGCGGCGCAGGGAGCTGAGCACGGCGCCGACGTCTTCGGTGCCTTCCTGCACCTTGATTTCGGCGGCGCGGCGGCGGGCCCGCTCCTCCGGATCGGCGTCGAGGTAGTACTTGAACGGCGTGTCGGGGAACACCACCGTGCCGATGTCGCGCCCTTCCATCACCAGGCTGCCGAACTTCGTCATCATCCGCAGCTTTTCGACGATGTACACGCGCACGGACTGCTGGGCCGCGATGTCCGCCACGCGCTCGCGGACGGGTTCGGCGCGGATTTCCTGCCCCGGATCCTCGCCGTCGATGCGGTAGCCCACCGCGCCGTCCTTCAGCACCAGTTCCATGTTCATGCGGATCAGGAGGTTCGTCACCGCCTGCGAATCCTTGACGTCGATGCCTTCCTTGACGCACTTCCAGGTGATGCCCCGGTAGAGCGCGCCGGAATCCACGTAGATGAAGCCCACGGCCTGGGCCGTCCGGCGCGACACGGTCGATTTCCCGGACGCCGAAGGGCCGTCCACCGCCACGATGGTCGTTTGCTTATTCAACTTTCACTCCCAGATTGCCGAGTTGCTCCCAAAATTCCGGATAGGACGTGTCCACGCAGGCCACGTTGGCGATCGTGACCGGCTGGTCGGCGAAGATCGCGAGGATGGACATGCTCATGGCGACGCGGTGGTCGCCGTAGCTGCGGATGCTCTTCGTGGGCGAGATCTTCGCGGGGCCTTCGACGATCATGCCGTCGGGCTGTTCCGCGACCGCCACGCCCATGCCGGCGAGGTTCTCGACCATGACCGCGACGCGGTCGGATTCCTTGACGCGCAGCTCGCTGGCGTCGCGGATGACGGTGCGGCCCTGCGCCAGCGCGCCGAGCACGGCCACCAGCGGCAGTTCGTCGATCAGGTTGGGGATTTCCGCGCCACCGACTTCGGTGCCCTTGAGCTCCGCGCCGTAGACCGTCACGTTGCCGTAGACTTCCGGATCCGTCGGGGCCGAGGTGCGCTCGATCTCGACGCGCGCGCCCATGCGCCGCAGAACGTCGAGCAGCGCGGTGCGCCGCAGGTTGAGGCCCACGCCTTCCGCACGGACGGTTGCGCCGGGGATCGCGGCGGCCGCGGCCAGCCAGTAGGCCGCCGAGGAGAAGTCGCCCGGCACCACGTAGGGCCGCGCGAGGAACTTGGGCCCCTTGGGCCCGTAGCCGTCCACGGAAATGTTCTGGCCTTCCACCCGGATCGGGGCACCCACCGCGCGCAGCATGCGCTCGGTATGGTCGCGGGTCGGGATCGGCTCGAGGACCGTCGTGCGGCCCTCGGCGTAGAGGCCGGCCAGGATGCAGCAGCTTTTCACCTGCGCGGAGGCCGTCGGCAGCGAGTACTCCATGCCATGCAGCTTCCCGCCGCGGATCGTCATCGGCGCCGTGCCCTGCGGCGTCAGCTCCACCTGCGCGCCCATCCGTTCCAGCGGCTCCTTGATGCGCCGCATCGGGCGGGAATTCAGCGAGGCGTCGCCCGTCAGCGTCACGGTGATCGGCGAGCCCGCGCACAACCCCGCCAGCAGGCGCATGCCGGTGCCCGAATTGCCGACGTCCAACGGCCCGGCCGGTTCGATCATCTTGCCGCCCGTGCCCTGGATGGACAGCACGCCTTCGTCGTCGATCCACGACCGCGCGCCGAAGGATTCCATCGCCTTCAGCGTGTTCAGGCAGTCTTCCGCCTGCAAAAAACCGCGGATTTCGGACGTGCCGGCGGAAATGCCCGCCAGCAGCGCGGTCCGGTGGGAAATGCTTTTGTCGCCCGGTACGCGGACCACGCCGCCGTCGAAGCCGCCGGGATGCACGATTTTGGTTTGTTTCTGGATGGCCATTTTACGTTTTTGGTTCGGTTTTATGCGGACGAGGCCTCATCGGCTCCGCCCCTTCAGAAGTTCCGTCCGGGCCGCGCGGGCCCGTTCCAGGAACTGCGCCACGTCGCCGAAGCGACCGGCTTGGAGATCATCATATACCCGCTCGACTTCCAATTTGAAAGCCCGCAATTCCTCGGCCACCGCCGGGGCGTTCGTCATGAGGACGTCGTTCCACATGTCGATGGACCCCGACGCCACGCGGGTCGAGTCGTAGAAACCCGTCCCGCAGAAGGCGCCGACCTTTTCGGCGGAATCGCGGCCGATGGCCTTGGCCAGCGCCGCGGCCGCCACGTGCGGCAGGTGGCTGGTCCGCGCCAGCAGGCGGTCGTGGTCTTCCGGTTCCATCCGGCACGTCCGCGATCCGGCCGACCGCCACAGCGCCGCCACGCGCTCGACGGCTTCCGCGGGCACGTCCGCCGCCGCGGCCACGACCGTCAGGGCGTTTTCGTAGAGATCGGCCGAAGCCGCCTCCAGCCCCTGTTTTTCGGAGCCGGCGATGGGATGGCTGCCCACGAAGGCGCCTGACGGCAAAACGCCGGCCATCTGGCGGCAGATCCACCCCTTGGTGCTGCCCACGTCCGTCACCAGCGTGCCCGGCCGCAGCGCCGGCGCGACGTCGGCCGCCAATTCCACGCAGGCCCGGATCGGCGCGCAGAGCACCGTTAGGCTGGCGTCTTTCACCGCCGCATCCGGATCGGCATACGCCTCGTCCACGATGCCGCGGGCCAGCGCCTCGCGCCGGGTCGTTTCCTTGCGCGCGAACGCCACCAGCCGGCCGGCATAGCCGCGTTTGCGCAGCGCCAGCGCCAGCGAGGCGCCCATCAGCCCCAGGCCGAGGATCGCGATGCACGGCTCGCGCGTCAGGATCGGTTCGGTTTCCAAATCCAGCCCCCGTCAATGCAGGTTCCGGCCCACGGCGCGGGCCACGAGCTCCAGTTCGCCCATCAGGTCCTTGAACCGCTTGGGCGTCAGCGACTGCGGCCCGTCCGAGACGGCCTTGGACGGTTCCGGATGCACTTCCAGCATCAGGCCGTCCGCGCCGGCGGCCACCGCCGCCTTGGCCATCGGCGCCACCAGATCCCAGTGCCCCGTGCCGTGGCTCGGGTCCACCACCACCGGCAGGTGGCTCTCGCGCTTCAGCACCGGCACCGCGCTCAGATCCAGCGTGTTGCGCGTGAACTTCTCGAACGTCCGGATGCCCCGCTCGCACAGGATCACGTCCTGGTTGCCCTCGCTCATCACGTATTCCGCGCTCATCAGCAGCTCTTCGAGCGTGTTCGCCAGCCCGCGCTTGAGCATCACCGGTTTCGCGCAGCGCCCGAGCGATTTCAGCAGATTGAAATTTTGCATGTTGCGCGCGCCCACCTGGATGACGTCGGCGAATTCCGCCACCATTTCGACGTCGCGCGTGTCCATGACCTCGGTCACGACCGGCAGGCCGACCACGGAGCGCTCTTCGGCCAGATAGCGCAGCCCTTCGACCCCCAGCCCCTGGAAGGCATAGGGCGAGGTCCGCGGCTTGAACGCCCCGCCGCGCATCATGTGCGCCCCCGCGCCCTTCAGGAATGCGCCCAGCGACAGGATCATGTCGCGGGTTTCGACCGAACAGGGCCCCGCCATCACCACCACGCCCGCCCCGCCGATGCTCAGCCCCCGGTCGCCGTGCCGCGCCGGGGGGATCTTGATGACGGTTTTTTCGGGGTGGAATTCCGTGCTGGCCCGCTTGTAGGGCTTCAGCACCGGCATGACCTTTTCCACCCCCGGCATCATTTCCAGCGCCGGGACCTGGGTCGAGGCTTCTTCGCCGATCAGCCCGATCACGGTGACTTCCGCGCCGGGGCTCACGTGCGCCTTCAGGTTCCAGTCCGCCGCACGCTCGGCGATGGCCTGGATTTGGGCCTCGGTCGCCCCTTTTTTCATCACGACAATCATGAAATCTCCGGTTTTCCGGTTCGGATGCCGATCCCCGCCAACGGGCGCGAATCGAGCCCGAACCATACCCCGCCCCCCGCCCCCTTTTCCACCTTAAAAACGTCCCCCCGCCGCGAAATCCCCGCCCCGCGCCGCAACCGCCCTCCCCGCTTCATGTTGCGAGGGGCGCGGCCGTTGCGATGCCGCGGGGCGCATAAAGCGAATCCACCTTTTAGCTAGCGATTGAATCTCGATGAACAACGGCTCACCCAGAGGGTTCGCCCTTCTATGGGGACAGTCAAGCGATGGCGTCGTTTTTCTTTCTTCTTTCTTAGATTCCCAGGGTTGCTGATTCTGGATGCGGTCTGAGATTGGAA
>RZYG01000448.1 GCA_009930415.1 Spartobacteria bacterium | reverse complement strand
CCTGCATACAACCCCCAACTGCAACAAGTTGGGTTTTTTGTTGGGTTAGTTTGCTATACATGTAGTGTCTCCTTCTGGTAGTGTTCAAAGACTTCTTTGGCGGTTTGGTAGCCGAGGATTTTCCTCGGCTTGCCGTTAAGCTTGTGTTGGATATCCCATATCTCTCGATCTGTGTAGGCAGCGATGTCGCAGCTCTTCGGGACGTACTGACGGATTAGTTTGTTGGCGTTCTCGACACCGCCTTTCTCCCACGAGTGGTAGGGTTGGCAGAAATAGACTGGCGCCTGGATGAGCTGACTAAGCTGGACATGCTTTTGGAAGGCGATGTCATTGTCGAGCGTCAGGCTTTCGAAGTTGCCGATGAGTGGCAAAGCTTCGATGAAAACATTCTCAACTTCTCGGACAGTACGAGCCTTAATCTTAGCGATGAGTGTATAGCGACTGACACGCTCGTGGAGTACGAGGAGCGAGGTATTGCCGTATTGTTTACCACTGACGATGAAGTCGGCTTCCCAATGACCGAATTGGCTACGGTCGTTGACAGCGTCAGGGCGCTCGTCGATGAAGATACGATCTTCTAGGGCCGTTACCTTGCGCTGCCACTTCTGTTTGCTCTTCTGGCGCTTTTTCTTCACCAAATCGAGCTCATACTCGAGTTGCCGGCCGTATGGGCTGCGAATGTATTTGTAGATAGTCGGAGTGGAGACTTGGCGCAGTCCTATTTCACGGGCCAACCGACCAGCAACTTGGTCAGGGCTCCATTCTTCATGCAACAGTTTTGTCTCTATGTACTCACGCAACTTCATATCCTCCACTATACGCATGGCTTGATATTTTGCATACTTCCGGTTGACGTAGGCTTTGTGTTGCGCCTTGGCAGGGATATATTCGCCATTGACTGCGTTCTTGGTACGTTCGCGGTAGATAGTGCTACGGTGATGACCAAGCACGTCAGCGATTTCCTGGTCTGAGTAGCCACATTTGAGCAAGATGCCAATTTCGAGCCGCTCAGTCTTCTTTATGTGTCCATACTGCTTCATACACAGCCACAATACCAGCCGAGCTAACGCTCGGCCAGCATAAGCTTGATGTTGCAGTTCATATTTAAATTTAGGA
>RZYG01000447.1 GCA_009930415.1 Spartobacteria bacterium | reverse complement strand
GCGTGGGGGTTCACCCATCCGACGGCCTGGCCCGTGGTCAAGGCGCATGGCCGGCCGGGGCAGAAGACGTTTTACGATGCCCACGACGATTATGCGCAGTTCATCCGGCAGGCCTACGGGGGCGAGAACGAAGCGGCGACCCGGAAGTTGACGGCGTGGGAAAGCGCCGCGTTGGCCGAGGTGTCGGCCGCGGTTTATTGCACGGAAGACGATCGGGCGGCGGCGGCGAAGCGCAACCCCGCTTGCGCCGCGCAACAAGTGGTCGTGCCCAACGGGGTGGACGTGAAAGCTTGCCGGGCGGTGGAACCGAGCTTGGCGCGCCGGGAGCGCCAAGCCGCCGGGCTGGCGCGTCCGCTGGCGGTCTTCGTGGGCGCGCTCCACAACCCCAACCGGGAGGCGGCGGATTTCATCATCGGCACGCTGGCCCCCGCGTTTCCGCAGCTCGTTTTTGCGGTGGTGGGGATGAACGCGCACTCCTATCGCGAAAGGGGCGGCCCGGAGCCGGGATCCAACGTGGTGTTCACCGGGCCGGTGGAGGAAGACGTCAAGGAAGCCCTGTTCGGTTTGGCCGAGGTGGCGCTGGCGCCGATGCGCAGCGGGACGGGATCGAGCCTGAAGATTCCCGATTACATCGCGCACGGCAAAATCGTGATTGGGACGCCCGTGGGGTTGCGCGGATTCGAGGAATTGAACCGGTTTGCCTCGGTGATCGCCACCGCCGACGTGGCCGGGGCGTTGGCGGAGGTGCTGGGGCGGCTGGAGCGGGAGCCGGAGGCCTACGACGAGGCCTGTCGGCAGGCCCGCGCGTGGGTGGAAACCACGCTGGATTGGTCGGTGGCGGCGAGGCCGCTGGTGGCGGCGATGGGGGGGGACAGGGGGAGGAGATCGTAGGCAGTAGGCTGTAGGCTAAAGACGGAGGACGGAGAGGGGAGCGAGGTCCGAGGTCGGAGGTCCGAGGTCCGATGTCCGGAAACCTTCAACCTGAAACCTGGAACCCTCCTCAACCTGGAACCCTTTTCAATATCCAATATCCAATATTCAATATCCAATGTTCAACGATCGGGACAGTCAGGACATGGGGACCATCCGTAGGTCCGGGCGGTGACCGGGCGGGGAAAAA
>RZYG01000174.1 GCA_009930415.1 Spartobacteria bacterium | reverse complement strand
GCTGGCCGTTGGTGTCGGTTTCGGTGGTCGTGTAGTCCTCGATGCGCAATTCGTAGTAGTCCTGCACGTCCTCGTCGGAAATCTCGAGGGTTTCGTCGAGATAGTCCGCCACGGGGAAGGCGGCATGGGAAATTTCGCGCTGCTCGGGGATGGTGAAGGCGGCGGGATCTTCGTCGAACAGCCCGCGGACGTCGGCGTCGGCGACCTTCACGTCCTGTTCGACGTCGGCGGGGCCGACGAAGACGTACTCGACGGCGAAGGTGTCCAGCAGGGTGTCGAACGTCCGGCGGATTTCGAGCGGGGTGACCTGGGCCTGGCGGCCGATCAGGCTGGCCATTTTCTGGATCTGGATTTCCTCGCGGAGATACTGCTCGAACTGGGCGGTGGAGAAGCCGAGCGGGCGGATGAGATTCTGCAGGAAGGCCTGGTAGCGGGCGGGATCGAAGACGCCGTTGGTTTCGGCGAAGTTGGCGCGGATGGCGCCGCGGACCTCGTCGTCGGTGGCGGCGATGCCCATTTGGTTGGCTTCGCGCAGGGTGGCGAGGCGCTGCCAGGACAGCTGGCGCAGGATGGCGTCGCTTTCGGGGGTGGACTGGATTTCCCGGCCCAGCGTCAAGGCCCGCGCCAGATAGGTGTTCAGATAGGCCGCGCGGAATTCGCCGTGGCTCACGGGTGCGCCGTCGAGGCTGCCGGCGGCGTTCGCCTGTTCGGCCTGGTCGAGGTCGGACGGCCACACCATGCCCCAGATGACGAACGAGAAGACGATGACCACCAGGAAGGTCCCCCAGAGCAGGCGGGACTGGATCAGCTTATGGAACTTGGAAATCATCATGGCCATTGCGGACTCTCTTTCCTTCTATGCGCAAACGGAAAACGCGGTTCCAGCGGGACCGGCCCGGACGGAACACGTTGGGGCAGGAGAATACGGACCGGCCCTCCGCCGGGCAAGCGGGAAATTCGGGCGCCCCGGCGCGAAAAAGCGTTTCGCCCTTTTCGAAGATTGCCTTTTCCGGGCCGATCGGTATCTTCTCCCGTTTGTTTGGCGCCGGATTTCCGCCGGCGGATGCCCGTGAAATTGCCGTTTACAACCAAGATGCTGCAGGACTGGGGGGGGGCCGTCACCTTCCGGGACGGCCGCACGCTGTTCGAGCGCGGCCTGGTGCTGGACGCCGCGGCCGACGCCGAGCACATCCAGGGCACGATTTCCTGGGGCAGCCGGTCCATCAAGACCGCCGCCCGGATCCTGCCGGACCACTCCTGCGAGAACCTGTGCCCGTGCCGCGACAACGTGGAGCGCGGCATCATCTGCGCCCACGTCATCGCCCTGGGCCTGGCGCTGCTGCAGCGCAACGACGATCCCGAGCGCGAACGCAAGCTGCGGGAAGAAGAGCGCAAGGCGCAGCACATGCGGCAGGTCGCCGCGCAAGCGTTTTTCCGGCGCGCGGAGCCGGGCACGCCCGGCGCGCTGAACTGCGCGTTGCATCTCGTCTTGCCGTCCGGCTGGCGCGAGCGGGCGCTGGCGGGGCAGGTGCCCGTGCGGACGTTCCTCGAATATCGCGGCGCGCGCCATCCCATCGGCGCGGTTCCGCGCGACGCCGTGCTCGGCCTGGTGCCGCACGAAGAAGCCCTCCTGTTCGTGCTGGAGGAAATCGCCGGCGGCACCGTGCCCGACGAGCTCGCGTTCGGCCTGGAGGATTTCGCCAATCTGCTGGCGCTGCAGTCCGGCCGCGCACTGGAAGAGGAGGGCGGCCGCGAACTGCCCGTACACGCCACCCGCGTGTCCAGCGTGCTCCGCGTGGACCTGGACCACGAAAACGGCGAGCTGCTGCTGGTGGCGCACGTCGAGCTGCCTTTCATGCGCGGCGCGGAATTCCCGACCTATCTCGTCGCCGGCAAGAGCGGCTGGGTGTTCGGCGGCGGCCACTTCTGGCCGCTGGACCACCTGCTGCCCGCGCCCCTCTGGGAAATCTACCGCCGCCAGGTCGTCGTGCCCCGGGCCGACGTGCCGCGGTTCCTGCGCGAGGAATTGCCCCGCCTCGAAAAGCTCGTCCGCGTGGAAGCCGAAGTCGGCTCCGACGTCTTCGGTTTCGAGCCCGAAACGCCCGAGATGCGCCTGGAGGTGCGCGGCAGCCCCGCCAGCCTCGCCGCGCGCCTCGTGGCGGTCTACGGCGACGTCGAACTCACTGCCGCGCAGCCTTCCGCGCGCGGCTCGTTCGCCCATCCCGACCCGGACGACATCCTGCGCTACACCGTGCGCGATCTGCCGGCGGAACAGCAGGCCCTGGCCGCGCTGGCGCGCTATGGCCTGGCCGGCCGCCACGGCGGCGAACTCAAGCCCATCGTCGGCACGCGCGAAGTTCTCAATTTCCTCGGCAGCGCCGTTCCCGCCTTGCGCCGCAAAGGGTGGCGCATCGCTTGGGACGGCCGCATCCGCACCACCATGGAAAACGCCGTCTTCGCCACCCCCGTCGTGCGCATCGAACCCGAGAACGGCCCCGACGGCTGGTTCGACGTCCGCTTCGAGTACGACGCCGGCGCGGACGGCGGTCCGACCGGCGCCGACGTGCAGCGCGCCCTGCTCAAGGGCGATGCCTTCGTCGAGCGCGACGGCCGCGTCGTCCTGCTGGACGCCGACGCCATCCGCGCCCTGCAGAGCGTGTTCGCCGACTGCGCGTCGGGCGAGGGCCGCCGCCCCGGCAGCTTCCGCCTCGCGCCGGTCTATGCCGCCTATGCCGCCAGCGCCCTCCAGGCCCTCGACGGCGTCGACGTCGAGGCACCCCCCGCCTGGATCCAGGGCGCCGCCCGGAAAAACCGCCTCGAACCGATGGAAGCCGAGCCGCTCGATCCTGCCTTCGAGCGCCTCCTGCGTCCCTACCAGAAAGACGGCGTCCGCTGGCTGCGCTTCCTGCAGCGCAACCGCTTCGGCGGGATCCTGGCCGACGAAATGGGCCTCGGCAAGACCCTCCAGACCCTCGTCTGGCTCACCATGGCCGCCGCCGAACGCACCGGCGCGGACCGCAAGCCCTCGCTGATCGTTTGTCCGACCAGTCTCGTGGACAACTGGGTGGCCGAAGCCGCCCATTTCACCCCCTGGCTCAAAATCGGCACCATGACCGGCGCCGACCGCCACGCGCGCTGGAAAGACCTGGCCCAGCTCGACGTCGTCGTCACCTCCTACGCCCTCATGCGGCGCGACGTCGCCCAATACGAAGCCATCGAATTCCTCTCCGTCGTGCTCGACGAAGCCCAGCACATCAAGAACCAGTCCACCCAGAACGCCCAGGCCGCCAAGCGGCTGCGGGCGGAGCACCGCTTCGTCCTGACCGGCACGCCCATTGAAAACGGCGTGTCCGACCTGTGGAGCATCATGGACTTCCTCATGCCCGGCTATCTCGGCCGGCACGACGCCTTCCGGAGCAACATCGAGCAGCCCATCGCGCAGGGCGGCCCCGAAGGCGAGCTTGCCCAGTGGAAGCTGCGCCGCAAGCTGCGCCCGTTCCTCCTGCGCCGCATGAAACGCGACGTCGCCAAGGAACTGCCCCCCAAGATCGAGCGCATCGCCGGCTGCGCCCTCAGCCCCGACCAGCAGAAAGTCTACGTCGCCCTGCTCGAGGATTCCCGCCGCAAGATCGCCGAACTCGTCGCCGCGCAGGGCTTCCAGCGTTCCAAGTTCGAGATTCTCAACACGCTCCTGCGCCTGCGCCAGACCTGCTGCCATCTCGATCTGCTCAAGCTGCCCGATCTGCAGTTCAAGGAACCCTCCGCCAAGATGGACCTGTTCTTCGAACTGCTCGACGAAGCGATGGATGCCGGCCACCGCGTGCTGGTCTTCAGCCAGTTCGTCTCCATGCTGACCATCCTGCGCGGCGAACTGAACCGCCGCGGCCTGCGCCACTGCTATCTCGACGGCGCGACCCAGGAGCGCCTCAAGATCGTGCAGGAATTCAACCGCGATCCGTCCATCCCGCTCTTCCTCATCAGCCTCAAGGCCGGCGGCACGGGCCTGAACCTGACCGGCGCCGACATGGTCATCCACTACGATCCGTGGTGGAATCCCGCCGTCGAAAACCAGGCCACCGACCGCGCCTACCGCATCGGCCAGAAGCGCACCGTCTACAGCGTCAAGCTCATCGCCCAGGACTCCATCGAAGAGCGCGTCCTGGCCCTCCAGCGCAAGAAACAGCAGCTCTACAACGCCACGCTCGAAGACGGCGACGACGCCGGCGACGTCCACAACCTCACCTGGGACGACGTCCAGGAACTCCTCGCGCTCTAGCGCCGCGGCGCCCGTTGGCAGCGGGGACACACGTGCGTGGCGCGCTGGCCGACGAGGATGCGCTTGAGGGGGGTGCCGCAGCGGGGGCAGGGCGCGCCGGTTTGGCCGTAGGCCTGGAGCTGTTCCTGGTTGCGGCCGCGCTCGCCGCGCGGCAAAACGAAATGGGTTTTTCCGGCGCCGAACGTGGTGCCGAGATTCCGGATGCCCTTGCGCAGGACGGACCGGAGCGCCCGCAGCAGTTCCGCGGCTTGCGCGGCGGTTAGCGTGTCGGAACGCCGCCGCGGATGCAGCCGCGCGGCCCAGAGGGCTTCGTCGGAGTAGATGTTGCCGACGCCGGCCAAAAAGGTCTGGTCGAGCAGCAGGGGCTTGAGAAGCCGCGCGCGGGCCGCCAGTCCGGCCGCGAAGGCGGACGGAGAAATGGCCAGCGGCTCGGGCCCGAGGTTGCCCAGCACGCGGGCAGGATCGCGCACCAGCCAGACCCGCCCAAACTTGCGGGTGTCCTCGAAGCGAAGCTGGCGGCCGTCGTCGAGCGTCCAGACGACGCGGTCGTGGCGGCGCGGGCGGGCGCCGGCGGGCGCGACGTCCAGATGGCCGCTCATGCGCAGATGGACCAGCAGCGTGAAACCGCCGGAGAGTTCGGCCACGATGAACTTGCCGCGGCGGGTTATCCGCCGGATTTCCCGCCCGCGGATTTCCCGCGCGAACCGCGCGGCAGCGGGCGCGGCGACGGTCTTGGGCCACAACACCTGCGCGCGGACGATGCGCCGGCCGACCAGGCCCGCGGCGCGCAGCCCGCGGACGACGGTTTCGACTTCGGGGAGTTCGGGCATGGGGGGGGAAGGGGAGAGGTCAGAGTTCAGAGGTCAGAATGGCCTGCAACCTGCCACCTGTCACCTGCAACCAGCGATCTGAATATCCAATATCCAATGATCAATATCCAATGTTCAAGTTTTGGATCTATTTTAGGGAATGTCCGGGCCCTGGGGCGAGGGGGCGGCCAAGGGCGCGGAGGCGGGCCTGGACGCAAAGGGCGCAGTCGTCGGCGTCCTCGTCGATGCAGGGCTTGCCGGGATAGAGCTGGTAGTTCTTGCGCAAAGGACCGGGGGTGGCGTTGGGCATGAAGACGTTGGCGCCGCGCTGCAGGGCGAGGTCGCGGCCGTTCGGGAACAGCGTGTCGAAGGCGGTGGTGGCGGGGATGTGGGCGTCGGGATTGGCGAGGCGCAGGACGGCGATGGCCCGGAAGAACATGTCGGGATCGCCGGCGTAGGCGTTGGGCTGGTCGGCCAGCGGGGTGTCGGGATT
>RZYG01000173.1 GCA_009930415.1 Spartobacteria bacterium | reverse complement strand
TCTGATTCACGTGAAACATCGTCGGGTCCTTTCTGTTGGACCACGACTATGCCCCGCCCTGATCAATCAAGTAAGGAGGTCCCCCGCCACACGCTTACAAAGTTTTTACGTTCCACGTAAAAATCGGGGAAACGTCCGACTGCGGCCGGTTTGGAGGTAGGGCGCGTTGGCCCAACGCGCCGCGGATTTCCCGGCGGCTTGGGCCAAGCCGCCCTACCCCAAGAACCGCCCCCCCTCACCCCGCGGCGAGGACCTGGAAGGCGACGGCGCGCGCGCGCGGATCGAGATCGGCGTGGTGTTCGAGCAGGCCGCCGGCGAGGGCGCGGACTTCGCGGAAAACGCGTTCGGGCAATGCCGCCGGCAACGTGGCGCCCTGCATGGCGCGGAGCGCCTCCAGCGCCGCCGCCGAGACGGCCGCGCCGCGGTCGGCGCCGCAGGCCGGGCACAGCAGCGCGCCGTGCGCGACGTCCATCCGCGCGCCGGCCGCGCCGCGCAGGTCGGCGCGGCACTTGCCGCAGCGGTCCCAATCGGGCGCGAGGCCCAGTTCCCGCAGCAGGCGCAGCTCGAACCGCGGCAGGAAGGCCGGCCCCGGCGTGCGGACGGCGAGCTGGTCGAGCGTGTCCGCCAGCAGATCGAAGAGACCGGCCGGCGCGGGCCCGAAAGGCATCGCGCGGTCCAGCAGCCCCGCGGCGTAGGACGCCGCGGCGCAGGCGCGCCAATCCGTCCGGAACGCCGGCCGCGTTGCCAGCGGGGCGCATTCCTTCAGCACGTGCAGGTTGCGCTGCTCGCGGGCGTAGAAGAGGATTTCGCAGGTGTAGAACAGATCCACCTGCCCCAGGAACGCGCTGCGCTCGCGCTGGCTGCCCTTCGCCAGCGTCGCCAGCTTGCCGTAGCTGCGCGACAGCCACACGACGATCCGCGAGGTGTTGCCGAACGGATAGCTCCGCAGCGCGAGGGCGTCGTCCTTCAGGATCATCGCGGCGCGATTCCCTTCCAGGCCGCCGGATCGGCGTCCAGCCACGCGGTTTCGCGGCGGCGCATGGCGCGGCGGCGCGCCGGCGTATCGTCGTCCGCGCCCGCCAGATGATCGAGGCCGTGGGCGAGATAGAGCGCCAGCTCGCGCGCCGGGCCGCCGGGCCGTTGCCGGCCTTCCGCGCGCGCCCGCTCGGCGTTGACGACCAGATCCGCCGTCGCGGCGCAGACGCCCGGCACGGCGGCGTAGGCTTGCGTCACCACGTCGGTCTGCGCGCGCACGCCGAAACAGCCCGCCTTGTAGGCGGGCATCGCGGCGTCGTCCGTCAGCACGACCGTCCATTCGGCGAAAGGCGCCTCAGCCGGAAACGCCCGGCGCGCGAGCGTCCGGAGCAACCGCCGGACCGCCGGCAGCCGGACCCGCAGCGCCCGCTGCCGGTTGAGCAGGCGGATTTTCACGGGGATAGGGATTCCTTCCATGCAGCACGTTGGCCAGCGCGAACGTGAACGCCGCGCGGATTTCGTGCAGGTCTTCGAGCGTCAGCGGACACCGGTCGAGCTGCCCGTCGAGCAGCTTGTCGCGCACGAGGGCATCCACCATTTCGGCGATGTGGTGGGGCGTCGGCTTCTCCAGCGAGCGCGACGCGGCCTCGACCGTGTCGGCCAGCATCAGGATGGCCTGTTCGCGGGTCCAGGGCTTGGGCCCGTCGTAGCGGTAGCTGCTTTCCAGCCCGGCGTCTTCCGCCAGGCCGGCGTCTTTCAGCGAGCGCCGGGCGACCTGGTAGAAATAGGACGTCAGCCCCGTGCCGTGGTGCGTGCGGATGCCGTCCACGAGCGGCCGGGGCAGCTTGTAGCGCTTGGCGAGCGTCAGGCCTTCCTTGACGTGCGACTGGATCACCAGCGCGCTCATGCTCGGCGCGAGGCCGTCGTGCGGGTTTTCCCCGCCGCGCTGGTTCTCCACGAAGAATTCCGGCTTCGCCAGCTTGCCGACGTCGTGGAAATAGGCGGCGACCAGCACCAGCAGGCCGTTCGCGCCGATCCGGTTGGCCGCGGCCTGGCCGATCGCCCCCACCAGCAGGCTGTGGTGGTAGGTGCCCGGCGCCTCCAGCGCCAGGCGCTGCAGCAGCGGATGGCTCATGTCGGCCAGTTCCAGCAGGGAGATGTTCGTCGTGTGGCGGAAGAGCCATTCCACGAACGGCAGCAGCAGCAAGGCGGCCAGCGCCGCGAACAGCCCGGCGGCGAGCCCCGTGCCCATCTGCGTCAGCAGCGTGGCCGGCGTCTGCCGGGCCAGGGCGGCCAGCACCAGCGCCAGCGCCCCGGAGAGCGCGCCCACCGCCAGTCCCGCGCGCATCACCTGCGCGCGCTTGCGCACGTCGCGCAGCAGGATCACCGCCAGCGCCGACGAACCCAGCCCCAGCAGCAGCAGCTCGAAACTGCGCCCGAACGTCAGCGCCGCCGCCAGCCCGCTCCACAGCCCCACGGCCAATCCCGCCGGCGCGCCCAGGATCAGCGCCGCCAGCATCGCCGGCAGCGCGATGGGAAACGCGAACGGCGCCAGCCAGGGCGGAATCCAGTTCAGCCCCGTCGACACGTAGCGGTACGAACTCGCCAGCCCGACCGCCAGCAGCCCCAGCGTCGCCAGCAGCCATTTGCGGCGGGCCTTCGCGAAAATGCCCGGCCGGGTGGCCTGCAGCCAGCCCACGCACATCGCCAGCACGATCAGCAGCAGCGCGGCATCGCCCAGCCGCTTGACCTGCCGGTCGCGGGGCGATTCCAGTTCCGCCATGCGCCGGTTGTAGGCCTCCAGCATTTCCAGCGTCTGCGGCAGCACCGGCGTGCCTTCCTCCATGATCGTCGTGCCCGTCCGCACGGTCATTTCGACCGGCTCCACCTGGCCTTGCGCGGCCAGGCGGCGCTCCTGCGTGGCGCGGTGGTCGTAGTCGAGGTTCGGCCGCAGCGCCGGCCGCGCCAGCGCTTCGAGGGCCGCGGCGTCCCCGTCCAGCTCCAGCTTCGCCAGGCGCCGCTGCGCCTCCGCGCGGAAAGCCGCCACGGCGGCTTCCGCCGACGGCAACTCCGCGATCCGCACCCGCCGGTACGCGCCGGCCCCGGCCTCCGGCGCCGGAGCCAAATCGACGGCCTCGCTCTGCGACAATCCCTGGAATCCGCTTTCGCGGTCCAGATCCGACAAAATGCCGTTGGTCCACGTGCCGTCCAGGCTCTCCTTCAGCGCCGCCAGCACGTCCAGTTCCCGGCCCGCCGGAAACAGCTCCGCCAGCGCCGCGCCCGGCAGCGCGATGCCCAGCAGATCCGCCACCCCTTCCAGTTCCGCCGCCACCCCCGCCGCAGCCGCCGCCTGCCGCCGCAGCGCCACGGCGCGATCCGCCAGCTTTTCCAGCGTCCGCCCCGCCGCCTGCAAGCCGACCAAACGGACGCGGAAGACCGGCACGACGGCTTCGACGGCCTGCCGCCGCAGCAAATCCGTCGCCGCGATGTTGACGCAATCGAAGTCCACCGACGCCACCACCGTGGCCGGCGCGCGCTGGCCCTCCGCCAAACCGGCGTGGCGCGGCGGCCCGCCCAGATGCAGGAAGCCCACGCCGGCGAGCCACATCCCCAGCAGCAGCGCCGCATGGCCCGCCGCCCGCAGGCCCCGGCCGGGAACGCGCGGGGGCGTCGCCGGCCGCGCGCTCCGGACGGATTTGGTTTTCTTGCCGAACCACGCCATCAGCCCGTCCCTCCGTTGCCGTTGCCGTTGCCGGCGCCCTTTTCGCGGCCGCGGTAGGCCTCGATGATCCGCTGCACGAGCGGATGCCGCACCACGTCCGCCGCGCCGAGGCGCACGATGCCCACGCCGGGCACCTTGCGCAGCAGATATTCCGCCTCCAGCAGGCCGGGCAGCTTGTGCGCCGGCAAATCCACCTGCGTCAGGTCGCCGTTGACCACCGCCTTGGAGCCGAAACCCAGCCGCGTCAGGAACATCAGCATCTGCTCGCGCGTCGTGTTCTGCGCTTCGTCCAGGATGACGAACGCGCGGTTGAGCGTCCGCCCGCGCATGTAGGCCAGCGGCGCCACTTCGATCGTCCCGCGCTCGACCAGCTCCGGCACGTCCTCCGCCGGCATCATTTCATAGAGCGCGTCGTAGAGCGGCCGCAGATACGGCAAAATCTTCTGCTGCAGGTCGCCGGGCAGGAAGCCGAGCGCCTCGCCGGCTTCCACGGCCGGGCGGGTCAGCACGATGCGCGTCACTTCGTTCTTCAGCAGCGCCGAGACGGCCATCGCCATCGCCAGCCAGGTCTTGCCCGTGCCCGCCGGGCCCAGGCCGAACGTCAGATCGCTGCGCCGGATGGTTTCGAGGAATTCCGCCTGGCCGAACGTGCGCGGGAACACCGGCGCTCGGCCGGGCGCGACGTCCACGCGCAGCCCCGCCAGCCGGTCCACCTCCGCGCCGCGCCCCTCCGCGTAGGCCTGCCGGGCGTAGGCCACGGCATGCGGATTCAGCGCCACGCCCGCGTTCCGCGCGCGCAGCAGGCCGTCCACGAACGCGCCGGCCGCCGCCAGCTTCGCCGCCTCGCTTTCCAGCTTCAGCCACAGATCGCGCGTGACCGCCGCCACGCCGAACGCCTGCTCCAGCGGCGGCAGGTATTCCCCGCGCGGCCCCGTCACGTCCTGCGCCTCGCGCGCGTTGTCGAAATGGATCGTGCGCTCAGGCATGCGCGCCAACGCCCCGCTGCGGTTGGGTAGGGACGGCGCGCCGCGCCGTCCGGGTGGTTTGCGAGAAGAAGCGGTTTTTTGCGCGCGATGATCGCTCGCGGCTCACCCGGAGGGTTCGCCCTACCCAAAGCCAACCCCACCGCCCTCTGGGTAGGGCGAGGCATCCCTGCCGAGCCGGGCTGTTCCCCTGAAATTCGTTTGATGCCGGATGGTGCATGCTGAATTCTAGTTTCCGATCCGTTCCCACTCCGCCCGCAGCGCCGCGCAGGTGTCCGCCAGCGCCTGCGGCACGACCCGCGCGCCGCCCACCGCCGGCATGAAATTCGTGTCGCCCTCCCACCGGGGCACGACGTGCACGTGCAGGTGGTCCTTCAGGCCCGCCCCCGCCGCCGCGCCTTCGTTGATGCCCACGTTGAACCCCTCCGGCCGCATCACGCCCGCCAGCAGCCGCTGGCCCCGGCAGACCAGCTCCATCAGGTCGCGCATTTCGTCGGCCGCCAGTTCCGCCAGCGTCGCCACGTGCCGCACCGGGGCCGCCATCAGGTGGCCGCCGGTGTACGGGAATCGGTTCAAGAGCAGCAGCGCCGTCCCGCGCCGCCCCACCACGTGATTCTCCGCGTCGTGCGCCGGCCCGCCGGCGATCCGGCAGAGGAAACAGCCGGACTCCTGCGGTGCGCGGATGAACTCCATGCGCCACGGCGCCCATAAACGCTGCGCGGTTTCGAAATCGCTCATATCTTGTCTATCCTACCGCGCCCGCCGCCGGAAAACAGTTTAAAATGAAGGGGGACGGGTCAAGGGGCGCAAGACGGATTTCGGGCTCTGAATCGTAGGGGCCGAGCTTGCTCGGACCGGGTTTGGAGAAATTTGGGAACAGCTGCGGTCTCAGCAAGCTGAG